>NZ_JBRILW010000011.1:0-148232 GCF_052977125.1 Shewanella sp. 30m-14 | reverse complement strand
TTCGAACCCTCGATGGGAGTTAAAGCCCATACTCCCTTAGCAGGGGAGCGCCTTCGGCCACTCGGCCACCTCTCCGTTTCTTGGCGCACATATTACTGTCTGCCGAAAATAAGTCAAACCCTTTTTAAGAAAGCATTCCCGTTTGAGCTGTTTTTAAGCACCTTGCTTGTATAACAGTCTAACTTCTCCTTCAAATTGGATTTTTTAACTGTTTATGGAAACTTATAGACTCGAAAATTTGAAAAGTCAGCTATCAACTGACGACTAGAATTCTTCAATTGATCTCATTAAGATCAAAAGTTACCCACATCGATTAGTATTAGCATATTCAAGAGACATAAAATAAAAAAGCCAGTTATTAACTGGCTTCTAGAATTCTTAAATTGATCTGGATTAGATCAAAAGTTACCGCCTTCTGATGGCGTACCTGATTTTTCAGACTGAATGCGCTGGTAAATCTCTTCACGATGCACAGAGACTTCTTTAGGTGCATTTACACCAATTCTTACTTGGTTACCTTTAACGCCTAATACAGTGACAGTTACTTCATCACCAATCATCAGTGTTTCACCAACACGACGAGTCAATATCAGCATTATTTTGCTCCTTTAGTTCCTAATTCTGCTTTATACGGCATAATTCCGTTATAACTGTATTATAAGGTTAGCTTAGTACAAAATAACAGTATTCTATGAGAAAAGCGTCAAATAATTACACCTTTTTCAGTAAAATATCACAGTTAAGTGTTTGAAACCTTTTTAACCAGATTGAGAATAACTTTTACCCAATAAATATCATTATCAGGTGTTAACATTAAACTAGCATGAATTAGAAGATTACCCAAATCTAAGGCTACAATATACAAACTTAGGCTAAACAACTCTCTAATTCAGTTTTAAAATAAAGGCTATTCATCTTAAATTCCCTGCCCATAAACATCAGTTAAAATCACTATCAACCGGATATATACTCGCAGGCAAAAACCGTTTTAATAAATCAAAATAAGTTTATTTATTCCATAAAAAAACGTCCATAACGGACGTTTTTATTTAAGGTTAGCTATCGCTTTAGCCTATTTAAGACAGTTTAGCGGTTATCCAAGGGATAACTTGCTCTAACGCGCCGTCAAGGTTCTCTGGCTGGCTACCGCCAGCTTGAGCCATGTCAGGACGTCCGCCACCTTTACCACCAACTTGAACAGCGATAGAAGCGACTAATTCACCCGCTTTGACTTTGCCAGTCAAATCTTTAGTCACACCAACAATCAAGTTAACCTTATCTTCGCCTGCGATAGCAAGAACCACAATACCAGATTGTAGCTTTTGCTTAAGCTCATCTTGCAGGCCGCGTAGTGCGCCTGCATCGATACCTTCAAGCTTCTTAACTAACACCTTAACGCCATTTACATCAACAGCTTCGCCAGCAAGATCGGCACTTGTCGCTGCAGCCAGCTTATCTTTCAACTGAGATAGCTCCTTTTCAAGCTGCTTAGTTTTATCAAGCTGCGCCTTAAGCTTAGTCACCACTGAAGCACTGTCACCCTTTAATAGTGCAGCAGCTTCTTCTAGGTCTGCTTGTTGCTTAGCAACATAGGCCATAGCAGCAGCACCGGTTACAGCCTCGATACGACGCACGCCTGCAGCAATACCACCTTCAGAGGTGATCTTGAATAAACCTATATCTCCAGTACGGCCAACGTGAGTACCACCACATAGCTCAATAGAGAAGTCACCCATGGTCACAACACGTACTTCAGAATCATATTTCTCACCAAACAGTGCCATTGCACCTTTTTCTTTGGCAGATTCGATATCCATGACTTCAGCAGTCAATTCGTGGTTACGACGAATTTGTGTATTAACAAGCTCTTCAACCTCTTTCAGCTCATGCGCTTTAACACCTTCAAAGTGAGAGAAGTCAAAACGTAAGCGGTCTGGATCGACCAAAGAACCTTTTTGAGTCACGTGAGTACCAAGTACTTGACGTAGCGCTGCGTGTAAAAGGTGGGTAACTGAGTGATTTAGCTCTGTTCTATGACGTAGCTTCTTATCAACATTAGCGGTTAATGCCTGACCGGTTTTAAGCTCGCCAGTGATAACACGCCCGATATGTCCAATTGCTTGACCATACTTTTGTGTGTCAGTAACAGTGAACTCAACTCCCTCTGCAATCAATATACCTTTATCGCCACTTTGACCGCCCGACTCACCATAAAATGGTGTGTTGTCGAGTACAATAACCGCTTCATCACCTGCCGCAATAGCGTCTGTTGCTTCACCTGATGTGAAGATAGCCGTTACTGTCGCTTGGTTATTAAGCTCGGTATAACCAGTGAAACGACTTTGTTCGTCAATTTTTAAACCTTCGTTATAGTCGGTATCAAACTGACCCGCAGCCTGTGCGCGACTGCGCTGCTCCGCCATTGCCACTTCAAAGCCAGCTTCATCGACAGTGATTTCACGCTCACGACAAACATCAGCAGTTAAATCGACAGGGAAGCCATAGGTGTCATAAAGCTTAAATGCTGTTTCGCCATCTAAAACATCAGTTGTTAATGCTGATAGCGCGGCATCCAAAATACCTAGCCCACGCTCTAATGTACGAGCAAACTGCTCCTCTTCAGCTTTAAGCGACTTCTCAACAATAGCTTGAGTCTCTTGCAAGCCTTTCGCTGCATCGCCCATCACTTCGATGAGTGTTGGCACTAACTTATAAAAGAAGCTTTCAGTTGCACCTAGCTTATTACCGTGACGGACTGCACGACGAATAATACGACGCAGTACATAGCCGCGGCCTTCATTTGACGGCATAACGCCATCCGCAATCAAGAAGGCACATGAACGAATATGGTCAGCAATCACACGTAGCGATTTGTTTTCAAGATCTGTTACACCAAGAATAGCGGCCGCTTTCTTGATTAACGCTTGGAAAATATCAATCTCATAGTTTGAATGTACACCCTGCATAATGGCAGCGATACGCTCAATACCCATACCAGTATCAACAGATGGCTTAGGCAGTGGCTTCATCTCACCGTCAGCTTGACGGTTGTACTGCATAAATACGATGTTCCAGATCTCAATAAAGCGATCGCCATCTTCTTCAGGTGTACCAGGGCGTCCACCCCAGATATGATCGCCATGATCATAGAAGATTTCAGAACAAGGTCCACAAGGACCTGTGTCGCCCATTTGCCAGAAGTTATCTGATGCGTAAGCTGCACCTTTATTGTCGCCGATGCGGATAATGTTTTCTGCTGCAACGCCAATTTTCTTATTCCAGATTTCAAACGCTTCATCATCTGTTTCATAAATAGTGACGCAAAGACGCTCTTTTGGCAGCTTTAATTCTTCAGTAAGGAAAGTCCATGCAAAGTTAATCGCTTCTTCTTTGAAGTAATCACCAAAGCTAAAGTTACCTAACATTTCAAAGAAAGTATGGTGACGAGCTGTATAGCCAACGTTATCTAAATCGTTGTGCTTACCACCCGCGCGTACACAGCGCTGTGAAGAAGTTGCACGAGAGTAACTACGCTTATCAGCACCCAAAAACACATCTTTAAACTGGTTCATACCCGCATTAGTAAATAGTAGGGTTGGATCGTTCACAGGAACGAGCGAACTACTATCAACGACCTGGTGACCATTTGTGCGGAAATATTCCAAAAAAGCACTTCGCAGTGCTGCAGTGGTTTGATACATGAAACCGTCCTGAATTAGGTTGTGCAAATAGCTCCAAAAGAGCTGAGTGATAAATTTTTATGGATAGCATTATAAGCAGAGTCATGGCTAACAACCAGCCCTGTTGATACAAAACTGTGTAGTGGCTAAGAAATTAGCGCCCTGAAGCTTGAATGAGTCAATATAAGAAGATAACGGAATCTGCTAAATACTTGCTAGCGCATCAAATGTAGCCGTTTGTAGTTCGTCATAAACACAGTTGCGCAATGGGGAATATCATGACGCAATGAGTTTGTCGCTATCGAAGAGTTTTTAGTTGCAGAAAATAGAAATCTTGGATGGGTGATCTAGTCGAGCTCTCTTACGAGAATGGTCGCGGCGCACAGAGTTATTCATCGTGGAATAAAACTCATAGCGCAACCGCGAAATGCATAGCTGAAAGGCTCAGCTATGCATTTAGAGTGGGCTTAAAATACTTCGCCAGTCTCTAAGTCAACGTTGTCACCGGCTGTATCGGCAGCCTCAGCAGTAACCTTCTCACCTTTGCCTAACAGCATAGCGCGTAGCGTCGTTTCGATTTCATCTGACACTGCAGGATTTTCGATTAAGTACTTACCTGCGTTTGCACGGCCTTGACCAATCTTATTGCCTTTATAGGCATACCAGGCACCTGACTTTTCAATTAGCTTATGCATAACACCTAAGTCAACGAGCTCGCCAGTTTTGTTAATGCCTTGGCCATAAAGGATCTGAAATTCAGCTTGTTTAAATGGCGCAGCAATCTTGTTCTTAACCACTTTTACACGGGTCTCGTTTCCGATCACTTCTTCTCTATCTTTAATCGCACCAGTACGGCGAATATCTAGACGAACTGAAGCGTAGAACTTAAGAGCGTTACCACCCGTTGTCGTCTCTGGATTACCAAACATAACACCAATTTTCATACGAATTTGGTTAATGAAGATTAGCAAAGTGTTTGACTGCTTAAGGTTACCAGCAAGCTTACGCATCGCTTGGCTCATCATACGCGCCGCAAGGCCCATGTGAGAGTCACCAATTTCACCTTCGATTTCAGCTTTTGGTGTCAATGCTGCTACCGAGTCAACGACGATAACATCTACAGCACCACTGCGTGTTAATGCGTCACAAATTTCTAGTGCTTGCTCACCTGTATCAGGCTGAGAACAAAGTAGGTTATCGATATCAACACCTAGCTTTTTAGCATAAATAGGGTCTAGAGCATGCTCTGCATCGATAAAGGCACAGGTTTTTCCCTGCTTCTGAGCTGCTGCAATCACTTCTAGGGTCAGTGTTGTTTTACCTGATGACTCTGGACCGTAGATTTCAACGATACGACCCATAGGCAATCCGCCTGCACCTAAAGCAACATCCAAAGATAATGAGCCAGTAGAAATCGTTTCTACGTCCATTGAACGGTCTTCACCTAGCTTCATGATTGAGCCTTTACCAAACTGCTTCTCAATCTGACCTAAAACGGCGTTCAGTGCTTTCTCTTTATTTGGATCTATCTTCATTCTGATATCCTCTGGATCACAGTGCTACACGGTATTGGCACTGAATTTTCATTTGGTGACGACTCATTTTAGCCTTGGCTAGAGCCTCAATATGAAACTAGTATACTGTACAATCATACAGTATCAAGTGCTGTGTAAAAATATTTTACAAAAAGTTTAAAATCAATCATTTAGGAGCATCTAGCATTTTTGCACAGTAATTTATTGCTGAAACACTGTAAGAATTCCGCCTAATCTAGACAAAATATTGTTAAGATTAGCGCCAATATTGTTTCAGGCGCTTTTAGCCGCCACAGTAAATCACAGGCAAAACAAATCGATGACCGCTATTGATCCGCAAAGCTTAGAAAAACATACCCCAATGATGCGTCAATATTTGACGTTAAAAGCCCAACATCCAGACATGTTGCTCTTTTATCGTATGGGCGATTTCTATGAGCTCTTTTATGAGGATGCCAAACGAGCCTCTGAGCTACTAGGGATCTCATTAACCGCACGAGGTAAAAGTGGTGGAGACCCGATTCCGATGGCAGGTCTGCCCTATCATGCGGTTGAAGGTTATCTGGCCAAGCTAGTGCAACTTCGTGTTTCGGTAGCGATTTGCGAACAAATTGGCGATCCTGCGACCTCTAAGGGACCGGTTGAACGTAAAGTAGTACGTATCGTTACCCCTGGAACCTTAACCGATGAAGCCCTACTGCAAGAAAGACAAGACAACTTACTTGCAGCGCTTTACCAGGGTAAAACCGGTTACGGCTATGCAACTTTAGATGTTGCTTCAGGTCGTTTTGTCATTACTGAACTTGCCAATACTGAAGCGCTTGAAGCCGAGTTACAACGGACCAACCCCGCTGAATTACTCTATAGCGAAGACTTCTCTGAAATGAGTCTAATCGCTGCAATGAATGGCACTCGACGCCGACCAGAATGGGAGTTCGACTACGACACTTGCCATCGATTACTGCTCAATCAGTTCGGCACTAAAGATTTAAAAGGCTTTGGCATCGAAGACGCGAGACTGTCACTCCAGGCTGCAGGCTGCTTAATGCAGTACGTCAAAGATACTCAACGTACCGCACTACCACATATCAACTCGATTGTGCGTTTTAATCAATCTGACAGCATAGTGCTAGATGCTGCAACGCGTCGTAACTTAGAGCTAACGGTGAACTTGCAAGGTGGGCGAGAAAACACCCTCGCCTCCGTGCTCGATAACACTGTTACGCCTATGGGCAGTCGTATGCTGCAGCGCTGGTTACATCAGCCACTTCGTGACCATGATATTATTCGTGCAAGACAGGCCTCGATTGAAGAGTTGCTGGGTAATGGTCACTATGAAGTGCTATCGGAAGATTTAAAAGCCCTTGGTGATATTGAGCGAATTACTGCACGTATTGCCCTACGCAATGCCCGTCCACGAGACTTTGCTCGCTTACGTCAAGCGCTCGCATTACTACCCCAGTTGCAACAAACGTTGACTCAAGCTACTGCTGCACACCTTAAATATCTATCGCAAGTGATTGGTGAGTTCCCCGATGAACTTGAGCTACTATCACGCGCCGTAGTCGATAATCCTCCGATGCTAATTCGTGATGGTGGTGTGATCCGTGAAGGATACAACGAAGAGCTCGATCAATGGCGTAAACTCAGTGAAGGCGCAACCGATTACCTTCATGAGCTTGAAGCTAGAGAAAAACACCAGACAGGAATTTCTACGTTAAAGGTCGGCTACAATCGCGTTCATGGCTACTATATCGAAGTCAGTCGCCGTGAGTCTGACTTGGTACCACTAAGCTACCAACGTAGACAAACACTCAAGAACACTGAACGCTATATTATCCCTGAGCTTAAAGAGCACGAAGAAAAGGTATTATCTAGCCAAGGTAAAGCGTTAGCGCTTGAAAAGCAGCTTTGGGAACAACTGTTTGATCTTATCTTGCCTAAATTACATGAGTTACAAGATTTTGCTAGAGCCTCTGCTGAATTAGACGTGCTATGTAATTTTGCCGAGCGTGCAGAGAGCCTGAACTATCACTGCCCAGAGCTATCAACTATTTCAGGGATCCAAATAGAAGCGGGTCGCCATCCAGTGGTAGAGCAAGTCAGCCAAAGCCCATTTATTGCCAATCCTGTGACTTTAAACAATCAACGCAAGATGTTAATTGTGACAGGTCCAAACATGGGCGGTAAATCTACCTATATGCGCCAAGTCGCATTGATTACCCTAATGGCACATATTGGCTGTTATGTTCCAGCAGAGCATGCCGTTATTGGTCCTGTAGATCGAATATTCACCCGAATCGGTGCATCTGATGATTTAGCCTCTGGCCGTTCAACTTTCATGGTCGAGATGACTGAAACTGCCAACATCTTACATAACGCGACCCCTAACAGCTTAGTGTTGATGGATGAAATTGGCCGTGGAACTTCAACTTACGATGGTCTTTCACTTGCTTGGTCTGCTGCAGAGTATTTGGCTACACACTTACAAGCAATGACGCTATTTGCCACCCATTACTTTGAGTTAACTCAACTGCCAGAGCAATTATCTAATGTGGAGAATGTGCATTTAGATGCCGTCGAGCATGGCGATAACATTGTATTTATGCATGCTGTTCAAGAAGGTGCAGCGAGCCGCAGTTATGGCCTACAGGTAGCTGCGCTTGCCGGTGTGCCTAATTGTGTGATTAGCGCCGCAAAGCATAAGTTGCATCAGTTAGAAAGCCGCGATCATGATAATCAATCCAATAATGCTCAGCAGCCTTTACAGCAAAGCATGAGCTTTTCAGCACCGGCGCCATCTCCCGCTTTGGAAGCATTAGCCAAGCTAAACCCGGATGAATTAACGCCAAGACAAGCATTAGATTATCTATACAACCTTAAGAAGTTGACACTTTAATTGTTTGAAGTGCTCAGTCGCCATATTGCTTCAATATGGCTAAATTAAAGTGCGCTGAGCTAAAGTGCGCTAAACGCCAAACATGAGATACTAAAAAAGCGCAGTTGATAATCAGCTGCGCTTTTATTTATACCCTTACTTTTTATACTCTAGATTACATTCTAGATTACACTCTGAAGATTGCTTCTACAGAAAGGCCTTGCGCCCCCAGTAAGTCCTTCAAGCGCTTAAGCGCCTCGACCTGAATTTGACGTACTCTTTCACGAGTCAAACCAATCTCTTTGCCTACATTTTCTAGAGTTGACGGCTCATAACCTAACAAACCGAATCGGCGCGCTAGCACTTCTCGTTGCTTAGTATTGAGTTCATCTAACCACTTAACAACGGACTTAGACATATCTTCATCCTGAACCTTATAATCTGGCCCTACGTTGTCATCATCAGCAAGTACATCTAATAAGGCTTTATCACTTTCGCCACCTAGCGGTGTATCGACAGAAGTAATTCTTTCATTGAGCTTGAGCATACGGCTAACATCTGCACTCGGTAAATCGAGTTGGTCAGCGATCTCTTCTGCTGTCGGTTCGTGATCCAGCTTATGTGCGAGCTCTCTGGCTGTACGCAAATAAACATTAAGCTCTTTGACAACATGAATAGGTAAGCGAATAGTACGAGTCTGATTCATGATTGCTCGTTCAATCGTCTGTCTAATCCACCATGTTGCATAGGTTGAGAATCTGAAACCACGCTCGGGGTCAAATTTTTCTACGGCACGGATCAAGCCCAAATTACCTTCTTCGATAAGATCTAGCAGCGCTAAGCCACGATTATTGTATCGACGAGCAATTTTTACGACTAGCCTGAGGTTACTTTCAATCATACGATTGCGAGATTTCTCACAGCCTTTTAAGGACTTTCGTGAAAAATAGACTTCTTCCTCAGCACTGAGGAGGGGGGAAAAACCAATTTCGCCTAGATACAATTGAGTCGCATCTAGATTTTTTTGTAGATCATCTTGTACTTGCTGCTCAAGTTCAGCTTCTTTGATCTCTTGTTTAGTATCTTTATTCGTTAACTGATCTGCAGATTGACTTTTAGCGTTATCTGCTACAACGGCATTACTTACTCTGCCCATAATATCTCTCCCGAATTTCTAAATAAATTACTGCACGTTACTATCCTCCGATCCGCCAAATTGGCAACCTAACAAACATTAACTATTGTTTAGGCAAAAATTTTAAAGGGTTTACTGACTTACCATGGTAGCGGATCTCAAAATGTAGCATGACCCGATTAGTACCAGTATTACCCATTGTCGCTACAGTCTGTCCAATCGTGACAGCCTGCTTTTCTTTAACTAAGATCTTATCTGCATGAGCATAAGCACTGAGATAATCATCACTATGTTTGATGATAACCAAATTACCGTACCCTCGAAGTGCACTACCAGCATAAACAACTCTACCGCTTGCAGCTGCTTTAATCGCATCACCTCGATTTCCAGCGATCTTTATTCCTTTATTTCCCTGCTCTTTGGCAGAGAAAGTACCAAACACTTTTCCTTTTACAGGCCATGACCATTTGCTTACTTTGTTTGGAAGCTCGGCTGGCTTGTGGACAACCCTGTTAGCATCTTGTTGACTGCTTGTAACAGAATACGCAGGCTTAGGATTAGGATCAAGCTGTTTTTTTGACCTTTCATTCTGAGGACTTACAGATACAGGTTTAACACTAACCTGTTGACTTGAATCGCCTTTACTCGACTTAACTGGTTTTTTAGGCGCTGAATTAGTTGTTTTTTTAACACTTTGGCTATTTGTAACATATTTTTTAGAGCTTAAGCTCAAAACTTGTCCAGGGTAGATGGTATAAGGCTTTGGTAGACGATTGCTCTTAGCAATATCAACGAAATCTTTATTAGATCCCCATGCGATTGAATATAAAGTATCGCCTTTTTTAACCACATAACGGCTTGCCGTTATCGATCCTTTACTGATCGACGGCGTTGATGGTCCATTCAAAGACTCCACAGGAGCGGGCCTATCAGCCTGAAAACTACAGCCACATAGCACCAGTGATAGGCAGACACTTAACAAACATACCAACCTCATTATTAACTCATCACCCCAAATCAACCTATTTCACTGTTTAATGCTTATGGAAAAAAACTATGCAAGTTCGCCATTAATAAGTGGCACGAAACGAACATCTTCAACGACTTCAGACGAATATTTATCACCACGACGTGTCACTGTTAATAACTGCTGCGCGGTTTCCCCAACCGGGATCACTAAGATGCCACCGTCAACTAACTGAGAGACCAATGCCTCGGGAATTGAGCTTGCTGCAGCAGTAACCATGATTGCATCATAAAGGCCTTTACTCGGCCATCCTTGCCAACCATCACCATATTTAAAAGCGATATTGTGTAAGTCGAGCCTTTTTAATCTTTGCCTAGCTTGGATCTGTAAGCTCTTGATCCGCTCCACAGTAAACAGCTGCGGTACTAATTTTGCCAAAATGGCAGCTTGATAACCTGAGCCAGTTCCTATCTCTAACACCTTTGTTGGCTTAGTTTGCAAGATGATCTCTGTCATTTTAGCAACAATATAGGGCTGAGAAATCGTTTGCCCTTGCCCTATAGGCAGCGCCGTATTCTCATAAGCTTTGTGACCCAGAGCCGCATCGAGAAATTGCTCTCTCGGGGTGTTTGCCACTGCCAGTAGTACCGCTTCATTACGGATCCCTGCCTCAAACAAACTTCTTGCAAGGTTCAATGCTGATGTTGAGGCGACTGGGTTCATATTTCTGTTATTCCAATAGTCCAAAATGTCATTTATTCGAACAGTGATGATACTGTTATTGGGCAATTCATTAATTTCAGCACGCCCCATGTAAACAAGGTCGTGCACCAATTAATCGTGGATCTGAGTTAGCCAGTTCTCTAAGGCACTCACTTGCTCAAATGCCGTTAAATCAACAGTGAGCGGCGTGATAGACACATAGCCGTTGGCAACGGCATAAAAGTCAGTTCCTTCACTCGCATCTTGCTCATCACCTGGTGGCCCTAACCAAAAAATCTCTCGGCCCGCAGGATCTTGGGTTCTCACCATCCCTTCGGCTCGATGCCGTGCACCAAGGCGGGTTATCTTAATGCCTTTGACTTCATCCAAAGGAAGATCTGGCACATTAATATTCAAGATTTTATCTTGTGCAACAGGGCTCTCTTGCAAAGCTTTAACAATTTTTAACGCATAATGAGCCGCGGTATCATAGTGTTTCAACTCATGACCAACTAATGAGATAGCAATGGCTGGAAAGCCTAAGAAGCGCCCCTCCATTGCAGCGGCAACGGTACCTGAATACAGAGTATCATCACCCATATTCGCACCCGCATTAATACCAGATACCACCATATCGGGTTCATCTTGATACAGCTCTCTAATTGCTAAGTGCACACAATCAGTCGGCGTGCCACTCACTGAAATAAAACCATTATCTAAGGTATTCAGTCGTAGTGGATTGGTCAAGGTTAACGAGTTACTCGCACCAGAGCAGTTTCTATCAGGTCCAACCGTCAATGTTTCTGCTATTTGGCTCAATGCTGCGGTTAACGCAGCAATACCTTCAGCATTTACACCATCGTCATTGCTGATCAAAATCTTCATTGCTCAGCCTCAGCGCTTCTTTGTTCAGCGAGCATCTGTTGACGCGCGACTTCTTGAACATCTTGATACTGAAACAGCTCACGCAGTATCGAGGTTGCATAAGAGCCTGATGGTAATGCAAATTTAAGGGTAATGGTATCTTCATCTACTTGATATTGCAGATGTTGTGGCTCAAGTAACAAAGCACGTCTCTCTTGGCTAAGACCTGCATGCTCTAAACCGTCTTTATCAATTGCGAGTGACTCAAGAGCGTCTGCCTCGCACTGAGCGGCTTCTCCCTGAGCAAGCGGTAAGCCACGCCCCCATAATGGTGCAGAAAGCTGAATATCTTTATTATTTAGGCGCTCTATTAATGTTTCATCCCACTGCTCTGCAACAAAGTAACTTTTGCTGCCAGCAAGCATGACACAATCACCCGCTAAGGGTTTAGTGCCGTGCAGCGCTAAACGACCTGAACCAGCAACATTAAACACGTTTGAGCGTACTGCAGACAGATACATACTACGCTTGTTACGGTCTTTAACTTTACGGCCTGTAAACATCTGGCGACCAAACACTAAATTTTTACCATCATGCCCAAAACGTTGCTCACCAAAATAGTTCGGTACGCCTTGTTCCCTAACTAAGTCAATACGTCTAATCACATCATTAATATCGCTAACATTACGTAAAATCAGGGTAAAGCGATTGCCTGCTAGTGCGCCAATCCGTAGCTTTTTGCTGTGTCTTGCAGCGCTAAGTACTGTAACTTGCTCACAATTTAGCTGCTGCCAGTCTGGCGTTTCTTTGCCTGGAATACGCACCCCAAACCATTGTTCTGTCACTGCATGCTTATCTTTTTGACCTGCATATGTCACCTCTTTTGGGTGTACATGCGCAAAGATCGATAGCCTCTTGACTATTTCAAGAGTATTGAGTCCGTCTTTACGGATGTGGAGCAAATGATGCTCACCCTCGCCTGTCGGTGCGAAAGGTAAAATCTCTTGCACTTGAAAGTCACTATTATGGGTACGCAGATCGGCAGTGGAAGTTGGCTTGCCGTATAAATAATGTAATTCGCTCATATCGCTAAATGATCTCACTAAAGTATCTGACTATCTTTAAAATCTATTGTTACTACTGCTTGCTAAGCTAGCAAGCCTACACAATTAACTAGGCTTTTATCATCAGCACAACGGCTTCAACTGCTATGCCTTCTTTTCTGCCAGTAAAGCCAAGCTTTTCCGTTGTTGTCGCCTTAACATTGATATCATTAATATCTGCTGCAAGATCTTCAGATAACAACGCTCGAATAGCTTCTATATGAGGAGCCATTTTCGGCGCCTGAGCAATAATCGTGACATCTAAGTTAGATAGGCTAAAGCCCATATCGGTCGCCAACTTATAGCAATGCCTTAACAGGACACGGCTGTCAGCGCCTTTGAACTCGGGGTCGGTATCTGGGAAATGCTTGCCAATGTCGCCTAGCGCCATCGCTCCAAGAATCGCATCAGAGATTGCATGCAGGACGACATCACCATCAGAATGTGCAATTAAGCCCACATCGTAAGGTACTTCGACACCGCCTAGAATAAGTGGTGGCTCGCCACCAAACTTGTGTACATCAAACCCGTGACCAATTCTAATTTTCATAGGTGTTCCTATTTATCTATCTAATGGATGCTACGGCTGCTTGTTATAGTGTATTTTTGAGAAACAGCGCTGCAAGTTGCAAATCATCTGGGTGCGTCACTTTAATGTTATCGGCACGTCCTGAGACGATCCCCGGCATAATTCCAGCCCATTCCATAGCAGAGGCCTCATCAGTGATCAGTGCACCAGCAGCTAATGCATCGCTCAAGTGATGCATCAAACTTGAAACAGGAAAGTATTGCGGCGTTAATGCATGCCATAGTCTTTCTCGGCAGACTGTTTCACTAATTAAGCCATTAGCATCGCTACGTTTCATCGTATCACGCACTGGCGCCGCTAAAATGGCACCCTGCGGGAACGTACTAGCAGACTCAATTAACTTATCTATATCATGATGGGTCAAACACGGACGCGCAGCATCATGCACTAATGCCCAAGCATCTAGACTCGCAACCTTTAACGCAGCTAATACCGAGTCTGCCCGCTCTTGGCCGCCATTAACACATTGCAATTTTGGGTGTTTAGCTTGCTCCAAACTGGCAAAGATGGCGTCTGCCGGATTCAACGCGACAATCACTTTCTCAATGTTTGGATGTGATAATAGACAATCTAAGGTATGGCTCAAGATGCTCTGCTGGTTTAGCTGAAGGTACTGCTTTGGGATCTCTGCCCCCATACGACTACCAATACCGGCAGCTGGGACAATTGCAATAATTTGCTTAGGTGTTTGGCTCATGATTGAGCTCCATATATTAACGACATCTTTCTCTCATCGACCTAGGACTTTACTAAATACACAAACAATCAACGCTGGTTAATCATTTGGTTTATTGCCGCGTTCGCCTCCGACAACACGGAAGAAGGTTTCTCCCTCTTTAACCATGCCTAACTCATTGCGAGCACGCTCTTCTAACGCCTCGGTGCCACTACGAAGATCATTAATCTCTTCTCTTAAGACTTGGTTACGTGCAACTAATTGCGCATTACTTTGCTGCTGAAGCTTAATTTGCTCCTGCAAATGAAAAGACTCAGCAAGGCTCTTCTCCCCAAACCAAAGGCGATATTCAAGCATGGCAAGCAAAGCGATTAATACAATAAGAAGGCGTTTCATGATTAACAATAGAAATTGAGAATATTAGACAGATAGTACAACAAAAAAGGCCACCGAGTGGTGGCCTTTTTAAAGTTTATAGCGATTTATGCTTGACCTTTGATCTCTTTAAGACCGTTATAAGGAGCTTTTTCGCCTAACTGCTCTTCGATACGAAGTAGCTGATTGTACTTAGCAACACGATCACTACGGCATAGTGAACCCGTCTTGATTTGACCTGCAGAAGTCGCTACAGCAAGATCGGCAATCGTTGCATCTTCAGTTTCACCACTACGGTGAGAGATCACCACAGTGTAACCCGCTTCTTTCGCCATTCGAATTGCAGCTAGGGTTTCAGTAAGTGAACCGATTTGGTTAAACTTAATCAGGATTGAGTTAGCAATATTGTTGTCGATACCGCGCTTTAAGATCTTAGTGTTAGTTACGAATAAGTCGTCACCAACAAGCTGGATCTTGTCACCCATGATTTGAGTCTGGTAAGCCCAGCCATCCCAATCTGACTCGTCTAAGCCATCTTCGATTGAAGCAATTGGGTACTGCTCGGTTAGCGACTTAAGGAAGTCAGAGAAACCGTTTGCAGAGAATACTTTTCCTTCACCAGATAGGTCATATTGACCATCTTTATAAAACTCAGATGCAGCGCAATCTAGTGCTAGTGTAACGTCAGTACCTAGCGTGTAACCTGCTTGCTCTACTGCAACCTTGATGATGGCAAGTGCGTCAGCATTTGATGCTAGGTCTGGTGCGAAACCACCTTCATCACCCACTGAAGTGCTTAGGCCTTTAGCCTTAAGCACACTCTTTAGGCTATGGAAGATTTCAGCGCCCATACGTAGTGCTTCACGGAAGCTTTTCGCACCAACAGGTTGAACCATGAACTCTTGGATATCAACGTTGTTATCAGCGTGCTCACCACCGTTTAAGATGTTCATCATAGGAACAGGCATAGAGTACTGGCCAGGGGTGCCGTTTAGATCAGCGATGTGCGCATATAAAGGAACGCCTTTAAATGCTGCAGCCGCTTTAGCAGCAGCCAAAGAAACTGCAAGAATCGCGTTAGCGCCTAGCTTATCTTTGTTTTCTGTGCCATCTACGTCGATCATGATTTGGTCAAGTTCAGCTTGCGCTGTTGCATCTTTGCCCATCAACGCATCACGGATAAGTCCGTTGATGTTTTCAACAGCTTTTAATACACCTTTACCCATGTAACGTGCTTTATCGCCATCACGAAGCTCTAATGCTTCACGGCTACCAGTAGATGCGCCTGATGGTGCAGCAGCCATCCCCATGAATCCGCCTTCTAAATGAACTTCAGCTTCAACAGTTGGGTTACCGCGAGAATCCATGATTTCGCGACCGATAATGTTAATAATCTTAGCCATAATGCCCTCGATTTAAGTTTTAAAGATAAATTTAAAGATAAAAGTAAAACGAAATTCTGTTCATCTAAACTTGCATCGCTAGAAACAAAAAAACCGCCCCCATAGCATGGAAGCGGTTGTGTTTTGTTTAGTCTTCTAAATCACGTTTCTGGTAGGCAGCTGCGGCAGCAACAAACCCTTCAAATAACGGCTGACCATCGCGAGGAGTCGATGTAAACTCTGGGTGGAATTGACCGGCTACGAACCATGGGTGGTTTGGCAACTCAATCATTTCAACCAGTGAGCGGTCTGATGAAAGACCACTAAAGATCAAGCCTGCTTTTTCAAGGCGCTCTTTATAATTGTTATTCACTTCGTAACGGTGACGATGACGCTCTACACAGGTTGTCGATTTATAAGCCTTTGCAGCTTTAGTGCCTTCTTCAAGGTGACATAGCTGAGCACCTAGACGCATAGTACCGCCTAAATCAGACTCTTCATGACGCTCTTCAACTTGGCCATCTTCATTGATCCACTCAGTGATCAAACCAACAACTGGATGCGGTGTATTTGGTGCAAACTCAGTTGAGTGTGCGCCTTCAAGACCCGCTACATGGCGTGCGAATTCAATCAACGCAACCTGCATACCTAAACAGATACCAAAATATGGAAGGTTATTTTCACGAGCGTACTGTGCCGCCATGATCTTACCTTCAACACCGCGCTCACCGAATCCGCCAGGAACCAAGATACCGTCTAAGCCTTGTAGAACTTCATCACCCTTAGCTTCTACGTTTTGTGAATCAATATACTTGATGTTCACTGATACGCGATTAAATAGACCCGCATGCTTTAAGGCTTCGTTAACTGACTTATATGCATCAGGTAGTTCAATATACTTACCTACCATACCAATCGTCACTTCACCTACAGGGTTAGCTTCTTGGTAAACAACCTGTTCCCACTCAGACAAATCGGCTTCTTTACAATCGATGCCGAAACGCTTGGTCACAAGTTGGTCTAGACCTTGTGCTTTTAGTAGTGCAGGGATCTTATAGATACTGTCTACGTCTTTTAGTGAGATAACTGCACGTTCTTCAACGTTACAGAATAGAGAAATCTTAGCTTTCTCGTTTGCAGGAATAGCGCGATCACCACGACAAACCAACACATCTGGAGCGATACCGATAGAACGTAGCTCTTTTACAGAGTGCTGTGTTGGCTTAGTCTTAACTTCGCCCGCAGCGCCTAAGAAAGGAACAAGCGTCAAATGCATAAATAGGGTTCTATCACGGCCAAGCTCAACGCCTAGCTGACGGATAGACTCTAGGAATGGTAATGATTCAATATCACCTACCGTGCCACCAATCTCAACAATCGCCACATCATGACCTTCGCCACCAGCAAGGACTTTTTCCTTGATAGCGTTAGTAATGTGTGGAATAACCTGAATGGTTGCACCTAAGTAGTCACCACGACGTTCTTTACGAAGTACTTCTTCATAAATACGACCCGTAGTAAAGTTGTTACGACGGTTCATCTTGGTACGGATGAAACGCTCATAGTGACCTAAATCTAGATCAGTTTCAGCGCCGTCTTCTGTCACAAACACTTCACCGTGTTGTGTTGGACTCATGGTACCTGGATCTACGTTAATGTATGGATCCAGCTTCATAATGGTTACGTTTAGGCCGCGAGCCTCTAATATTGCAGCCAAAGAAGCTGCTGCAATGCCTTTACCTAGTGATGAAACCACGCCACCAGTAACGAAGATATACCTTGTAGTCATGCTGAACCTGAGAAAATGAGTTGGAAATATGTGCTTGTAAGAAAGCACTAGGACGGGGCAATATTATACCAAAGCAACAGTGATTCGACAAACTAGAATTAACTTAAAAGCTAAGTTATTTATTTCTCTCATCCAGTTTTACTTTATCCCAGTAGCCATCTAGCTCCGTTAATGAGTGTTCATTCATGCTGCGACCGTCCGCTTGCGCATAGGCTTCAACACCTCTAAATCGTCTTTCAAACTTATGATTTGCTTGCCTTAATGCCTTTTCAGGCTCAACCCCTAAGTGCCGGGCAAGGTTCACAACGGCAAACAATAAGTCACCCATTTCGTCTTGCACTTTTTGAGCATCGATTTTTTCTTGCTCAACTTCAAAAAGCACTTCATCGATCTCTTCATGGATTTTTGCAACCACCGGCGGTAACTCTGCCCAGTCAAAACCCACTCGGGCAACACGCTTTTGAATTTTCATTGAGCGTGATAATGCAGGCAAACTCAGTGGAATATCATCGAGTACAGAATAGAGTGCACGTTCGCTGCGCTCTAAAGCTTTTAACTGTTCCCAGTTTTGCTTGATCTCATCAGTACTTATTGTTGCTAATCCTTCAAACACATGGGGGTGACGGCGAGTCAATTTATCGCATATCCGCTCAACCACGGTATTGAAATCAAAAAGCCCCTGCTCTTTTCCCAACTGGCAGTAAAATACCACCTGAAAGAGTAGATCACCTAACTCGTCAGGCAACTCATCAAGCGCCATACGCTCAATGGTATCGGCGACTTCATAAGCCTCTTCGATAGTAAAAGGGACGATAGTTTGAAAACTCTGCGCCTTATCCCAAGGGCAACCCGAATCAGGATCACGCAGCTTGTGCATAATATTGAGTAGGGGGCGAGTATCACCAACAAAGCTTGTCATTTTACTTTCCTATTAACCTGTTCTTATATCGCCTGGTGTTTATTGCCCACAAGACTGCATACCTTAGCCAGTATTGATGTTAAGAGTAAACCATAAAAAACGGCAACTATTGAGTTGCCGTTAAGTTTGTCGTTATAGCAATTAAACTCTTCTGGCCTGCATTACGCCATCGACCTGATTTATTTTCGCGAGTACTTTAGACAAACCATCTAAGTTATATAACTCAAGCTCCAGTTCAATAGTCGCTGTTTGAGTTTTTACATCAGATGTTGAGCTCAACGCCATTACGTGAGTCTTTTCTGCCGCCAGCACAGAGGTTAAATCTCTGAGCAAACCAGAGCGATCATTGGCTACAATGCTCAAGCGGATTTTATAACCGCCTGAATAGTTTTCGCCCCACACCACTTCAACTGAACGCTCAGGTGATGCGCGAACCAGTTCTTTAACTTGATCGCAATCCGCTCTATGGACCGAAATGCCACGGCCTTTTGTGATAAAGCCAAAGATCTCATCACCTGGTACCGGCTGACAACACTTAGCAATATGGCTCATCAGGTTGCCGACACCATTCACTTCGACTTGGCCTTTGCCTTTTTTAATCGACTTGCTTTGACTCTTTTTAACTAAGTCTTCAACCGCGGCTTCATCACTTAAATCTTTAGTGCGTAAACGGCTTTGAACATGATTAACAACCTGATTAAGGCGCACATCGCCGCCGCCAATACCCGCCAGTAAATCATCCATGCTCACTAAATTGAAGCGTTCAACTGCAGACTGAGCATCTTTGATGAGTAAGTGGATCTTAGCCAGCTCAGCTTCAAGCATTTCGCGACCAGCAACAATATTTTTATCTCTATCTTGCTGTTTAAACCAGTGCAGAATTTTCGATCGTGCACGCGAAGTTCTGATATACCCCAAGTTAGGGTTAAGCCAATCCCGCTTAGGATTTGGGTGCTTAGAGGTTATAATCTCTATACGCTGGCCCGTTTCCACTTGATAAGTAAACTGTACAATACGGCCGTCAACTTTAGCGCCAATACACTTATGCCCAACATGGGAGTGAATATAATAGGCAAAATCTAGCACCGTTGAACCTAACGGCAAGTCAACCACTTCGCCACTTGGGGTAAACACATAAACACGGTCTTCAAATACCTGGCTACGCACTTCATCAACTAAGTTACCGCTTTCAGCCACATCTTCTTGCCATTGCAAGATCTTACGTAGCCAGTTGATCTTCTCTTCATAACCGCTTTGCTTTCCGCTTGCGCTACCTTCTTTATATTTCCAATGCGCCGCAACGCCAAGCTCAGCATCTTCATGCATCTGCTCGGTGCGGATTTGGATCTCAACCGTTTTATCTTCTGGCCCGACAACAACCGTATGAATAGACTGATAACCGTTTGGTTTAGGGTTAGCGACGTAATCATCAAATTCTCGTGGAATATGATGCCAAAGCGTATGCACCACACCTAAGGCGCCATAACAGTCTTGCAAGCGGTCCGTGACGATTCGCACCGCACGTACGTCAAACAGCTCATCAAACTTAAGCTGCTTGCCTTTCATCTTTTTCCAAATGCTATAAATATGCTTTGGCCTACCATACACTTTTGCACGAATATGGTCTTTATCTAAACGGGCTTGCAGCTGACTAACAAAGTCATCGATAAAGGTTTCTCTATCGAGGCGCTTGCCATCTAGTTGCTTAGCAATATCTTTATATGTCTGCGGATGCAGGTAGCGAAATGAAATATCTTCTAGTTCCCACTTAAGCTGACCAATACCGAGTCGGTTAGCCAGTGGGGCATAGATATCGGCAATTTCACGCGCGATAAGCACCTTAACCTCTTCGTCGGCATTCTTTATTTCTCGCAATAGGCAAATACGCTCGGCAAGTTTAATCACTACCGCGCGCACATCTTCCACCATCGCTAACAACATCTTGCGAATATTGTCGATTTGCGGCTCGCCATTACGGGTTTGATTATCTATCTTTAACGCGCCAATGGCATTCATGGTCTCAACGCTAGAAACCAGTATCGCGAGTTTAGCGCCGAACTGCTCTTCAATATCTTCTTGAGTGATAAGCCCTGCATCAAATACCACAAACAAAATGGCAGCCTGTAGGGTTTCAATATCCATATTCAATGGCGCGAGGATTTCTATCATCTCACGCGCGCGATTTAATACGGTAACGCTCGCCTCTTTCTTTTGTCCCACGAGCAGTTCGACCCGTTCAATTAAGGCCAAAAGAGTTTGAGCTTCCGAAGCATCACTTATATAACGTTGCACCCACTCTTCGAGTTGAAAATCAGGGGCGCTAAAATGTGCTTCACGAACAGATACCATCGTATTTAATTCCTTTACATACCGCAGATAGAGGTTAACAACC
Organism: Shewanella sp. 30m-14; assembly: GCF_052977125.1. NCBI lineage: Bacteria > Pseudomonadati > Pseudomonadota > Gammaproteobacteria > Alteromonadales > Shewanellaceae > Shewanella > Shewanella sp. 30m-14. The sequence goes on along the minus strand of NZ_JBRILW010000011.1, from coordinate 127,246 downwards.
GCTTAACTATATCTTTTTAATTTATACGCTCTATCTTCAGCATTCAGCGATTATTGTCAATGAACAAAAGCTGACAATTGCGACTAAAAACAGCTATAACACCAGAGTTTGATTTGTATGGGTTATATTTAAGCAAAACGTTTCATTAAATGTATCTTTTTGTGTCTTTTTGTTTATTTCCCTAACTCAAACAGCGCCATCGACTCTAAGTGATGGGTTTGAGGGAACATATCGATTAAGCCAATTTTTTTAAGCTTATAACCTTGCTTTAAAATCACTTCACTATCACGGGCAAGGCTCGCTGGATTACACGAAACATACACTAATGCTTTTGGCTTGAGCTTCTTAAGCGACTGCATACTTTCATAAGCGCCTGCTCGTGCCGGGTCGATAAGCATCTTATCGACCTTACCAAGCCAAGGCTCTTTTGATAGGTCAGCACTCAAATCTGCATGATAGAAGGAAACGTTATCTAAACCACTTTGCTTAGCATTGACTCGTGCTTGCTCAACCATCGCTGGCACACCTTCCACACCAATCACCTCGGCGCCGCCTTTGGCTAGTGGCAGGCTAAAATTACCGATCCCGCAAAATAGATCTAATACTCGCTCACCCGCTTGAGGTGATAACCATTGTACCGCTTGCTTAACCATAGCCTGGTTGACTGCGTCATTAACTTGAATAAAGTTACCCGCCGAAAAATTCAGCTTGATATCGGCATCATCTGCCTCTGACGTAAAACCATAGTAAGCTTGTAGCCCAGGCCCATTGAGATGCTCGCATTCGCCCTCATCACCTTGCAGCAAAACAATCACGCCATGCTTTTCAGCAAACTCGACAAGGCGAGCCTTATCTTTATCCGAAAATATTTTAGTGACTCGAAGCACAACAAAATTACCGTTATCAGCCTGAGTCAGTTCGACGTGACCCAGTGCTTTTTTACCGCTTAACTGATTAAGCAGAAACGCAAGGTCTGGGATCAAAGCGGATAAAGGCTCTGCCAACACCGCACAGGATTGAATTTCGACAACATCACTACTGCTACTCGCTCTAAATCCAAGACTGATGTGCTTGGTATTTTTGTCATACCAGGTCGCTAAGCGAGCACGACGTCGATAATGCCAAGCGTTATCACTTATGGTGTCGCTAAGTTCGCTAGCCTGAGCCTGAGAAAACTTATGCACCAAATCCACTAAGGTGTTGGCTTTATGTTTACGCTGTGCTGCGATATCAAGGTGCTGTAAGTCACAACCACCACACAGTTGGTAGTGCGGACATGCCGCCTCAACGCGTTCGGCCGAGGCTTGCTCTATTTTAAGTAACTTAGCTCGAGCAAACTTCTTCTTTTGCTCAGTCAACTGTACCGATACCGTCTCACCCGGCAGCGAGCCATTAATAAACACAATCTTGCCATCGTGATGCGCTATACCCGCACCAAGATGATCAAGTTGAGTCACTTTCAGCGATAACTTTGACGATAATTGCTTAGATCTATTTGGTTTTGCTTTAAAAAATTGTGCCATTTTGCTCTCTAAATAGATAAAAAAACTGGCCAACACAGGTTAATATCTGGCAGTCTATCGGTTACCCACACTATTATTTAATGGTAACCTTTACAAAGAATGAATAATGCCAACAATATGACCAAATACAGCCTTCGTTCGTGGGTTCTGGTATTGGCGTTAGCCCCTACAATATTAGTGGGGATCTTGTTGGGTAGCTATTTTACCATAAATAGATTCTATGAACTTGAAGATACGCTCATAGAACAAGCAAGTAATATCATCGAGCCTCTGGCCATTGCCGCTGAAGTTGGGCTTGAAAGTAAAGATTTCGAAACCACCAAAAGACTTATCACCTCAGCGCAATTGAATAAAGCTTCATTGGTGCAGTTTATTGCCATCTTTGACGACAATAACCGGGTAGTTGTCACCTCACATCATTATAAAAATCACGAAGTCATGCGCTTTGATAAGCCTTTAGACTCTGTGCTACGCACTGAGCTTGAACAAGTCGGCGACAGCATGATTTTGCGCGCCCCCATCTTTAAGAGCAGTAATGCTCCCGTTCAAGGCTTCGATAAAAACCAGCAAATTGGTCAAGACATCATAAAAATTGGCTATATTGCCATCTTGATCAATAAAGAGAATGCACTACTACAGCAACACCGCGCTGCCGTAGCAGCCTTTATTATTGTATTAATCGGTGTGCAGCTAAATCTGTTCTTTACTTTTCGTCTGGTTAAAAACGTCACTCAGCCAATTACAGAGATGGTGCGTGTAGTTGCTAAAATCCGTGAAGGCAAACTCGATACCCGTTTAACCGGCAACTTGATTGGCGAGCTTGATCTGCTTAAGCGCGGTATTAATGCGATGGCAGGCTCGCTCTCTGAATACCACGATGAGATGCAGCAAAATATCGATCAGGCAACCTCAGATTTGCGTGAAACACTAGAGCAAATTGAGATCCAAAACGTCGAGTTAGACATGGCAAAGAAGCGGGCTCAAGAAGCTAGCCGCATCAAATCTGAGTTCTTAGCTAACATGTCTCACGAGCTAAGAACGCCGCTTAACGGAGTGATTGGTTTTGCTAAGCAGTTATTAAAAACCCCACTGCACTCAAGTCAGCAAGACTATATTCGTACCATAGAGCGCAGCGCAACCAACCTGCTCGGCATTATTAACGATATTCTTGATTTTTCTAAACTCGAGGCCGGTAAAATGATACTCGAGAATATTCCTTTCTCTCTTCGCGAAACATTAGAAGAAACCGTTACCATGTTATCGAGCACTGCGCGCGAAAAAGAGCTTGAGTTAGTTATCGATGTCGACGCTCGCATCCCAGAAGATGTCACCGGTGATGCCATGCGCTTTAGCCAGGTGATCACCAACTTAGTCGGTAACGCAATTAAATTTACCGATAAGGGCAGCGTGCAGTTAAAGCTACAACTTGAAGAGATAAAAGATCAAAAAGTTCATCTGCGCTGTGAGGTGATAGACACGGGTATTGGTATTGATGAGCAGCAGCAGTCGTCACTATTTCAGGCCTTTGGTCAGGCAGATTCATCAATATCGCGCCGCTTTGGTGGTACAGGTCTTGGGCTGGTTATTACTAAACGCTTAGTTAACCGCATGGGAGGGCAAATTGGCTGCTATTCAGAAGTGAAACAAGGCTCTACCTTCTGGTTTTCTCTTCCATTAAATATTAGTCAATATCCAATTAATGACACCTTACCGTTAACGACATTAGAGGGTAAGAGCATCCTGCTATTTGAGCCTAGCAACCTTTCACGACATGCCATAGAGCGAATGTTACAGCGCTGGGGCTTAAAGGTCTCTATCGCTAAAAATATTAAACAGTTAGAGTTTATTACCACGCAATCAAATCATGTTTTTGATTTTGGTCTGCTGAGTTGCCGCGCAGTGGCAGCTACCGGACAACCCGCTGAGGTACTAAAACTTGCAAAGTCTAAAATCGATTACTTACTGCTCGTCTCTGATTGTGCCGAGCAAGAAGCGGTTTTCTCCCAGATGCGATCTTATATCGATAAGCAACTTTCTATGCCTGTGGGAGAAAGGCTGCTTTCAAGCTCACTACTTGGTCAGCATTCCAGCTTAATGAACGAAACGCTTCTTCCTATCGGGCCAGCACTTACGCCAGCAAAACGTGAAAACTTAAGCGTTCTTGCCGTCGACGATAACCCCGCAAACCTAAAACTGATTGATACGTTATTAAAAGAATTAGTCACCCAAGTTCAAGTTGCAGATAATGGTGAATTAGCCGTCAAGCTCGCCAAGGAACGTAGTTACGATCTTATCTTTATGGATATTCAGATGCCGGGGACTGATGGTATCACCGCAACCAAACAGATCAGACATAGCTCTTCTAACCGTAACACGCCAATTATTGCTGTTACCGCTCACGCTATTGCCGAAGAACGAGAACGGATCTCGTCTAGTGGAATGGATGGCTACTTACCAAAGCCTATTGATGAGGCGGCGTTAAAAGGGGTTATCACTCGGTGGAAAACCAAACCTAAGTTTACGCACTTTGATCAACGCACATTAAATTGGGACCTTTGTTTGACCCAGGCCAATAATAAGCCAGACTTAGCGTTAGACATGTTAAAGATGCTGTTAAAGTCATTACCAGAGACAATTGAGCAGATAGAAGGTGCCCTTTCAAGTTCAGACAATGATAAAATGCTCGCATGCATCCATAAGCTTCATGGAGCTTGTTGTTATTGCGGCGTGCCAACTACGCAGAATCTTTGTCGAGAAATAGAATCTGGATTAAAGCGCGGCGTGACAATAGACGATGTAGAACCGGAAATACTAGAGTTACTTGATGAGTTAACTAAGGTAGAATCTGCCGCTAATCAAGTGATCTCCCAGCTATCAGTGGATATATAAGATGACAAACAAACAGGGATTTTTTAAACGCCTAAAAGCATTAGAGTTACCTCAAAAAAAGCTTTTTGCGGTTGCCCTATGCCAACGCATGCTGCCTAACTATCAGCTGTTTTCAGAAGTATGCGAATTTGGCGACCCTAAGGTACTCGATACCTTACTAAACCTGCTTTGGCAGTCGATGTACGACAGCAAGCTAAAACTCAATATCGACATCTACCTTGAGCGACTTGAAGCCAATACCCCAGAGCCTGCCGATTTTGATGTTTATGGTGTTTATCCAGCAATGGATGCCGCCGTTGCGTTAACTTCGCTGATCAGTGCGCTACAGAGCAAAGTAGAAGAAGATATTGTTAATATCAGCAAGTTGTCATCAGCCACGGTCGCTAACTATATCGAAGCAACTTGTGAGCAAGAGTTTGATAATGAAGATGCATTAGATGATTACATCTTTAGCCATGAAGTGATGCAAGAAGAAAAAGAGATGCAAAGCTCTCTTTTAGAGATCATTGAAGAGAACCCAAACATGAAGGCCGAGTTTATTAAAGAACTGCGCCGAGAAATTGTTGAAATTGGTGTTTCTAACATTGGTATCGAAGCAAGTCGATAAGCTAAACATACCCGTTTAACTAAGCGCACAGAGGTTCACACCCGTGCGCTTTTTTATTGGCGGTTTATCATCGCAAGCCTACAACTCACATTAAAAGCCGCCGCTTTCAGACCCTGAATTAAAACAGAGACTTCAAGCTAAGGCTACGTTATCAAGCCCAAAAATACTGCAGTCTTAGGTCTTAGACCTCAACTCTGCATTGAAAATAGACTATCCGCCTTCAACTGCATAAATTCAATAAACAGTTTAACCTTTAATGGTTGATGGCTTCTCTGATGATACAAGATAGAGATCCGCCTCTTCTCACCAATCCACTCGGGTAGCAATGCCTGCAGTGTCCCAGATTTAAGCTGTTGCTTTACAAATAATTCTGGTCCATAAAGAATACCGCCATCATCAACCGTCGCCTCTACAGCGCCATGCAAGTCACTTAATGTCAGTTTGGCCTTACCATCATAATAAAAAGCGTCACCATTGGGGTGCTTAAGTGACCAGTTATATAGCGGCCACACTTTAATTAATGCGTGTTCAGCAAGCTCCCTTGGATGGGTTAATGTGGGCGCATTATTGATATATTGTGGTGATGCGAATAAGCCATAATTGAGCACACCGAGCGAACTAGAGATCCAAGATGAATCAGGCTGAGTCCCTCCGACAATCGCCACATCGACGCCTTCATCAATTAAGTCGATGACGTTATTGTTTTGCGCAATATGCAATTGAATATCAGGATAAGCTTCACAAAAGTCATTCAGCGTCTTAATAAAAATCATCGAGATTATCGACACGGGGGCAGCAATGCGTAGCGTACCCTCAGGCTTATCTACCGTTGAGCCACTGATACCGTCAAACTGTGAGATAATAGATTGATATTGCTGAAATAGTGCAATGCCCTCTTCAGTCAACCTCAGTTTGCGGGTATTACGCATCAGCAGCTGTTTATCTAACACTGTTTCTAACTTCGTCAGTTTACGGCTCACTGTAGCAATTGGCATATCGAGCTCTTTGGCTGCCTGCGAAAAACTGCCCGCATTCACCAGATGGACAAATTGGTAGATTAGCTGTAGCTCCAAGCCAAAATTGGTACTCATCGATATCATTCCCGAAGTTTAAAACACAATAGCAGGCCGAGATTCGACCTAAGGTCAATATTATACTAATGCATAATTATGGTAATGTTCTGGCTCAACTTTATCCCATTTTACTTATCTTAAATTAGATACATTAGAGAACAATATGTCAGCAACACTAACACCACTACTTGCTGTTTTCGGTATTATGCTGATGGGCACCTTAATACAAAAATTAAAACTCTTGCCCGTTGAGACTGACCAAGTCTTAAACCAATATGTCTATTATATTGCTTTCCCTGCCATCATGTTGATCACTCTAGCGCAGACCCCCATAAATGACATTATGCATTGGGGTTTCATCCTAGGCTTTAGCTTAGCCATGCTAGCAAGCTATGGTTTAAGTTATCTGTTATCACTATTTGTTAACCCTAAGAGCAGTGCTATCGCTACCATGCGCGCTCTAAATGCAACGTTTGGCAACACGGCTTTTATTGGTATTCCACTTATGGCGATGCTATTTCCTGATGAACAAATCGCACTCACTGCGGCGGCAATAGCCAGTTTATTATCAGTGCTTGTCTTTGCTATCGCGCTGGTATCACTGGAGATCACCAAGCAAACCAATAAAGCCTCACCCGCTAAGATCATCATCACGGCATTAATGAGGAATCCGATTGTCATCGGCAGCTTAATAGGTATTAGTCTCTCAGCCCTTAACCTTAAGCTACCTGACAGTTTAGCGCTAATGGTTCATCAATTAGGTATGACATCCAGTCCTTGTGCGTTATTTACCATCGGAATGGTGTTAGCAAAATCGAGCCAATATCAAACCTCTCGACATTTTATGAGCCTTAAACAGGCCTTAGAAATAAGCTTAATTAACTCTGCTAAATTATTTTTCCAGCCGCTAATGACCTATATCATCATGCGTGGATTGAATGTAGAACCACAACTAGTTGCTATGGGAGTCATACTAGCTGCGCTCCCCACTGCCGCCAGTGTCTACCTGTTGGCACAAAGGTATCAAACCCAAGTCATAACCAGTGCTCAAGGGATCTTACTTGGCACCCTAATTACCTTTGTGACTTTGCCCATGCTGGAAACATATCTAGCTCATTAATTAGCTAGATAGTAAAATGACGTATAAAGCTAAAACCTTGCTGTTAATAAGCAACGTAAAAACCACCAACAGATTAAATTACCAGCAACGCGCACCAGCAAAAAATTAACGAAAAAATACGCAAAACCAACCAGTAAGTGCATTTTAACCAAAGCGATTTTACATTCGCTTTAACGCCATGAATGCTGGTTTTATAAAACATGATTTTCGTAAAAATTGATTGGTCAAAAAGTGATTTGTAGATTACTATTCGCAACCTTTTTTCATACACCGCTCAAAAAATGACAAAGTTTGCTGGTTTTTTCTTGTTACTCACAACGCTTTTAAGCTCTGCGTTCGCACAATCTTTCGAACTTGAACCACAAGAGAAAGCCTTTCTGCAAAATAAAAAAGTACTGGTTGTTGCTAAGCCTAGCGAAGGGCTTCGCACTCACTGGAACATGGCTTCAGGCTATCAAGGGCGGTATGCCGATTACATCGCTGAACTGGGTCAGCAGTTGGACATCCAGATTGAATTTAAAGAATATAGTAGCTTAGATACACTTATTGAGGCCGTTGCATCTGGAGAAGCAGACTTATCCCTTGGGTTTTCACCAACGACTGAGCGAGAAAAGAAGCTGCTGTTCTCTCAACCTGTATTTAAAAACTATCAATTAAACTGGTTAAGTAACTCAACTTATCGCGACACCGCCCCCTCTAAGTTAAACTGGATATGTATTAAAGGCTCATTTTCTTGTGACATTAGCGCAAAACGTGGCTACAAATCACTGATTAAAGTCGATTCAATCAAAAGCTTAATACACCAGTTATCGACAGGTAAGGCCGATGCTGCAGTGATACATTTTGGTGCCGTCCACCATTACTATCAAACTGTCACAACTCATGACTGGCTAGGGGACATTGTATTTCATGAAGATGCAAAACCTATCGAATCATCATTTATTGTCGCTAAAAACAACCTGACTTTAATGCAGATATTGAATCAATATCTGCAACAAAACCAAGACAGTCCCGCGATACAGCCTTTTAATTTCAAAAATTTAAGTTTGTTGCACAATAAGCTAGCCATCAAAGCTATCTATCAGCAATACAACAGAGATACGATTCGCTATACGATCGAAGAAAACCTATATCCACTGTCGTACATTCAAAAAGAAACTGGGGAGATCTCAGGCTACATTCATGACATCATGAAAATTTATGCTCGCAAAACGGGTTTGAATTTTGAATATGTGTACCCAGATGGCAGGGATGTTGATGCAATGCTTGAACAAGCGATTGTTGACTTCATTCCCGGACGCTTTATTGCTCAGCCCAATACCAGTTCGACGCAGCCTTTTTATACGGTAAAGTGGTCGTATATCCGTACCAAAAAGCCATACACCCAAACTAAAATAGCAATACTCGATCGCACCAATCATATATCTATACAAGATACATTCGATTTCCTTGACAGTACACCTGCGATTTATTCAGATTTTACAGCGTTAAAAAACGATATAAAAGATGGTGTTATCACCCACGCGTACATACCTGAAACCACTGCGCAGCAATATCTGTACTATGGTGCCGGTGAAGACTTCGAGTTAGTCATAGGTGAACAACCGCCGCTAGAAAGTCTCATGTGTATAAAACTCAGCTCAACATCACTTGCCTTAAGAAATATGCTTGATGTGGCAATCGCTGTCACCACAAAAAATGAAATTCACTTAGCCGTTCAAAATCATCAAAAGATCCATACACTCTATGGCTATGATAAAGCGCAAACAATAAATACCATTATCTTATTGTTATTAATTGCTATTGCTTCTGTTTTTATCGGTTTTTTATGGAATAAGAAGCTAAAAGTATATTTATCAGAAGCTATCGCTAATGGCAAAAAGTCTAATGATGAAATGCAGTGGTTAACCAGCATATTGAACAGTTTTCCAGGCATGGTGATTATTTCTGACGCCAGTGGTAAACCGTTATTGTCTAATCAAGCATATAACGACTACAAAGCTAACGCCGTGCCTTGTGCCTATCTCGATAGCGAAACTGCACAGCGGTCAAATATGACCAATGAAGGGCTAATAACATCGAATAACGAATGCTTTGTTGCTGGCAAGTATTATCGAGTGTCTCGAGAAGTGGTGCATCATAATGATGGCCAAGCGTATCACATCACCGTTTTTACTGATTTTACTGAGCTAAAAGCATCTAAACGACAAGCTATTGAAGCCTTAAAAACCCGAGAGTCATTTTTAGCCATTATCAGTCACGAGCTAAGAACCCCCTTAGCAGCAATGATGGGCCTAATGGAACTGCTTAGCCCTGAACTCAAGTCATCAAAGAATAAAGAGTTAATGAAAAATGCTCAGGCTTCCGCTGAACGATTAAAAGGTTTAGTGAACGATATTTTAGACTTTTCCAAAATGGAAGCGGACCAGTTGCAACTTGATTGTTACAACAGCTGCTTATTTGAAGAGCTTGGGGCGACGCTGAGACTGCAGGCTGCAAACATAAAGGTTAAACAGGTTAACTTTAAGCTTGATTGGCAACCCACCACGCTATGCCGCGCAGAATTAGATTGGTTACGCCTTAGCCAAATAGTCAACAATCTGGTCAGTAATTCAATCAAATTTACCCAACAAGGATTTGTCAAAGTCTCTGTTAGCAATACTAGCAATACACTCTCATTAGTTATTGAAGACAGTGGTTGTGGTATGACTCCCGAACAACAACAGAAGCTATTTCAGCCTTTTGTGCAAGCAGATGCCAGTATTAACCGTAAATATGGAGGTTCGGGACTAGGCATGTCAATTGTTCAGCACCTCGTTGAACTAATGGGCGGGCAAATATCTGTAACCAGTCAGCTTAATCTAGGCACTAAAGTATTGGTAAGTTTACCTGCAAAGTTTTCAGTTTTAGATCTAGGACTTGTCAGCGAGGCGTACGCTCAAGACGAGGCTATTAAAAGTTGGCTTACACTATGGGGGATCACCTTACAGCAAAGTGCCACAAATGTGTTGACGGTCGAATCCTCAGCAGAAACAAGCAATGTATATCCGGATCTGTTATTAAGACAAGTCTTACGATCTAATCACCAAAGCAAAGAGATGATCGCGGCTAAAAGCAAACAATACCAAGGCAAGGTTTTAGTTGCTGATGATGATCCGATTAACCGCTTTTTATTTCAAAAGCAGCTTAGCAAACTTGGGCTAGAAGTGGTAACCGTCAACGATGGGCTAGAAGCGCTACTTTACTTAGCATCCAATAAAAACAATGTATCACTGCTTATAACAGACTGTCATATGCCAAATCTTAATGGTTATGACCTGGTGCGCCAGTTGAGATCCAAGCCTGAATTTAAAAACTTAGCTATCGTCGGCTGCACCGCTGAAGACTCACGTCTTGCAGCTGAAAAAGCAAATCAGGCAGGTATGAGTGAGGTACTATATAAGCCTTACTCTTTTATCTTGCTTAGTGAAGTTTTAGGGCGTTACTGCGCCGAGAAAACCAATGGCGATAACCAAGAGCAGCTGGAGTGGCTAAGTGACTATAGTGCTGAAGAACAACTCGAACTTTCTGCCATCGTCAGAGATTCATTACTGGCAGATAAAGCCGAGCTAACAGAGCAAGCTATTCCATTATCAGCATTAGGCCACCGCATTAAAGGCGCAGCAAATGCACTAGGGCTAACTCAATTAGCCACTGCAGCAGCTAACTGTGAATCAGTTAACTGCGACGGTGCACCGGATGCAATTAAGCAACTGAGCGCGGAGATTGATGCCGTTGTAAATACAATCAATCAATGGTTAATTAGCCAGTATCAATAAGCCTTAGAATGTTAACCGTAATTACGTGGCTAAATGAAAGTCCCCTTTGCTTAACGACCTCATGAGGTCGTTAAGCGGCTAAGCAACTAAGCAACTAAGCAACTAAGCAACTAAGCAAAAAATAGCAACATTATCAGATATTGCTATAGAGTTTTAACGCGGATTTTATTACTGAGCACTGCAGTCAACATTTCTTTCTGGACAATATTTGCTATGCAATCGTTTCAAACACTAAAAGTACTTATCATCGATGATGCCCCCACATTTCTATTTACCATCAAGAGTATGTTGGTAAAGCTAGGTTTTTCTGAAACCGACGTGCTGACATCAAAAAGCGCCAAAATGGCACTCGCTCTTGCTGCAAATAAGCAGTTTGATGTAATTATTTGTGATTTCAACTTTGGTGTAGGCATGAATGGGAAGCAATTGTTTGAGGAGTTCAAGCACCTAAACCTGCTGAGCGATGAAGCCGTATTTATACTAGTCACGGGAGATAATTCGTCCGCTACTGTCAGACCTATTCTTGAACTGAAACCTGACGAGTATTTATTAAAGCCTTTCAATGCCATTACCTTAAAAAATCGCTTATCTATCGCCATTAGGCGCAGAAAAAAATTATTAGGTCTCTATACTGCTGAGCGAAAATTAGATGCCCACCAAGGGCTACAACTATGCGACGAAATGGCACCATTTCATCCTGAATACTACTTTGTCATCCAACGCTTTAGAGGCGTATTCTTAACGATGCTGGAGCGTCATGAACAGGCTAAAATAGTGTACCAGTCTACACTCGCCAAAAAAGATCTGGACTGGGCTAAAGTAGGATTAGCCAACTCGTTAGCAAACCTAGGGCAAACCGAGGAAGCCGATTGTATTATCAACCAATTGCTTATCTCTTTACCCAACGATACGCGAGTAAGAACTGAAGCTGCCTATGTAAAACTTAAGAATAACGATATTCCCACGGCGATATCGCATCTAGAGCTAGCCAGTCAACTTGTACCGGGTAATTCTGAAAGAGAGCAGATCATCGTTAACCTTTGCCTTTCAGTTAACGACTATGATCAGGCACTTGAGCGCTTTAGACTTTATCTGGAGATCAACAAAGATACCTACCGAAATAATGAATACGCCAAACTGAGTTTGATCCGTACCATTCTCTATTCAGCCCGCACTTCTCATAAAAGAAATACCTTAATAGAAGAAGCGAAACATCACCTTCGGCTATTGATGGACTCAAAAGACGAGTCAATTAAAAATGAAGTCACACTTATTAAAGCTCATATCTCAATTGAGTTAGGCTATTATCGCAGTGCCATCAGTATGTTAAAGGGCTTACACTCTAAGGGGGCTTTTCAGCACTTTTACGCCGCATTTCATTATGCCTGGCTACTGAATGTTATGAGTGTTGAAAATGAATTTGATCTAGCAATCCAATGGTCTAGTGAAACCTTAGGCTATGAGACAAGTCAGATTATTTTTTCGAGTAAAGTCGCGATGCTCGATAGTTTGAAAACGGGAAATGCAGTAAAACGAGTCTGGTTAAAAGAGCAATACACCTTCGTAAAAAATAACGGCGCAGACAAATTAACTCTGCTTGAAACCTACCTCGCAATAAATGAAAAGGCTCCACTGCTAAAAACCGTGTGCTTGAATATTATCAAGTCATTGTCTTATGTTTGGCCTAGGCAATATGGCGCGGGGCAAGTTCAGCAGATCATCGCTCGATGCGATAATGTTATCAGGCAGCTGTATGTTGATGAAGAACTCGTAGCAAACAATTACCAAGAGTATTACCAATCAGCCCTCGATAAGTGTACAAACCAAGCTGAGTAACTGCTTTTTGCGAGTGAAAAGCTAACCATTAAGCCACTTTAAAATGAGTGCAGCACCTCTACTTTGAACAAGGGCTTCTTGTTAGTGCGCAGAGTCATTAACCTTATTAATGACTCTGCGATATGTAGTAATAAGATTTAAAACTGATCGCCCTCTCTAAAGTCAGACACTTTAATAAATTGAACACCAGAAAACGCTCTATTAGAGATGAACTCAACGATGCTTTTATGAAAAAAAACATAACTCTTAGAGCAGTTGGCAACTTTAAAAATCAGACGATTAGCTTCATCAATACTATCTAATACAGTCTTATTCAGAGAATAGCGCTTTACCTCAAGCAGATCGTCATCGTCAAAATAAAACATTTCAATTTCGGAGTTAACAAGATCAATACAGTCCAACTCTTTATAGAAGCCAAAATACCAATAACTATCATGCCAAACGCTAGTATCATCTATAAATACAGCGGGGTAAATTTGCATCCCCTCGATCTTGTATTGGCTAAATTTGTCCTTCAGTTCATCGTTTATCAATAAACCTGAAGTATCAACAAACAGATCCGTTAAAGGCCGTTTCTGATTTGTTTCGTCTCTAAAACCATTAGAAAAAATCAATGGTTGTTCACCGCTAACTAGCTTTGTGTAATGATATTTTCTTTGCGCTGTTTCTCTATCAGGCCGAATGTATACCAGCTCATCACCACGAGGACGAAAAGCAATATAATACTCATCATTATATGTTGTCATTGCTTACTCTTAAACTATCGCTATATTCGATACGTGATGATTGATAACTCATGGTTTATAAATGATATTTGCTAACTGATAGCTCATTCTTATCAGATTACTGTTAGTTGCTCGCATATTTACTCAAATAGTAACTGCGAATAGTTGCTCACAATTGTTATCTCATACATAGCGGCTGTGTAGCATGAACACTCCTGTTATTCCCCTTCATACAAAATGAAGCACCTAGCACCTTCTAACAAGCCGCTATTCACATAATAAATTCAACTTACTGCAATCGAAAACTGTTTATACCGTCTAAAATGCCATAGATAGCCATAACTGGGGTACAACCTAAAACAGACATACATGGCCTATCGCTATGATGCAGCTCATCTTACCACATTGAAAAATAGATACTTTATTTCTAAACTCTTAAAAGTGGCTATTTGTCAGATTCATTCCATTTGAAACAGCGTCCCATAAATGCAATCAAATCGATTGATTTACCAACCAGGTATTTACTGTACATAAAAACAGTATATACTGTTTATCAATACAGTGTTTTGAAAAGGACATCACTATGCTTTGCCAACTCAGCATCAACAACTTTGCTATTGTGCGTTTTTTGGAACTCGACTTTAAAGCCGGTATGACCAGTATTACTGGTGAGACTGGCGCGGGGAAATCGATTGCTATCGATGCCCTTGGCCTTTGTTTAGGTAATCGAGCCGACGCGAATAGCATTAGACCTGGTGCCACTAAGGCCGAAGTAAGTGCCCGCTTTTTATTAGATGATACTCCAGCCGCTAAACGCTGGCTTGAAGATAACGATCTTGAACTTGATGATGAATGCATCTTACGCCGCACGATTAGCAGTGACGGCCGCTCACGCGCCTACATAAACGGTAACCCCGTTCCCTTAGTGCAAATCAAGTCGCTAGGACAACTATTAATTGGTATTCACGGTCAACATGCCCACCACGCCATGTTAAAAAGTGAACATCAACTCACTCTATTAGATAGCTATGCTAACCATAAGATGCTGCTCGACGGTGTGACCGCCAGCTACCATAGATGTAAGACAATCGAAAAACAGCTACACCTATTAGAAATGTCCCAGCAAGAACGCTTAGCTCGAAAGCAGTTGCTGCAATATCAGGTTGAAGAGCTAAACGAGTTTGCCATTAATGAAGGTGAATTTGAGTCTATTGAAGCCGAGCACAAGAAGCTGGCGAACAGCACCGCGCTTATCGAGCTTTGCCGTAGCCAACTACACATTCTGCAAGACTGTGATGAAGGCTGTGTTGAATCACTGCTAAATACCAGTATCAGCCAAGGGCAAGATCTCGAAAGCTACGATCCTGAACTGGGTAATGTCGTGGCTATGCTTAACGATGCGCTGATCCAAGTGCAGGAGAGTAGCAGTGAACTTGAACGCTACTTAGATGGCTTAGAGCTCGATCCAGAATACTTCGCTCACTTAGAGCTGCGACTCTCAAAAGCTATGCAACTTGCGCGTAAACATCAAGTATCAGGTAACGAACTCTATAAACATCACCAAAGTCTATTAGATGAACTCATGGATTTAGGCTCTGATGACGACAAACTTGACGATATACGTGAGCAACTAAGAGCAAGCCAGGCAGCCTATTTACAGCATGCTAAAAAACTCAGTCAAAGCCGCAGCCGCTACGCTAAAGAGCTTGATAAGCAAGTGACTCAGTCTATCCATGAGCTCAACATGCCTAAGGGCAAGTTTACTATTGCGGTGAATTTTAACGAGGCTGTTGTTACGCCAACGGGTTGTGACAATATTGAGTTTTTAGTTTCAACTAACCCTGGTCAGCCTCTGCAGCCAATTGCCAAAGTGGCATCGGGTGGTGAACTGTCACGTATTGGTTTAGGTATTCAGGTGATCACCGCTAAGAAGGTCTCAACTCCAACCTTGATTTTTGATGAGGTCGACGTCGGTATTTCAGGGCCGACAGCTGCCGTTGTTGGTCGTATGCTTAGAAGTCTTGGTGGATCAACACAGGTATTTTGTGTGACTCATTTGCCTCAGGTTGCAGGTAATGGCCATCAACATATGTTCGTTAATAAGAGCAGTAAGGCCGGCAAAACGGAGACCTCAATGGTGACGCTCGATAAAACTCAGCGCATTGAAGAGCTCGCACGTCTATTAGGTGGCGACACCATCACCAGCAATACTCTGGCGAACGCAAAGGAACTCCTGCTTAGCTAATCTCTTTTTTAGCGAGTAAAACAAAAATGCAGAGCTAAGCTCTGCATTTTTTATTCTTTAAACAGCTATCAAGCAAAGTAGTAAGCTAAACCTTGTAAACAAAGTAGCGAAAAAATACCCGCAAGCACATCGTCAATCATAATACCAAAACCGCCATGAACCTTAGCATCAAGCCAACGAATGGGCCATGGCTTTAAGATATCGAATAAACGAAACAGTAGAAAACCAATAGCCAACCACTGCCACCCTGCTGGTGCGGCAATCATGGTGATCAACAATCCGACTACCTCATCCCAAACAATCGCACCATGGTCATGCACGCCCATATCTTTTGATGCTTTATCACAGATGTAAAAACCCGCAAGCATACAGATAACAGTCAATCCGATATACCAAGGCAAACTCAAAGGTGCCATGAGTAAATAAAGTGGAATGGCAGCGATAGTGCCAAAAGTACCCGGCGCTTTTGCCGCGAGCCCAGAGCCAAATCCTAAAGCCAAAAAGTGGATAGGATTTTTTAATGAAAGCTTAGCTAGTACAGGATCTTTAGAGAGTAAATTCATTAGTTAAAGTGCTCAAAGCCCAAATTAATAGGTTCAAATGGCTGATTTCCACTAAGCAATTGTAATTGCCCGCCAGTACATACTTGTCCAATCTGGGTAAATTTCACACCCGATTCAACGAGTGATATCTCTAGCGCACCTTTTTGAGCTTCTGGAACGGTGAATAATAGCTCATAATCTTCACCACCGGTTAATGCATAGCTTAGTGCCATCTCAGCTGACGTATTACGTTTAAGCTGTGCAGACATTGGGATATTATCGACATTAATGATAGCGCCAACTTGTGAGCTTTTAAGCACATGTTGAATATCTGATATGAGTCCATCAGAGATATCAATGGCGCTTGAGGCAAGTGTGCGCAGTGATTGCCCAGCTAGCACCCGCGGAGTAGGCCTGTAATGACGGTTTATCAGATACGCTCTGTCATCGATGTTCGCCTCAGCTTTATTACGCAGAAGATCTAAGCCTAGTGCTGAGTCCCCTAGATTTCCTGTTACATAAATCCAATCACCATTTTTAGCACCACTACGAGTCAGCCCGCTGCCTCTAGGTACCTGACCATTAATAGTGATGGTGATAGAGCGTGGACCGCGTGTGGTGTCGCCACCGATAAGTGCGACACCATAATATTCTGCTATCTCAAACAAGCCCGCACTAAAGTCAGCGAGCCAAGCCTCATCAACCTCGGGTAAGGTCAGTGCTAAGGTCATCCAAGCAGGTTCTGCGCCCATTGACGCCAAATCAGATAAGTTTACTGCAAGCGACTTATAGCCAAGCTCTTTAGCTGGCATATCAGGGAAAAAGTGTACATTTTCAACTAAAGTGTCACACGAGATGGCAATAGACTTATTTTCTGCTGGCTTAACTATGGCGCAATCATCGCCAATACCAATAACAACGTCTTTGCGAGACTGAGCGCGCCCAGTAAAAAAACTTTCGATTAATTGAAATTCTTTCACAATACCAATCACAAATTAGAGGAAGGATTCAGGGATAAATAAGGTAAGTGTAAATCAGGCCGTCACGCTAGCAAAGATTAGGAATTACTGCGCTTTGCTCAGGTGGAAAATGCATGGACTGTTCTTATCCCACTGTCAGATCTAACAAAAACGGCATCCTAGGATGCCGTTTCTATTAACTATCTATTGCGTGCTACCAGCTTATCGAGAATGCCGTTAACAAACTTATGTCCATCTTCTGCGCCGAATGCTTTTGCAAGCTCGATAGCTTCGTTAATCGCTACCTTATAAGGCACATCCTTGCGGAATGTCAGTTCATAAGTTGCTAGACGTACAATCGCTTTTTCAACTGGGTCCACTTCATCAAGTGGACGAGTCAAGAATGGAGTGATTAACTCATCCAATTGACTCTTCTTTGTTGCAACGCCACCTAATAGCTCACGAAAGTAAGCGATATCGACGCCATCAATAACTTGTTCTGTTAGAAACTCATGCTCAACATCAGCAATATTGTTACCACTTAGCTGCCATGAGTAAATGGCCTGAACGGCTAAACGGCGGGCCTTACGGCGCTCTGAAGGCTTCATTAAATTGTCCTAAATTACAGCTGTTCTTCAAGTGCTTGCAGAACGTTAACCATTTCTAGCAGACCAAGTGCAGCTTCGCCGCCTTTGTTACCTGCTTTAGTACCCGAACGCTCAATAGCTTGTTCAATGGTATCTGTGGTTAAAACGCCAAATGCAACGGGAATATCAAACTCAAGTGCTACTTGAGCCAAACCTTTATTACATTCACCTGCAACAAAATCGAAATGAGGTGTACCACCACGGATAACCGCACCTAGTGCGATGATACCGTCAAATTTTCCGCTAGCCGCGACGCGGCGTGCAGCGAGTGGCAGTTCAACAGCGCCAGGCACTTTAACTACAGTGATATTGTCATCTGCAACTTGGCCAAAACGCTTAAGAGTGTCAACCGCGCCATCGAGTAAACTATCAACAAGAAAACTGTTAAAACGTGAAACTACGATCGCAACTTTGGCGTTTTTCGATTCGATATTACCTTGAACTACGTTCATTTATCTTACCTAAATTAGCTTAATTACCCAGCATAGGGACGGAAGAGGCGGTATGATACCACAGCACTCCGCACTGATCGCTATGCAATTAATAAGAAAAGTGTGAATTTAAGCCTCAGACTGACAATCAACCTGAGGCCAGCATTTATTCTGCAATATATTCAGTTACTTCTAAACCAAAGCCTGAAAGAGAATGATAGCGCTTTGGCGAGCTTAATAAACGCATCTTTGTTACGCCCACATCCGCAAGAATTTGTGAGCCTACACCCACTTGGCGAGACGTACCTTGCCATTGTGCAGCAACAGGTGTGCTACCGTTATCTTCAGCTTCAAAAGCTTTAACTTTGGCTAGAATATCGCTGCTGTGCTCATGATTACCCAATAACACCAACACGCCACCCTCATTGCTAATGCGCTCCATCGCTTTCTCTAATGGCCAGCTACGCTGCTGATCACGCTCTGAATGCAATAAATCATTGAAGGTGTTTTGTAGATGCACACGTACTAATGTGTTTTCGGTAACGTCGCCTTTAACTAATACATGATGCAACTGGTTATCGATTGTATCGCGGTAAGTCAGCATTTCAAACTCGCCAAAACGAGTTGGCAACTTACATTTCGCTTCACGAACAACACTGGTTTCTTTGGTGTTACGGTATTCGATAAGGTCGGCAATCGTGCCCATCTTCAAGCCATGCTTTTTCGCGAAGATTTCAAGATCAGGGCGACGGGCCATGGTGCCGTCATCATTAAGAATTTCAACAATGACCGATGATGCTTCAAAACCTGCTAGGCGCGCTAAATCACAGCCCGCTTCAGTGTGGCCAGCACGAATAAGTACGCCACCTTCTTGCGCCATTAGCGGGAAGATGTGGCCAGGCTGCACGATATCCGATGGCTTTGCATCTTTACCCACCGCCGCAAGCACGGTTACTGCACGGTCTTGCGCCGAAATGCCCGTGGTTACGCCCTCGGCCGCTTCGATTGAAACGGTAAAGTTAGTCGAAAACTGGGCATTGTTGTTAGTGACCATCAAAGGTAAGTTAAGCTGCTGACAGCGCGCTTTAGTCAATGTTTGGCAGATAAGGCCACGGCCAAATGTCGCCATGAAATTCACAGCTTCAGGCGTCACCATGTCGGCAGCCATGATCAGATCGCCTTCATTTTCTCTGTCTTCGTCATCCATCAAGATCACCATCTTACCTAGACGAATATCTTCGATGATCTCTTCTATACTATGTAACGCCATGTTCAGACCTTTATTTTTCTCACTGTATTCTAAGTTACATGCGTCAATAACGATGAACTTAAACCAGTATCTAATGTAATGATTATTCTTGATTGTATATAGACTTAATTAAGACAAATTTAATCGTCAAATCCGCCTTAAGCCAGTCTTTATCGTAAAAAACCTGAGCGAGCTAACAATTCCATAGTCACTTCTGACTTGGGGCTGCTCTCTTGCTCTTGGGTGCCGTAACTCATTAGCCTTTCTAAATGACGGGCTATCAAGTCCACTTCAATATTAACGTTGTCGCCGGCCTTCAAATCCACTAAGGTCGTTTCACCTGCAGTGTGCGGCACTATGGTCAGCCTAAATCTATGCCCTTGCACTTCATTAACGGTTAAGCTCACACCATCGATTGTAATTGAACCTTTATGGGCGATATAGCGGCCCAGTTCTACAGGTGGTGTTAGCCAAAACTCAATCGCTTGGCCCCGAAACTGTCTGTCGTCCACATGGGCAATACCATCAACATGACCACTGACCATATGCCCACCTAAACGGGTTGTGGGGGTAACGGCTTTTTCAAGGTTAACGGCTTTTCCAACCTGATAATGAGAGAACCCCGTCAAATTGACTGTTTCGGCTGAAATATCTGCCACATAACCGTCGCTCATTAACTCAACAACGGTTAAACACACACCATTGGTGGCAATACTGTCGCCAAGTTTAACATCTGACAAATCCAGTTTTCCGCTGGCGACGGTTAAACGAATATCATCACCACGGCGCTGCACTTTTCTTAAGTGACCAACTGACTCAATAATCCCAGTAAACATAAACTAATTACTCACTCTTAACGTTAAGCGGGTGTCTTTACCCACTTTGCGCTCATCGATTAGGTTGAGGCGCGGTATGTCCATCATGGCTTGAAAATCATCTAGCGCGAGCAAATTACGCCCATGAGAGCCTAAGATTTTCATCGCTTGATACAGCACGATTTCATCTGCAAGCTCTTGGTTAACAAAGGCCCCTGCGAGTGTTGCCCCAGCTTCAACGAGTACTGAGTTACAACTCTCCCCCAATAAACCCAACAAGGCTTGCAGGTCAATACGAGAATCAACCGCGGGCAAAATTTGATGAGTCACATGAGCTGGCCAAGCTGCTTTCACATTCTCGGGGTACGCGATTGTCGACACCAACAAAGTAGGGCTTGTTGTGTTAAATAAGTTTAGCTCAGCGCCAAGGCGTGCTTGACTGTCTAATACTACCCGCAGTGGTTGATGAATTTCTGCTGGTGCTAACTGGTGTGCAAGCGAGCCTAATTCGCTATGACGCACATTGAGGCTCGGATCATCAGCAAGTATCGTCTCAACACCTGTGACCAATGCACAATGGCGCGCACGAAGCCGCTGAACGTCGCTGCGCGCTTCAGGTCCCGTTATCCATTTTGACACACCATTAGACAGCGCAGTCTTACCATCGATACTCGCAGCAAGCTTAACCGTGACCCACGGCAAGCCTTTCTCCATTCGCTTTAAAAAGCCTAGGTTAACTTGCTTCGCTTCTTCGGTCATCAAGCCCACATCGACTTGAATGCCAGCCTCTCGCAGCATGGCAATGCCACGACCAGACACTTGTGGATTGGGGTCGGTAACGGCAATGACAACACGGCTTACACCGTGCTCGATTAATGCTTTAGCACAAGGAGGCGTACGGCCATAGTGGCTGCAAGGTTCTAGCGTGACATAGGCGGTAGCCCCTTTGGCATCGATTCCAGCCATATTTAAGGCGTAAACTTCGGCGTGAGGACCGCCAGCACGAATATGGTAGCCTTCGCCAACAATTTCGCCATCTTTGACGATAACGCTGCCAACACAAGGATTTGGACGAGTGGTGTAAATGCCCTTTTGTGCCAATTCAATGGCCAGGCTCATCATTTGACTGTCTTCGATAGACCACATAATGGCGGCAATTCCGATTGTTCGATTGTTTGAGGACTAAGCGGTTGGCTTAGCCCATGTAGCATAGGTTATTTTTGCAGTTTAGCGATTGCATCACCAAACTCTGAAACATCTTCAAAGGCACGATAGACAGAAGCAAAACGAATATAGGCAACTTTATCTAAGTTGACTAAGTGGTCCATCATCAGATTACCTATCATTTCTGATTTAACTTCACGCTCACCGGTCGCGCGTAAAGTCGATTTAATCTTAGTTAATGCCTGTTCAATTTGATCCATAGACACAGGTCTTTTCTCTACGGCTCTTAACATGCCACCACGTAATTTTTCTTCATCAAACGGCTGGCGACTGCCATCTTGTTTCACTACGCGAGGCATCACAAGCTCGGCACCTTCAAAGGTAGTAAAACGTTCATGGCATTGAACACACTCTCTACGTCGACGAACCTGATGGCCGTCAGCGACTAATCGCGAATCAATCACTTTTGTGTCAGTTGCGCTGCAAAATGGACAATGCATTTAGCCTCCGGTTAGAAATTAGGTAGTTTCACTCACTGAATTTAGCAAAACCTCAGAAAGTAGGCTCGAATCAAAAGTATGCTCGAATAATAACAAAAATGGCCGCATAAATGCGGCCATAGGAGTCTACCTGATTAAACGCTTAAGGTTAACCGTAAACAGGGAACTTAGCGCACAATTCCAGAACCTGACTCTTAACGCGTTCGCTAACGGCAAGATCTGAAATGTCATCTAAGATGTCACACATCCAGTTAGTTAACAGCACTGATTCTTCTTCACCAAATCCACGACGGGTAATTGCAGGT
The DNA here is from genome assembly GCF_052977125.1 of Shewanella sp. 30m-14. Taxonomy (NCBI): domain Bacteria; kingdom Pseudomonadati; phylum Pseudomonadota; class Gammaproteobacteria; order Alteromonadales; family Shewanellaceae; genus Shewanella; species Shewanella sp. 30m-14. Next base: position 104,798 of record NZ_JBRILW010000011.1, on the reverse strand, counting down.
GAACCGATACGCAGACCAGAGGTCACAAATGGTGAGCGAGGGTCGTTTGGTACAGAGTTCTTGTTAACGGTAATGTTAGCATTGCCAAGAGCGGCATCAGCATCTTTACCTGTGATGTCCTTGCTGATTAAATCAAGCAAGAATAGGTGGTTTTCAGTACCACCAGATACCACATCATAGCCACGTTCAATGAACGTACGCGCCATCGCTTTAGCGTTAACAACCACTTGCTCTTGGTAAGTCGTGAACTCAGGGTCTAGTGCTTCTTTAAATGCAACGGCTTTAGCAGCAATAACGTGCATTAAAGGACCACCCTGGCCGCCTGGGAATACCGCAGAGTTTAGCTTTTTGTAGATATCTTCATCGTTAATCGCAGATAAGATCAAGCCGCCACGTGGGCCAGCCAGTGTCTTATGCGTTGTTGTTGTCACAACGTGAGCGTGTGGCATAGGGCTCGGGTAGATCCCCGCGGCAACTAAACCTGCAACATGCGCCATATCAACAAACAGGTATGCACCTACTTTATCAGCGATTTCACGGAATTTACCCCAATCAACAATGCCCGAATATGCGCTGAAACCCGCAATAATCATCTTAGGCTTGTGCTCAAAAGCAAGACGCTCAACTTCAGCGTAATCAATCTTACCTGTTGATTCATCGATACCGTACTGAACAGCATTGTATAGCTTGCCAGAGAAGCTCACATGAGAACCGTGAGTTAAGTGACCACCGTGGGCTAGACTCATGCCTAAAACGGTATCGCCACCTTGTAGCAATGCCATAAACACAGCTGCGTTTGCTTGTGAGCCAGAGTGTGGCTGAACGTTAGCGTATGTAGCGCCAAATAGCTCTTTAGCGCGCGAGATAGCTAATTCTTCAACGATATCTACATGCTCACAACCACCGTAGTAACGCTTACCTGGGTAACCTTCAGCGTACTTGTTAGTTAGCTGTGTACCTTGAGCTTCGATAACACGAGGACTAGTGTAGTTTTCTGAAGCAATGAGTTCGATGTGCTCTTCTTGACGACGCGTTTCATCTTCAATTGCTGCAAATAGTTGTGGATCGTAATCCGCGATATTCATATCTTTTTTCAGCATTACTCACTCCAGCTGTAAAATTCTTCTAGTAGGGTTGCGCGGTATGATACAGCGCATTCGATCACAATCCCAGTATTTACAACATGAAATTACTTGCATTTCTAGATGAGAGAGTTTCGTAAAAAGCACTAATCGGTATAAATAACCACCAATACCTAGCTAACAGATTTATGCGTTAACTGTGAATGAAACTGCTCGAATTCAGATTTAAGTTCTGTATCGAATCAAGTAGAATTGCCGCCAATCAACGTAGAAAAAATACAATCAAAGAGAAATAACATGGCTCAATTTGTATATAGCATGCTTAGAGTGGGCAAGATTGTCCCGCCTAAAAAACAGATCTTAAAAGATATTTCATTAAGCTTTTTCCCTGGCGCAAAAATCGGTGTCTTAGGCTTAAACGGCTCAGGTAAATCCACCCTACTGCGCATTATGGCGGGCTTGGATACTGAAATTGAGGGCGAAGCGCGCCCAATGCAGGACCTAAAAATTGGTTACTTACCGCAGGAACCAAAACTTGATCCAAACCAAACTGTACGTGAAGCGGTTGAAGAAGCCGTGGCCGAAGCCAAAAATGCACTGGTACGTTTAGACGAAGTTTACGCGCTTTATGCCGAGCCCGATGCTGACTTTGACGCCCTTGCTAAAGAGCAGGGCCAGTTAGAAGCCATTATTCAATCGCAAGATGCTCACAATCTGGATGTTGTGCTAGATCGCGCAGCGAACGCACTACGTCTTCCTGATTGGGATGAGAAAATTGAAGTGCTTTCAGGTGGTGAACGCCGCCGTGTGGCAATTTGTCGCTTACTGCTTGAAAAGCCAGACATGCTGTTGCTCGACGAACCAACCAACCACTTGGATGCCGAATCGGTAGCCTGGTTAGAGCGCTTCTTACAAGAGTACACTGGTACCGTTGTGGCCATTACCCACGATAGATACTTCCTTGATAATGCCGCTGGTTGGATTTTAGAACTTGACCGTGGTGAAGGTATTCCATGGGAAGGTAACTACTCATCTTGGCTTGAGCAAAAAGATGCCCGTCTAACCCAAGAATCTGCCACAGAAAGCGCGCGTCAAAAAACAATTGCCAAAGAACTTGAATGGGTGCGCCAAGGGGCTAAAGGCCGTCAGTCTAAAGGTAAGGCGCGTATGGCTCGCTTTGAAGAGCTTAATACTAACGACTACCAAAAGCGTAACGAGACCAACGAGCTATTTATTCCACCAGGACCACGCTTAGGTGACAAGGTTATTGAAATCACTAACCTGACTAAATCTTATGGCGACCGTGTACTGATTGACGACTTGACTTTCTCAGTACCAAAAGGCGCTATCGTTGGTATTATCGGTGCTAACGGCGCGGGTAAATCAACGCTATTTAAGATGATTTCAGGTGCAGAGCAGCCAGACAGCGGCAGCGTTGAGTTAGGCGAATCTGTACAAATCGCTTCTGTTGAGCAATTCCGTGATTCAATGAATGACAAGAACACGGTTTGGCAAGAGATCTCTGATGGCCAAGATATCATGCGCATCAACAACACCGAAATTCCAAGCCGTGCCTATGTAGGCCGCTTTAACTTCCGTGGTGGCGATCAGCAAAAGATTATCGGCAGCCTATCAGGTGGTGAACGTAATCGTGTGCATTTAGCTAAGCTTCTACAAGCTGGCGGTAACGTACTGCTACTCGATGAACCAACCAACGATTTGGACGTTGAAACCTTACGTGCACTAGAGGAAGCGTTACTTGAATTCCCTGGTTGTGCCATGGTGATTTCGCACGACCGTTGGTTCCTCGATAGAATCGCGACCCATATCCTAGATTACCGTGATGAGGGCAAGGTGAACTTCTATGAGGGTAACTACACCGAGTACTCAACATGGTTGAAAGAAACTATGGGTACTGATGTTGTTGAGCCACATCGCTTGAAGTATAAGCGCATGGTTAAATAATTCTTACACTCGATTAAACAAGGAGGCCTCATTGGCCTCCTTTTTATTATCTACTTGTCCCGTTAAGTATACTCCCGCCTTCCTCAGCAGCTAGCGAATAAGTGGCCACCTAATAAATAGCTACCTAATGAACCTAATGAACCTAATGAACCTAATGAACCTAATGAACCTAATGAACAGTCATCTAATAAATAGATGGCTAATAAATATTTTTCAACTGCGTAACAAAATACCTGCTAATTATGCGAAGATATCCATTGGTATAAAATAGCCAATTAAAAACAACAAGTCGTGCACTCGATATATTAAACGACGAACATTTATGGACGAGCAAAGCAATGGATGACAAACAGCAGCCCGCAGTAACGGCCGATAAGCTGAAGACAGAGCCCGCTGGGTCCCTTATTAGGGAAAACCAAATTAGGGAAAATAAAGTTACTGAAGAAACTGTCACAGCAGAAACAGACGTCACACCTAGCATTAGCAAGCCAAAAGCTTTTTTAAATAGTATTAATCACTTCCGTGGTATTGCGATTATCTTTATCGTCATGGCGCACTGCTATCGCCCAGCGGGTTGGCAAATTGAAACCTTTGCCGATAAAGCCTGGTTTAACTTAATGATGAATGGCACGGTCTTTTTCGTGTTTATTTCCGGCTTTCTTTTTCACCATGTGTTTTATCACCGCTGGGACTACAAAAAGTATATGAAGAGCAAAACTAAATTTGTTTTCCTTCCTTATCTACTTTTGTCTCTGCCTTGGATTGTTTGGCATCTCACAGTGGGAACCGACCCCATGATGCATAAGGAAATGGCAGATATTTCCGGCCCTGCAGCGGCGGCGAGCTGGTACGTAATAACTGGCCGTACCCTTACCGCTTATTGGTATATTCCAATGGGAATGATGTTATTCGCCCTATCGCCTTGGGTCATGTATCTCATTAAAAAGCAGCAAGTACTCTACTACGCGATTCCGCTTTTAATCATTGCCATTATGGTGCATCGCCCCATATCAAACCTCAATGCGATTCAGTCTTTAGTCTACTTCTTACCCGTCTACCTGCTTGGAGTTTGGGGCTCGGCGCATCGCGATAAACTGTTCCCGTTTATCGATAAGTATTGGCTGCCGATGTTACTCACGGGTATTGCCTTAGCGCTTATACAGGCGCAATACTTTGGTGCAGGCACGCTTAATAAAGCCCCATTTGAAATGACAGTGCCAGACTTAATGCTGCCACAAAAAATCTTACTCACGCTGGTGATACTGGCAATTTTGAACAAGTTTGAGCATATCTCGATTGCACCACTACAAAAGCTAGCAGAAGTCAGTTTTGCGATTTACTTTATCCACCCATGGATAACAACGCCGTGGTGGATGCTCTATGACAGCCCAGATTTTTTGGGATTAAATGGCCAAGGTAATATCTTTACCACTTTAATCGTCACCTTAGTGGTTGTAGCTATCTCTTACTTGATTGCCATCATCATTAAAAAGCTACTCAGTAAACGTAGCCGCTATTTAATCGGCTGGTAAGTAGCAAGAACCACCCAAGTAAAACGATAAAAAAAAGAAGCAAGTTACAGTACCAATCGATACAAATAACTAATATTAAGAGTTACCACATTATGTTTAAACCTCTACTCTATGCCGCAACGCTGCTCTTGCTGTCAACGCAGCTTAGCGCCAATGAAGACTATCAATTTGATGGGCCCTACCTGATCCAAGAAGTCACAACTGATCAGAAGGCCAATGCCAGCCAAGAGTCACATGAACAGACCGCCTATTGGATCTGTAATGCAGAACTTAAAACGACTCGAGTGAGTGAGCGCACACTTAAACGCCCAGATAACTGCGGTCAGCTACCACAACCTACACTGAGTCATGCCATAAAGCAGGTCATGCCTGATAGCTACAGCGGTATAAAAAAAGTGGTCGCACTCAGTGACGTTCATGGCCAGTACGATGTATTAATCACCTTACTAAAAAATCAAAAAATCATTGATGCCGATCATAACTGGGCCTTTGGCGATGGTCATATGGTGATGACAGGCGACATGTTTGACCGCGGCGACCAAATCAACGAAGTACTTTGGTTTATGTACCAGCTAGACAGACAAGCCAAAGCGGCTGGCGGTATGCTGCACCTACTCATGGGTAACCATGAGCAGATGGTACTCGGTGGCGATCTTAGATACGTGCATCAACGTTACGACCTAGCCAGTAAACTATTAAACAGAAGTAACGATGAACTTTACGCGGATAACACCGAAATTGGTCAGTGGCTAAGAAGTAAAAATACCTTAGTTAAGATTAATGACGTGCTATATATGCATGGCGGGATCAGCAGTGAATGGTTAGAGCGCCAGTTAACTATCGAGGAAGCGAATCGTCTGTTTCGCGCTAACATAGGTCGACCTAAGGCTGAGCTAAAACAAGATGAGTTATTGAGTTTTCTATTTTATGGCAATGGACCAACCTGGTATCGAGGCTATTTTAAAGATAGTTTTACCGAAGCTGAACTCGATAAAATACTGGCTTATTTTAACGTCAAGCATATAACCGTTGGCCATACTTCTCAAAAGCGGGTACTTGGACTATTTAACAATAAGGTCATCGCCATCGATAGTAGCATTAAGCGGGGTAAGCAAGGTGAGTTGTTACTGATTGAAAATCATGAATTAGTACGAGGCCTTTTCGATGGTTCTCGCCAAGCATTGTAGCCTTTCACTCGCGATCTAGTGCACTAGGGGCATGTTTGCTACCAGTGCATTAAGTTAGAGCGCAGAACGTAGAACTTAGGACCTAGAACCTAGAACCTAGAGCCAAGTTTGCTAGTTAATGCTTGGTTAGCTTTAGTTTGAATGTTGGCCAGTTAACTATCGCTAAGCAACAGCCCTGTCATGATCAACTTCACTCCGCTTAATTTAACCCCACATAATTTAACTTCTTTGCCATCCCTCAGCTTTACCGACTACTGCTCCCTGGCTCATAGATAACCTTCCCCGCTAACCGACCGATAAAATACAAACCTAGCAAAAGCCGTAACAAAGGTTACAGCAAGTTAAAATTGCTAATGAATTACTCACAAAAGGTAAAGTATTAACTTCTACTTTTCTTTACTTTACATTGCTTTACCCTATGAGGTTGAAATTTTATCTAAAATAATCTCAACTTTGGCTGTGTAAGTAATCATTCATGAAATCCTCATATATTCTTATCCCTATATTATTGATTGTTGCTGGCGCAATAACCTTCAGTAGTCTGACTGAAGCGAAACGAACAGATCTCAAACAAAGACCTGTTCGCACCGTGCCAGTCGTTACTGGCATTGTTCAGCAACACGATCTTTCTCAGTCGCTGTCCTTAATCGGTAAACTTGATGCCGAGCAATCAGTTTATATCGCCCCGCAAATTGCAGGTAAGATAAAGTCTATTCTAGTCAGCACAGAGCAAAAAATTGATAACGGCCAGATACTGATCCAGCTTGATGATGCAAAAGCACAAGCAGCCCTTGCCGAGGCAGCCGCCTATTTAGCCGATGAAAAACGTAAGTTAAAAGAGTTTCTAAAACTGATAGATAAAAATGCTATCACCCAAACTGAAATTGACGCCCAAAAAGCCAGTGTCGATATGGCGAGCGCTCGTTTAGCCGCCGCACAGGCCGACCTTGATTATCACTATTTAACTGCGCCATTTGCCGGCACTGCAGGCCTGATTGATTTCAGTCAAGGCAAAATGGTCACCGCAGGTACAGAGCTATTAACCCTAGATGACTTATCCAGCATGCGTCTTGATCTGCAGGTACCGGAAAATCACCTGTCACAACTCAGCGTTGGCATGAGAGTCAGCGCCAAAAGCCGTGCATGGCCAAATACAGACTTTATCGGCAAGGTTATCGCCATTGACTCACGAGTCAATCAAGACACCTTAAATCTTAGGGTGAGAGTGCAATTCAATAATCCAAACCTGCAGCTAAAACCGGGCATGATGATGTCAGCAACCCTGCTATTTCCAAGTGTGTCTGAACCCGTCATTCCGGTACAAGCACTTGAATACTCAGGCACTAACCGTTTTGTGTATGTCATTGACGAAAACGGAATTGCCAAACGCACTAAAGTGACCCTTGGCGCTCGCATCGAAAATGAAGTGTTAATTACCGGCGGACTAAGCATTGGTGACAAAGTCGTTGTACAAGGTTTAGTCAATATGCGTGACGGGCTACGCGTAGACGATTTAGCCGACGTTGCACTAGCACACAAAGAAGATGCAAAAGAGACGGCTAAAGAGCAACAAGCACGAGGAAGCATCTAAATGTGGTTGTCTGATGTTTCAGTAAAACGCCCTGTTGTCGCCATCGTCTTAAGCCTATTACTGTGTGTATTTGGCGCGGTATCCTTTAGTAAGCTTGCCGTGCGTGAAATGCCCGATGTAGAAAGCCCAGTGGTCACCGTTATGACCACCTATGAAGGTGCTTCTGCAACCATTATGGAAAGCCAAATTACTACCGCACTTGAAGGCGAGTTAACCGGTATTAGCGGTGTCGACCAAATTGAGTCGGTGACCCGAAACGGCATGTCACGTATTACAGTGACCTTCCTTTTAGGATGGAATTTAACCGAAGGGGTCAGCGACGTTCGTGACGCGGTAGCGCGTGCACAACGCCGACTTCCCGATGAAGCCAACGACCCTATCGTATCAAAGGATAACGGTACCGGAGAGCCTTCTGTTTACGTCAACTTAAGCTCATCTGTCATGGACAGAACGCAGTTGACCGATTACGCTCAGCGTGTTTTAGAAGATAGGTTCAGCCTTATCTCTGGCGTGAGCAGTGTTGATATCTCAGGTGGTTTGTACAAGGTTATGTATGTACAGCTTAAGCCTGAGCTAATGGCTGGCCGCAATGTCACCGCATCAGATATCGTCAGCGTGCTCAATAAAGAAAACGTTGAAACACCCGGCGGTGAAGTGCGAAACGACACCACCGTGATGGCGGTACGCACAGCGCGTATGTATCAAACTCCTGAAGATTTTGACTACCTCGTTATTCGCACTGCAGCCGATGGTACACCTATTTATCTTAAAGATGTCGCCAATGTATTTATTGGTGCGATGAATGAAAACTCAACGTTTAAAAGCGATGGTGTGGTCAATATTAGCTTAGGCGTTGTACCGCAGTCTGACGCCAATCCGCTTGAAGTGGCTCAAGACGTCCACAAAGAAGTGGAGCGTATTCAAAAATTCTTACCCGAAGGCACTAAACTGATTGTCGATTATGACTCCACAGTGTTTATTGACCGTTCAATTGACGAAGTGTTTAGTACTTTAGCTGTAACGGCCTTGCTGGTTGTCTTAGTACTGTACATCTTTATCGGCCAAGCAAGGGCGACGTTAATTCCTGCAGTGACTGTCCCTGTGTCACTAATTTCAGCTTTTATTGCTGCCAATATGTTGGGTTATTCGATTAACCTACTCACCCTCATGGCACTTATCCTCTCTATTGGCCTTGTGGTCGATGATGCCATCGTGGTGGTGGAAAATATCTTCCACCATATTGAAAAGGGCGAGCCTCCTCTCTTGGCTGCCTATAACGGTACTCGAGAAGTCGGCTTTGCGGTTATTGCAACCACCGCCGTACTGGTCATGGTTTTCCTACCTATCTCCTTTATGGAGGGTATGGTCGGCCTGCTATTTACCGAATTTTCGGTAATGCTAGCGGTCTCAGTGCTGTTCTCGTCACTTATTGCGCTAACCTTAACACCGGTATTAGGCAGTAAGTTACTTAAAGCGAACGTTAAACCAAACCGCTTTAACCTCTGGGTTGAGTCAATATTTAGCAAACTAGAACACGCCTACCGCAAGATGGTAAGTAAGGCAGTGTCATTTAGAGTTGCCGCTCCCATGGTCATTATTGCCTGCATTGTAGGTAGCGGCTGGTTAATGCAGCAAGTGCCCGCTCAGCTAGCCCCCCAAGAAGATAGAGGCGTTATCTTTGCCTTTATTAAAGGCGCTGAAGGCACCAGTTATAACCGTATGGCAGCCAATATGGAGATAGCGGAAGATAAGTTAATGCCGCTATTAGGCCAAGGTGTGGTCAAGTCTTTCAGTGTGCAAGCGCCAGCCTTTGGCGGCCGAGCAGGTGATCAAACAGGCTTTGTCATCATTCAACTTGAGGACTGGAACGAAAGAACCGTTAATGCGCAGCAAGCCCTAGGTGTCATTGCCAACGCGTTAAAAGGCATTCCCGATGTTATGGTGCGCCCGCTATTACCCGGTTTTAGAGGTGGCTCGAGCGAACCGGTTCAGTTTGTACTTGGTGGCAGTGATTACCAAGAGCTCTTTAAATGGGCACAAGCTTTAGAAGAGGAAGCACTTTATAGTCCAATCTTTGAAAGCCCTGAAATCGATTATAAAGAAACCACACCGGAACTTGTGGTCACAGTTGATAAAGAACGCGCTGCAGAGCTTGGGATAAGTGTTGCCCAAGTGTCTGAAACCTTAGAGATCATGCTCGGCGGTCGCAGTGAAACCACCTTTGTTGAGCGCGGTGAAGAATACGATGTTTACCTTCGCGGTAACGAAAACAGCTTTAGTAACGTAGCAGACTTAAGCCAAATCTATATGCGCTCAGTCAAAGGTGAACTAATCACCCTAGACACCATCACCCACATCGAAGAGGTGGCGTCAGCACAAAAGCTAAGCCATAACAATAAACAGAAATCAATCACCTTAAAGGCAAATTTAGGTGAGGGTTATACGTTAGGCCAGGCATTGGACTTTCTTGACCAGAAAGCCATTGAGATGCTGCCAAGCGATATTTCGGTTGCCTATACTGGCGAGTCTAAAGACTTTAAAGAAAACCAAAGCAGTGTGTTTATGGTCTTTGGTTTAGCTCTGCTGGTAGCCTATCTTGTTTTAGCCGCGCAGTTTGAAAGCTTTATTAACCCATTGGTCGTCATGTTTACTGTTCCTATGGGAGTATTTGGCGGTTTCTTAGGTTTGTATTTAACTGGTCAAGGCCTGAATATTTACAGCCAGATAGGCATGATAATGCTGATTGGCATGGTAACTAAAAATGGTATTTTGATTGTTGAATTTGCTAATCAGCTACGTGATAAAGGTCTTGAGATCGAACAAGCGATTATCGATGCCTCGGTAAGACGCTTGCGCCCGATTCTAATGACAGCCTTTACCACCTTAATTGGCGCAATCCCGCTTATCCAGTCTACAGGAGCAGGCTCTGAAAGCCGGATAGCCGTTGGTACAGTGGTGTTCTTTGGCATGGCCTTTGCCACCTTTGTGACCTTGCTAGTGATCCCCGCTATGTATCGCTTGATCTCTGGAGCAACTAAATCACCCGGTTTTGTCGAGTCACAACTTGATAAAGCCATTGCAGAACATCTGCATTCAAACCCCGCAAAACAATAGCGTAAGTTCCCGTTTTGCGTAAAAAAGGAGCTCATTGAGCTCCTTTTTGTTTATATGGCAATCCACTTACCTTACCGATACTGCTGCGATTTAATCAATTCTTTCTATACTAAAAGGTATCAAGGTTGCTAAATCACACATAAACAGCCGTTATTCACGCTCGAATAATGACTTATAGCGTTAGGTGGAACTTATGCAGGAAGCAGAGTTTAAACAAAAAGATTGGCAGGAAGCCGAACCAAGGATCTACGAGACAGTTTTTATTAATGGGCAATTTATCGCAGAGCGCCGCTTAAGTGGCAACCAAAGTAAATACCCTCACAGTCCTCATTTAGATGTCTACGATCGCCGACAATCAGATAATAATGACTCCCATCTGGTAGATCTCTACATTTAGCGATAATTTTCCCAATACTGGACTTCACTCAATAGCCAAGCTGCGCTATTGTCTTTGCTTGCCAATGAAAAGTAACCTCAGTGCTGCAACAATAATGTTCATCATTAAGCTATAGCACGCTAACCCAATGAGTACTCTGTGAAAAAAATTGCCCTTTTTGTTGATGTACAAAACATCTATTACACGTGCCGCCAAGCATACGGACGGCAATTTAATTACCGCAAACTGTGGCAACATTTAGGCTATGAAGGTGACATAGTTCAAGCGACCGCTTATGCCATTCATCGCGGTGATGATGGCCAGCTCAAGTTTCAAGATGCATTAAAACACATAGGGTTTGAGGTAAAACTTAAGCCTTTTATTCAGCGCAGCGATGGCTCAGCTAAAGGCGATTGGGACGTAGGTATTACCATTGACATCATGGAAGCCGCAAGTGAAGTCGACGCGGTGATTTTGCTATCTGGCGATGGTGACTTTGATCTGTTAATGCAAAAAATAAAACAAAGATATGGTGTTGAAACCCAAGTTTATGGCGTGCCTAGTTTAACGGCCAAATCACTGATTGACTCAACTGAACAGTTCCACGAAATCAATGACAGCTTACTGCTGTAACAGTGACATTTTTTGAGTGAGCGACAAGTGTTATGGCGGACTATCTGTCCGCCATAATTTATTTATCCAGTTAACAGCCATTACTTTTCAAGTGAGTTGCTACAAGCCCGTTAACCAGCTTATTGTTCAAGTGCAGTCGTATAACAACGCCTGATAACGCTTTGCCTGTGAATGCCAATCAAATCTCTGCGCCTTGGCGCTTTGTTGCATAGCATTCCAACGTGCACTTCCCACCATAGTGGTAGCCTCATCAAAGACCTGCAATAGCGCCGCGCCCTGAGATGGAATATCGCCCCCCTCAAAGGTAAAACCTGTTTCTAGATGATGTACCGTATCTTTAAGGCCACCGATCCGATTAACTAAACAGAGCTGCCCCGCGCGCATCGCCAACATTTGGCTGATCCCACAAGGTTCAAACGAGCTGGGCATTAAAAATAGTGAACCTAGCTTGTAAAGCTTATCGGATAGCTGTTCATCATAACCATCTAAGAAAATAAACTGTTGATGTTTAGCCGCTATGTCTGAAAACTCACGGGCTATCTCTGCATCACCGCTCCCCAGCATGACAAAACGTGCATTAACATCGAAAGCTGCCATGCGTATCAGCAAGGCCTCTAATACCGTGCGGCCTCGTAAAGTGCAGTCGTCATTGTCGAGCTCAAAACGGCTACGCAGCAACATCACCTTCTGGTCAGTTAGGCGACCAACTGAGGTCATGATAAACCTAGTATCTTCAGTGTGAGTGGCCTCTTTTGCATTGGCACTGTTTAAATTGATATGATGAGTCACCTCTGTTTGCCATTGCTGCAAACGCCATTGAGCAATAAAGTCTTGCGTTCTTACCTGTGCCTTGCCCACCTGCCATTGAATAATCGTGTTTAACGCCTGATCGATAAACTGCTTAGTTAAATCGACTCGGCCTTGTTGATTGGCTTTCTTGCTAGGCTTTTTCTTGCTAGGCTTTTTCTTGTTAGCCTCTTGCTTGGTAACTTCAGCATCTACATTGCTGCAATGCTCGTTATCACCGCCTTGTTCGACCTCTTTTTCAACATCTGCCAGTGCTTGTGGGTACATACAGCCATTAAGTATACCCACCAGGTTGTTGCGATTACGCTGATGTTGCAAGTCCAGCTCTAAGCCCTCGCCACCAAAGAACCCCTGTTCGGGTAATGAGGGGCTGAGCACCTCTAAAGCATAACTTGGCGATACCAGGTGAACCTTATCACTGAGTACAATACCAGCCCGCATTGGGTTAATGCAGTTGCTATAGCGTGGATCTTTAATCAAGCTGCATTGCAGTTCAGTAAGCTCGGCACTTAAGTGCGGATACCAGGCTGCAAATGACGACGCCTCATCGTTAAAAGGCCTAATCCCCTGCAATGCCAAATTATGAATACTGAACACACAAGGTAAATCTTGCAAAAAACCATAGCGACTATCGAAGGCACGCAGCACCGCAAATAATCCGTTATGCCAATCATGCAGATGAATATGACTCGGTTTATCAGCAAAGTACTGCGCTCCGTCTTCAGTTAGAAAATCGATGCGCAGCGCTTCTGCAACAGCAAGATTAAACAAGGCAAACTTAGTTGCATCTTCTGCAAATGGTCTAGAGGCATCACCTTGAGAATAAGCGCCATGACTGCCATGAAAAAGTGGATGTTCAAATAAGTAGAAATGACTATTAGCAAGCTTAGGGTTTAGCGCGCGGTACACGCCGACCTGTTGCTTTTTCCCTGAAAACTCAACGTCAACATCTGCCAGCCAATGTGCATTGGCCGCCGCTATCAATGAGCCAAAACTTGGCATTGCCACATCAACGGCAATATTGAGCTCCGCTAATGCCACAGGTAAGTCATTGATCACATCGGCCATGCCGCCAACTTTCGCACCAGCAATGGCACCATTTTCAGCGGCCAGCATTAATACCCGAGCCTGGGTGGCCTCAGTAGGCGCACGATTAAGCTCATTGCTTAGCGTATGGTTTTGGCTCAGACCATTACCCACGTTCAGCGCCTGAGTCTGGTTGTCGATATTATTGTGCGGCAGCATAAATCACTCATACCCCACAGGTAAGCCCAACATATCTCGCGTGACTAACACTTTACCTTTTTCCGAAACTCTAAAGCCTTTGGCTTTGTCATGCTCTTGGTTATAGCCAATCACAGTCCCTTCGGGAATAATGCAACCCCTGTCTATAATCGCATTTTTGATTTTGCAATTTCGTAGCACCACCACATCAGGCAAGATAACCGAGTCTTCGACACTGGAAAATGAACACACTCGCACTTCATTAAATAGCACACTGCGGCGCACCGTTGAGCCAGAGATAATGCAGCCACCAGAAATAATCGAGTCCAATGCCATGCCGCGACGTTCATCATCGTCAAATACAAATTTAGCTGGCGGCAGTTGCTCTTGATACGTCCAAATCGGCCACTTGGCGTCATAAAGGTTAAGTGCTGGTGTCGGTGATAGCAGCTCCATATTGGCTTGCCAAAACGAATCTAATGTCCCCACATCACGCCAGTAAGCTTCCTCGTTCGGAAAGGCACTGCGAAAACGGTGGGCAAACACTTGGTGCTCTTTAATAATGGCTGGAATGATATCCTTGCCAAAATCCCGATCTGAATCTTCGTTTTGAGCATCACGCTTAAGTTGATCAAATAAGAACTCTGTATTAAACACATAGTTGCCCATAGAGGCTAAACACATCTCAGGGTTTTCAGGTAAATGCTTAGGTAGTTCAGGTTTCTCTTCAAAACCTAAAATACGTTTGGTTTCATCCACTTCAACCACCCCAAATGCACCAGCGGCCTCTGCAACCGGAACCTCTAAACAGGAAACTGTCATATCAGCCCCCGATTCAACGTGAGTTGCCAACAACCCCGCATAATCCATGCGATATACGTGATCGCCCGATAATATCATCACGTATTTGGGCAACTCGTGGCGAATAATATCAATGTTCTGAAACACTGCATCAGCCGTACCTTGGTACCAGTTTTCCGAGTAACGTTGTGATGCTGGTAAGATCTCAACCGACTCACCCAGCTCCTTCTTAAAGTGCCCCCAACCGCGCATCACATGACGGATCAGTGAATGAGATTTATATTGAGTCACCACACCAATCTTGCGGATCCCAGAATTAATACAGTTAGATAACGGAAAATCGATAATGCGAAATTTGCCTCCAAAATATAATGAAGGTTTAGCGCGCCAATCCGTCAGTTCATGTAAGCGAGAACCTCTGCCCCCCGCAAGAATAATGGCATAAGTATCGCGGGTTAAGTTACTAATATAACGTGGGTTGGTAATAGTCATTAGCGTTCACTCCTTGAACAAAAATCGAGATTAAGTCGTGCGTTATTTATCTGAGTCTGTATCTGTTCCATGGTTAAGCCTTCCAGATTTCGTCACGATAATTAGCGATGGTGACATCACTAGAGAAACGACCGCTTGCAGCGGTGTTACGGATACTCATTTGTGTCCATGTGATCGGATTTTTATAGGCTCTGGACACTTTCTCTTGCGCTAAACGGTATGACTCAAAGTCAGCGGCTATCATCCATGGGTCATTTTTATTGGTGATGGCATCAATGATTGGTGAGAAGATCCCTTGTTCAAGCAGGCTAAAATGACCACTTTTAAGTAGCGCCAACACTTCACTTAAAGCCGGAGAAGCATCAATAAAATGCTGCGGACAATAATTTTGGCGCTGACGCATCACCTCTTGAGCATCTAGCCCGAACAGGAAAAAATTGTCTTTGCCCACCTCTTCGAGCATCTCAACATTGGCACCATCTAAGGTGCCGATGGTAATGGCACCATTCATCATAAACTTCATATTGCCAGTGCCCGACGCTTCTTTACCTGCTGTCGAAATTTGCTCTGACAGATCCGTCCCTGGGCAGATTTTTTCCATCGCGCTGACGTTATAATTGGGTAAAAAGGCTACGCGTAAATACTTAGATACTGCGGGATCGCAATTGACCATGTGAGCCACATTACTGGCAAGCTTAATGACCAGTTTGGCCATGGCATAACCCGGCGCGGCTTTACCGCCAATCAGTACGCAGCGGGGGACCAGTTCACTGGTATGGCCTTGCTGAATTTGGTGGTATAGATGGATAACATGCAAGATATTGAGTAACTGGCGTTTGTATTCATGAATACGCTTAACTTGCACATCAAACAGCATCTCAACATCAAAATCGACATCGCACTCGGCTTTAATCAATTGTGCCAGCTTTGCTTTATTATTCTGTTTGACCTGGCGCCACTCTTGCAGGAAAGCGTTGTCATCGGTAAAGGCATTCAAGGCATTGAGATGACTCAAATCTGTCACCCACTCATCCCCCAAACGCCTGGTCAGCAATGATGCGAGCTCCGAATTACAATGGGCTAGCCAGCGCCTTGGGGTGACACCGTTTGTCTTGTTATTAAACTTTTCAGGCCATAGCTGATAGAAGTCTTTAAACAACCCTGAAACCAAGAGCTTGCTATGCAGCTCTGCCACGCCATTAACCGAAAAGCTTGCCACAATTGCTAGGTAGGCCATGCGCACATGGGGTTCACTGCCCTCTTCGATAATCGACATTGCCGCCAGTTGCTGTGCATCTCCAGGCCAGTGATGCGCCACTTGCTCTAAATAACGGGCGTTGATCTCATAAATAATCTCTAAAATCCTAGGCAACATGTGCGCCAACATCCGTACAGGCCAGCGCTCAAGCGCTTCAGGTAATAGTGTATGGTTGGTATACGCCATGGTTTGTGTTACCACTTGCCACGCGGCATCCCACTCTAAAAAGTGTTCATCAATTAACAGCCGCATTAACTCAGGAATGGCAATGCTCGGGTGCGTATCGTTTAGCTGCATCACATTAAATTTGGCAAATTGGCTAAAATCATTACCGCGGCGCTGAACCCAGGTTCTCAGTAAATCTTGTAAGCTGGCAGAGCTGAGAAAGTATTGCTGCCTTAAGCGCAGCTCTTTACCGTTTTCACTGGCATCGTTTGGATAGAGCACCATAGTGATCTGCTCAGCCATGTTCTTTCGCGCCACCGCCTCGGTGTAATCGCCTTGATTAAACTCTTCTAAGTCAAAATCATCTGTAGCTTCTGATTTCCATAACCTTAAGGTATTGATACGATTATTTTGATAGCCAGGAACCGGCATGTCATAGGCGACAGCTAACACATCTTGCGTATCTAACCAGACCACATTACGACGACCACTTGGGTCAACATAACTACTGGTGTGGCCAAAAAATGGCACTGTGACATTATGCTCAGCAACCCGTACTTCCCATGGGTTACCCTCTCGAAGCCAGCGATCAGGGCGCTCTACTTGAAAACCCTCCACCAGCTTTTGCGCAAACATACCGTATTCGTAACGAATGCCGTAACCTGTGACGCACAGATCTAAACTGGCGCAGCTATCAAGAAAACAAGCCGCCAAGCGGCCCAAGCCACCATTACCCAATCCTGCGTCATGCTCCATCTGCTCAATCTCTTCGAGCTCTACCGCATAGCTTTGCAACACCTCTTTAGTTTGCTGCAACAGATCTAGGTTCATAACGGCGTTCCCCATGGCCCGCCCCATAAGAAACTCTAATGACAGGTACGCCACCTGCTTACGCTCAAACTGACAATCGGCTTGACGAGTGGCGCGCCAGCTTTCAAGCATTTGCTCCTTAACACTTAAAGCCAAGGCATTAAACAACTCTTGCTTGTCATGTAAGTCTCGACCGAGTCCATTATTAACATGACGCTGCATTCTAGCCCCGAGCGAACTGCAAGGGTCAATCGCTTGAATCGCTTCTAGGCCTTGCTCCTGCTCCTTGATTACAGCCGATGTTTTATCTTTGCTTTGTTTTTTAAGCGAGGTCTTAGCGCTTGTTTTTACAGGCGTCGTCATGCAGTCACTCCTTTAGATTGGGCGTAAAACAACAT
The DNA here is from genome assembly GCF_052977125.1 of Shewanella sp. 30m-14. Taxonomy (NCBI): domain Bacteria; kingdom Pseudomonadati; phylum Pseudomonadota; class Gammaproteobacteria; order Alteromonadales; family Shewanellaceae; genus Shewanella; species Shewanella sp. 30m-14. Next base: position 87,363 of record NZ_JBRILW010000011.1, on the reverse strand, counting down.
TACACTTCTGTCTTGTAACAATAAGGTTTGTTGGGGCTCGAGCGTAAACTGCGACTTTGCGTCAAGGCAGACTTGGCCGCTAAAATGTTCACTATGAGTATCGATAAGTCGCTGCCATGGGGAGAAATTGGCTAGCGTGGGGGCGGTGAACTGTAATGCTTGCTCGTCGCTATTAAGCATTAACAGTAAGGCTTGTTGCTTACCCGATGTCCCCTCTAATTCACCACTTAAAATAAGACTTAAACTGCGAGTTTGTCCTTCAGCCCAAAGCACCTTACTCATGGGCTCAGCTTGACGGCAAAACCAATGTAACTGTGGTGAATCATCAGAGGAGTCGTTATGGATATAACGCTTGTAACACAGCGCTCTGTAACGTTTTCTTAGCGCGATGAGCGCCTGAGTAAACAGCAAACGTTGTTGCTGCCAATCTGCCAGGTTCCAATTAAGCCAGGTAAGCGGATTATCTTGGCAGTAAGCGTTATTGTTGCCTTGTTGGCTGTGGCCAAATTCATCGCCTGCCAGTAACATGGGCACACCTTGGGACAACATTAAACAGGTCAAAATATTACGCGCCTGTCGATGACGTAATGACTGGATCTCAGCCTGCTCGGTCTGCCCTTCTACGCCGTAATTACTGCTAACGTTTTCTTGGTGTCCATCGCGATTATCTTCGCCATTGGCGTGATTATGACGCTCGCTGTAACTCAAAAGATCTTGTAAGGTAAAACCGTCGTGACTGGTTATAAAGTTGATGCTCGCGCAGGGGCCACGCTTTGACGGCTCAAACAGATCACTTGAGCCATGAAATCGGCGCGCAAGCTCTGGCAACATACCCATATCGCCGCGCCAAAACCGCCTTAAGGTATCGCGATATCGATCATTCCACTCGCTCCACCCTTGTGGATAGCCCCCCAACTGATAACCGCCCGGACCAATGTCCCATGGCTCAGCGATCAATTTCACTCGATTAAGCACGGGATCTTGCGCGATAGCATCAAAAAAACCGGATCCCGGATCAAATCCATAGGCCTCCCGCCCAAGCGCGCTGGCCAGATCAAACCGAAAACCATCAACCCCCATCACCTCGACCCAATATCGTAACGAGTCGAGAACCAATTGTAACACCCGCGGGTGAGTGATGTTCAAACTGTTGCCACAGCCTGTATCATTAATATAAAAGCGTTTATCGTTCGCCAGTAAGCGGTAATAGCTTAGGTTATCTATGCCTTTAAAACTCAGCGTAGGTCCAAGGTGATTTCCTTCACCGGTATGGTTGTAAACCACATCGAGGATCACCTCGATACCGGATTGATGCAGCGCGCTCACCATTTGGCGAAACTCGTCAATGTTACCTTGGCTTAAATATGCGTTGTGGGGGGCAAAGAACCCAAGGCTGTTGTATCCCCAGTAATTGGTTAGCTGTTTATCTTGCAGAAACGCTTCGGAGATAAAGCTATGGACGGGCAACAACTCAACTGCGGTCACCCCTAACTGTTTGAGATATTGCAGTACGCTAGGCTGAGCTAAACCGAGAAAAGTGCCTTTAAAACGTGGTTCAATCTGGGGATGCTGCTGAGAAAAGCCTTTTACATGCAGCTCATAGATAATGCTTTGCTCTAGTGCTGTTGGCTCATCTCCACTCATATTGCCGCTATGATTGCCGCTATGACAGCCAACTTCATTATGAAGATATGCAGCTTGAACTATGTGATTGAGTGGGGCTATTGGGGGCAGATTTCGACAATCAACCACCTTACACTTTGGCATATATTGGCTATTATCACGCAGATCTAAGCATAAATCCTGATCGCTACTCTTGTCATAGTTGCCGCTCTTATCATGTGCACTTCCCACATCATCAGCAGTTTGCACCTGATAAGCATAGTGACTTTCGTGCTCAATAAACTCACCCACCCACTGCTTAGCGTAAGGGTCGAGTAACAGTTTGTAAGGGTTAAATCTGTGCCCTGAATGAGGTTCATATAAGCCATCAACCCGGTAACCATAAACCTGAGCGGCATCTACGCCTTGCAAATACACGTGCCAAACCTGTTGTGTGTTTTCGGTCAATACGATTTGCTGGGTTTCAAAACGACCGCTGCGGTCAAATAAACACAGCGTGACTTTGGTTGCATGGGCAGAAAACAGCGCAAAATTAACCCCATTGTCATCTAAGGTCGCCCCAAGAGGGTAAGGTCTTCCCTTCAGTACTTGCACGCTTTAGCCCCGACCTAAGACTAAACAAGCAAGTGGAGCAATCGTGATCTCAGCGCTATAAGCCAGTCCCTGATAGGGCTGTTCTTGCGCTAAAATAACGCCACTATTGCCGACATTGCTGCCACCATAGGCCTGACTATCACTATTGAGTAATTCGATATAATCATGCTTATCGGGTAAACCGATACGAAAGCCTTCATGCACCTGTGGCGTCATATTGATAATAAAGATAATTGGGCTCTCGCCTTTTTTACTATCACCTTGTTTACTATCGACGGCCCTGCTACTGCGCATAAAGCTAAAAATACAGCTTTGGCTGTTATTGCAATCTAACCAACGAAACCCGTCAGGTTCGCCATCTAGCTGCCACAATTGCTCACTCGACTGATAAAGTCTATTGAGATCTTTAAGCCACAATTGCACTCCTTGATGGGGCGCGTATTGCAGTAGATGCCAATCTAAACTCTTGTTATGGCTCCATTCATCACGCTGAGCAAACTCACTGCCCATAAACAGCAACTTTTTACCCGGATGACACCACATAAAGCCATAATAGGCTCTTAGGGTGGCAAATTTTTGCCAATCATCATTGGGGATTTTGTGCAGTAAAGAGCCTTTACCGTGTACCACTTCATCGTGGCTAAGCGCCAAAATAAACTGCTCGGTATATTGGTACACTAAGCTAAATGTCAACTCTTGGTGATGGTGAACTCGGTAAATCGGGTCACGCTTAATATAACCTAAGCTGTCATTCATCCAGCCCATGTTCCACTTAAAGCCAAAGCCCAAATTGTGTGAGCCGTGTCGCTCGGCGTCTTGCGCATCAAGCATATGAGTGACCCCTGGCCAAGCGGTAGACTCCTCGGCTATCATGCAGATCCCCGGAAACGCTTGGTACATGCGCTGATTCAGCGCCTGTAAAAAGTCAATGGCCGCTAAGTTTTCTCGACCACCAAACTCATTAGGCTGCCACTCTCCGGGTTCTCGGCTGTAATCGAGATAAAGCATAGATGACACGGCATCTAACCTGAGTCCGTCAAAATGAAACTCTTTGAGCCAATAGCACGCATTACTCAACAGGTAGCTTTGTACCTCACCGCGGCCATAATTATAGATAAGCGTGTCCCAATCAGGATGTTCCCCCTGGCGAGGATCGTTATGTTCATACAGGCAACTCCCATCAAACTGAGCTAATCCATGGGGATCTTTTGGAAAATGCGCCGCCACCCAATCTAAGATCACTGCGATCCCTGCTTGATGGCAGGCATCAATAAAAGCTTTAAGGGCTTGGGGATCACCAAAACGACAAGTAGGCGCAAACAAGCCAACAGGCTGATACCCCCAAGAGCCATCAAACGGATACTCGCTGATTGGCATTAACTGTAAATGGGTAAAGCCCATATCAACGACATAGGGAATAAGCTGTTCAATCAAGTCTTGATAGTCAAAATACTCTTCACCCTGCTCACCTTTACGCCGCCATGATGCTAAGTGAACTTCATAAATTGACATCGGCGCTTGATGCCATTTGACCTTAGCGCGAGCCTGAAGCCATTGGCTATCTTGCCATTGATATAAAGTTTGCTGCGGCACCAAAGAAGCATTACTTGGCGCAGCTTGCATCGCCTTGGCATAAGGATCGGACTTTTCTAACCGTTCGCCATGGCAGCTAACAATTTCAAATTTGTAATGTTGACCCCCTTTGGCGCTGGGAAGAAAAATCTCCCATAAACCATTGGCCAAATGCTGACGCATAACATGAACGGCGCCGTCCCAATGATTAAAATCCCCTAGAAGCGAGACTCGCTTTGCATTGGGAGCCCATACACAAAAATGCACCCCCTCGATACCTTGAACGCTGCGCCAGTTAGCACCCAGAAACTGGTAAGCGTGCTCTTGTCGACCTTCACCAAACAGATATACGTCATCATCAGCTAACAAACTCGGGAATTGGTAAGGGTCAATAATATCTTCTTGGCTCAAAGGGTATTGCACGCGCAATAGATACAAAAAAGGTTTAACTCTACGCCCCATAATGCCGCTAAATATCCCCTCTTCATTATGTCTCTCTAGGCTGGCAACTTTACGACCTGTTTTATAGCAAATGACCTCAACACTTAGCGCACCACGCAAGAAGCAACGTACACTCAAAGCCTTACCTTGATTAATACTGTGCATGCCTAGCAAACCAAATACGTCTACATATTCGCTATTAAGTAGCGCAATATCGCCACCGCTTTGCAATTCACCAGCATGTTGAGTCATAGCAATAGAGTTCATAGAAGGTTGTCCGTATTGGTGTGGTTTGAATATTCAGAAATTGACGAGCTTGTACTATCAAACGTCTTGTCCCTGCACAGCTCTGAGCCAGTATCACTGCTGCTATGTTGAACTGCGTCCTTAGTATTAGCGGCAAAACCCGCCATGCGACCTGCCGACACTTGCAGCATCAAATGCTGCACGCGGTCATCTTTTGCTATCTCAGCTAATGTTTTAGGTAAGCGTCGCTGCCAGTTAGGGTATTGCTGCCACGTGCCCGGCACATTAACGCTTAAACGCTCTAATGTAAGATCGCACAGCTGTACACTAAATAATTCAGCATTACCGGCTGCACTCACCTTTATCCAAGCCTGTAACAATTGCGGATAATCAATCTCATGTAATTTGCACTGACTAGACATCGCACCTTGGTTGATCAACAGATTGAGCAGTTGTATCTTATTCTTGGCGCGCTCATCTTGTGCAAGCTTAAGCGCTTCATCACTATCAATAAGCTCAAGCGAGCGACGTAAGTACAAGTCGCTACCTTGCCACCAGGCTTTTAATGTTGGGACGTCATGATTGGCTAACATCATTAAACAACGACGTTTATAATCCGCCGGGGGAGTAAACTGATCATCTTGCTTATTGAAATAAAACAATTGGTTTGACATCACCCCAGCAGCTTGCAAGCGACACACTATTTCTGGCGGAATCAAGCCTAAATCTTCACCAATAATCTGGCAGCGAGCACGCTGACTTTCGATGCATAAGATCGCAATCAAGCAATCCTGCGGATAATAAACATAAGCCCCGCCACCAAGCTCGCTATCCTTTGGCCACCACCATAAACGCAGTAGTGACATAACATGATCGATACGAAGGGCCCCGCAAGACTGCATATTCGAGCGTAATAAATCGATAAAATGCTGATAACCAGTGGATTTAAGCGCGATTGGATCAAAAGGAGTCAGTCCCCAGTTTTGCCCCTGAGGTGCAAACTCATCGGGCGGCGCGCCAATACTGGCATGGGTACAAAATAACTCAGGCTGAGACGCGACTTCACAGCTATCGGCCGATACCCCAACGGCAAGATCGCGGACTAGCCCGATAGACATCTGCAACTGTTTAGCGTGCAATTGACACTGGGCTAACTGCTGCTCAGCGATAAACTGCAAGTAAGCAAAAAACTGCGGTTCGTCACGGTTACACTTTTGGGCTGCAGACTGATGCTGGCAAAACTGGTTAAGCGCCGCGCCTTGCTCGCAGACAAATTGTTTAAATAGCCGCGATCTAGGTGTATTAACGTCTAGGTGTTGCTGACAAAATGCCTGATATAACTGTTGATAAACGATGTATTTATAGTGGCTAATATCTCGATAATTTAACCAGTTTGATTGGTTTAACACCCTTTTTAACGCATCAAGACTAGCAACCCCTTTGAAGCTGTCATCACTTACCGATGGCTTATGTGCTTTACTCGGTGCGTAACCACGATTTAATGCCGTTAATAGCGCTTCAAGCTTCAGCAGTTCAAATTCTGCCACTTGCTCAATATTAATATAAAGTGGATTAAGTCGACGTCGATCATCTGGGCTGTAAGGACTCACTGCATCTGGATTGGCAATATCGAGTGCGTGTAGTGGGTTAAGTAAAATAAATGCCCCGCCATGCTTAGCAAGCATATCGATAAGCTGCATTAAGTCGCCAAAATCACCTATCCCCCACTGGTTTTCGCTGCGTAGACTATAAAGCTGAATACTCAGTCCCCAGGCTTTCGTGGGCTTATTGGCATTAGTGGCATTAGTAGATTTAGTAAATTTACTGGCCCGCGCTACCGCTTCTGCTCCCTGAAAAGTCTCAACAGGTGCCACCAGCCAAGTCCCCGTAGCATGCTGCTTGCTCGATTCAGTTAAGGCTTGAGCCAATGACGCTTCAGGTATAGCCCCTAAAGTATCAAGCTCGACACTGACTTTATGATACCCAAGGCCGATGTGAGGTAATTCAATACCCATTAAAGCCGCTGATATTGTTAATCGATAATGCAGATACACATCTGCAGCGATGTGATAATTACCAATAACCTCACAGTGCTCGTTACTGTGCGGCGTACAACTAAATTGATAACACTCACCGCATTCAAGCTGCAGCTTAATATTAAGCACCTGCCGATAAGTTTGTGGCAGATAAACCTCTAGGGTTAGCTGGTTAATATCGCAATGCTGAAATACCGGTAATAGTTGTGTCCAAGGTTTAGCATCAAGTAGATAGTTTCTTTGCTCTATCCATGGGGAAGACTGAAGTTGATGACGGCGTACCATTGCGGGTTCACATTTATGCTGCTCATGGGGTGCTAGCATGCAGGCTAATATATTAAGCCTATCCTCCTCTGAGATCCGGATGTGCGCGCCATGGCAGTCGATAAACTCTGCCGCTACGCCTTGCAAATACAGTAACTTTTCTAGCCCCATACCTGTCATCCTTGCACTTCGTCATTCAAAAACTTAATAGAGCAGTTACCATGCCAAAGACAAATAACAGCTTGAAGACAGTTTTATTGCAACAGGGTGACATTATTCATGCTAATAAAATCAGCAAGTTAAATGGGAAGTACAAACAGATGTAATCTACACATCTAAAAAAGGCATTAAACAGTCAGGCAGACATCTGCACAAAATTAGCGCAGCCGCTGACCGTTATTGAACGATATTGAACGATATTAGCCATAAAATAAGAGATTAAGAGCGAAAAGTAATATCAAAATTCAGTAAAGCGAATACCTGAAAAATTGTGCTTAACTGAATACTTGTCTCCATGTCATAAAATTACAAAATTAGTAAGACAGATCCAACTTTCGGGCTATTTTTTAGCTAAATAAACGCCTTATTTGAAGTTGGTCACACCTTTATCAAACTAGTGTTGGTACTTTAATTACCAGAAAAGATAACAACTTTTAACATTAAAAGCGTAATAGGTGATTCTTATGGCTGCTAAATTTTTTATCCCATCTGTCAATATCTTAGGGCAAGATGCTGTTACTGAAGCGATTGGTGACATCAAGTCACTAGGCTTTAAAAATGCATTAATTGTTACAGATAAACCTCTCGTTGATATTGGTCTGGTAGCCCAGGTCACAGACAAGTTGGCAAGCAACAATATTAACTCTGTCATCTTCGATGGTGTACAACCTAACCCAACAGTGGGTAACGTCGAAGCAGGTCTTGAAATATTAACCGCTAACAACTGTGATTTCGTGATATCTCTTGGTGGTGGCTCGCCACATGACTGCGCAAAAGGCATCGCATTAGTTGCAACCAATGGTGGCAGCATTAAAGATTATGAAGGTTTAGATGTATCAACTAAGCCACAACTTCCCCTCGTTGCCATCAACACCACCGCAGGCACTGCGAGTGAAATGACCCGTTTCTGCATCATTACCGATGAAGAGCGTCATATTAAGATGGCCATCGTAGATAAGAACACGACCCCCATTCTTTCCGTAAACGATCCTGAGTTAATGCTACTAAAGCCTGCAGGCCTAACCGCAGCAACTGGTATGGATGCATTAACCCACGCCATCGAGGCTTACGTATCGATTGCCGCGAACCCAATAACGGATGCGTGCGCGATTAAAGCGATTGAGCTCATTCAAGCAAACTTGGTCGAGGCCGTTGAAAACGGTCAAAGCATTGAAGCGCGCGATCAAATGGCATACGCACAGTTCTTAGCCGGTATGGCATTTAACAATGCGAGCCTTGGTTATGTGCATGCAATGGCGCACCAACTCGGCGGTTTCTATGACCTACCACATGGCGTATGTAACGCATTACTACTGCCTCATGTGCAAGCCTACAACGCACAAGTGGTGCCCGCTCGTCTAAAAGATGTGGCCAAAGCCATGGGTGTTGATGTCACAGCAATGAGTGATGAGCAAGGTGCACAAGCTGCAATTGAAGCCATTAAAACGCTATCTGTTGCAGTCAATATCCCAGAAAACCTCACCAAACTTGGGGTCAAGGCTGAAGATATTGCAACACTTGCTGACAATGCACTTAAAGATGCATGTGGTTTTACCAACCCTAAGCAAGCGACTCACGCAGAGATCTGCCAAATTTTTACTAATGCGCTTTAGTTAAGAAACAATAGTAAGAAGTAAGAAGTAAGAAGCAATAGTTAATGCGCTTTAGTTAAGAACAATAGTTAATACGCATTAACTCGCTCTAAAAAGTCAAAGTCTAGTTTTACCCAGAGCAAACACTTAACGGTTAAGTAAGAGGTGAAAGGTCGCAAGCAAATTTAGCTCCCATAATTTGACTTGCGCCTTTTATGCTCTTCTCATTCGATAATGAGTCGTTAACCATATTGCCGACAATCTGCTCTAGATTTAATTTTTTTAGAAAAAAAACTGCTAATTTTTAACAATGTGTAGCAAAAGAGTACTACTTTAAGATTATTTTAATGTTGGAGGTAGGATACAAAGCGATACATGTTTGGTATAATTATTTGGTTCGCTTTTTCCCTGCAAAAGTTAAAGCAAGCTTAGAAACCCACTCCTCGGAGTGGGTTTTTTCCTTTCTGCAGCAATTTAACCGCACCACTTCGCGCCATTTCATAAAGTACATTCTAAATCATAACAATATTGATTGTGGTTATGCATGCTAGCGCCAACGACCAAGGCAGACCTTACTTTCATAACCGATACTCGCTTAAGTCCCACAATCACTCTGCATAAAAAAGCCTGCTTTGCAGCAGGCAATTTAGTTAAAGCGATAACCGTAGGCTAATGTCTTATGACTTTACTTGATGCTCTTGAACTTGAGACTCCTCAGGTTCTTTAGGTAAGCCTTTAGCCCTTTCACGCATCTTTTGCATGATAACGTAAAATACCGGTACTAATAGCGTACCCACAATAGTGGCCGCTAACATACCGCCAAACACAGAGTAACCCAACGCGCGGCGGCTTCCAGAGCCTGCGCCCGTCGCTATCACTAATGGCAATACCCCTAAAAGGAATGAGAACGCCGTCATCAATACTGCACGAAAGCGTAATCGCGCCGCCGTCTGTGCAGCTTCAATGATACTCTTACCCTCTTCGTGCAACTGTTTAGCAAACTCCACAATCAAAATCGCATTCTTACAGGCAAGACCAATCAAGAGCACCAAACCAATCTGAGCATAGAGGTTTAAGTCTGACCCCACTAACAAGATGTTGAGGAATGCTCCTAATACCGCTATTGGTACCGCTAGAATAACGGCAAATGGAATTGTCCAACTCTCGTACTGAGCCACTAGAAATAGGTAAGTAAACACTAACGCCAACGAGAAAATCAGCGGTGCTAGGTTACCCGCTTTAATCTCTTGATAAGTTTGTCCTGTCCACTCAAAGGTGTAACCAGCCGGAAGCGACTCGTTGGCCGCGCGCTCCATTGCCGTAATCGCATCACCCGAACTAAAGCCGGGAGCCGGAAAACCATTAATCGTGGTCGAACTAAACATGTTGTAGTTATTCATCACGTCAGGCCCCAAAATTGGTGTCACTGTCACCAACGTACTTAAGGGGACCATCTCGCCAGTCTTAGAGCGCACATAGAAACGTGAAATATCTCTATCGGAGTTACGGTACTCTGATTCTGCCTGCAAAATAACTCTAAACACCTTACCGAAACGGTTAAAGTCATTGACGTACATAGAGCCAAGCATGGTTTGCATCGTCGAGAAGATCTCATTTAACGAGATCCCCAGTGCTTTAGCTTTATCTCTATCAACATCAACAAACATTTGTGGCACATCGGCGCGGAAATTACTAAAGGCCATGGCGATTTCAGGTTGCTCATTGGCTTTCATAATTAAAGCACGCATCACAGAGGCCAACTCTTGGGGACTGCGCCCTTGAGTGTCTTGCAATACAAACTCAAAGCCACCCACGCTACCTACGCCAGGAATTGGCGGCAGTGAGAATGCCATCGCCTTCACTGCAGGGTTAGCGGCATATTTAGCTTGTAGCTTAGCTACAATCGCTGACTCAACCATGTCGGGGGATTCACGTTCACTCCAAGTTGATAGAGTGACAATCATCAAACCACCATTTGATGACACTGAACCGGTTAAAATACTAAAGCCACTGGCATGGATCACATTCTCCACCCCCGGTTCGGCAAGCGTTAACTCAACCAGATCTCGCATCACATCTTCGGTACGGTTAAGTGAGGCGCCATCGGGTAGCTGAATATCCACCATGAAGGCTTTCTTATCTTCCATCGGTACAAAACCCGACGGTAACATTTTGGCGACCCCGCCGGTCACAAGGATTAGACCAACATACACCACGCCAACGATGACGAGCTTACGTGTCAGCAACGACACTAACTTCATGTACTTGCCCGTAAATTGTTCAAAATACTTATTAAAGGCAGCATGGAAGCCTTTCGTATGTGTCTTAGGCGGGCGTAGTAATGATGCACAAAGAGCTGGGCTTAAGGTAAGTGCATTAATTGATGAGATAAGTACAGAGATACAGATAGTCACGGAGAACTGGGCATACATCTGTCCAGTGATCCCCGGCATCACAGCCGTTGGTGCAAATACCGCAAGCAATACCAGGGTCGTTGCAATAATCGGCCCTGTGACCTCTTTCATCGCTTTAGATGTCGCCTCTTTAGGTGATAAGCCTTCATCTTGCATCAAACGAGTGACGTTCTCCACCACCACAATCGCATCATCGACGACGATACCAATCGCGAGAATAAGCGCGAATAAAGAAACAGTATTGATACTCATATCAAAAGCAAGTAAGAAGGCAAATGTACCGATAAGCGAAACTGGAATGGCAATAGCAGGCACTAAGGTTGAGCGTGCATCCTGTAAAAAGATAAATACGACAAAAACCACCAGCGCAATAGAGATAAACAGGGTTTGCACCACCTCTTTAATTGAGGTTTCAACAAACTCAGTGGTGTCATACAGCACTTCATACTGCAGATCATCAGGAAAACGCTCAGACAGGTTTTCCATTTCAGCCTTAATCGCTTTACCGACTTCTAAGGCGTTTGCATCTGGTGATTGATAGATGGCGATAATTGCCGATGGCTTGTTATTTAGCTTACCTTGAGCATCATAGGTTTGAGAGCCAAGCTCCACTCTAGCAACATCGCCAACCACCACCTTAGAGCCATCGTTATTAGCTCTAATCATCACGTCGTAAAACTCTTTAGGGTCCTTTAAACGCCCCTTGGTCTGCAATGTATACTGAAATTGCTGTTCAGGATCCACTGGCGCTGCGCCAATCCGCCCTGATGCCACTTGAATATTTTGCTCTTGTAGCGCTGCAATAACATCGGTCGCCGTGACGCCAAGACTGGCCATTTTGTCAGGGTCCAGCCAAATACGCATGGCATAATCCAGTGCGCCAATGACCTGTACTTTAGACACACCATATTGACGCGCTAGCGCATCTTTTACGTTTAAGCCGGCATAGTTAGTAATAAACAGAGAATCAAAAGTTTCATTAGGTGAAACCAGGTTAACCACCATCAGCATGTTAGGGCTTTGTTTTTCGACCTTAACCCCCTGACGCTTTACCTCTTCAGGTAGACGCGGCATGGCCTGCTGCACTCGGTTTTGTACTTTCACCTGAGCCATATCGGCATCGGTGCCTACCTCAAAAGTAACATTTAACGAGTAACTACCATCGTTAGCACTTTTCGACTCCATATATATCATGCCTTCAACACCGTTCACTTCGGCTTCTAAAGGCTGGGCTATGGTGTCTTTGACAATATCAGCGCTGGCACCAGAGTAACTGGTTGATACACTTACTTGTGGCGGTGCTATTTCTGGAAATTCTGACACAGATAACACTGGAATGGCGATCAAACCAACCAAGGTCAAAACCGTTGAGATCACAAAGGCAAATTTCGGCCTGTTAATAAAAAATTCGCTAATCATGACATTCCCCAATCAAATCTAGGCGTTGCTCGTCGAAGACCCCAAAAGGGATCACGGAGCAGATGTGAATAAATACATTCATCTTGACTGCTCCGGCTATTATTTTTCATCTTCTTTGAAAGGAACAACTTCTTGCTCTACTGGATTAACCTTGATGCCTGGACGAATTTTTTGCAGCCCTTCTACCACAATGCGTTCACCATCGACTAAACCACCCAATACACGCCATTCAACGCCGAAACGGTCACCCAGCTCAACAATACGTTTTTGAACTTCATCTTGCTCATTGAGCACCATAACAAAACGACCTTGTTGATCTTCCTGCACTGCAGCTTGAGGGATAAGTAGTGCACTTTCGGTGATGGGTGATTCAATCACTAAGGTGACAAACAAACCTGGAAGCATCAGCTTGTCATCATTTTTAAACGTGGCTCGAACAGGTAAAGTCCCGGTAGCCGCGTCAACGCGATTGCCAACAAAGTCGATATAGCCGACTTCATTGAACATGGTGCCGTTGGGTAATCTAAGGCGCATAACAATATCAGTAATTTTTACGTCTCTATCGACAGCCTTAGAGAAGTTTTGTTGAGCAGTGATCAGCTTCTTTTCTGCGACTTGAAAATTAACCCACATAGGTTGAAGCTGCACTAAACTCGCCATTTCAGATTGCGGGGTAATGATGTCGCCGGTACTGACTTTTGAGTGACTGATCCGCCCAGATATTGGTGCATATACCTTGGTATAGCTTAATTGTAGCTCTGCGGACTGCACGGCAGCCTCGGCTTGAACCACTCCAGCTGCGGTGGTCAATTTTCGACTGGTGAGTTCATCCATATCCTGCGCACTGATCATGCCATCAGGCAATAACCGACGGCCACGTTCCCAATTCATAACCGCCACATCCCTTGATGCAACCGCTTGCTTTAATACTGCTTTTTGCTGCGCTAATTCTGCTTCATAGGTCGATGGATCGATTTCAAATAATAGATCCCCCGCAGTAACATCATCACCCTCAATAAAGCTACGCTTGAGTAACTGACCTTGGATCTGTGACTTAATAATCACATCTTCTGATGCCCTAGTTCGGCCAACAATTTCTGATTTAGGTGTTATCAACTGTGTATGAGCGGTGTTGACAATAACACTAGGCAACATGGCTTGTTGCGGCGCGGGCGCGTCACCACAGGCTGTGAGTGCCGTGGCGCTAAAAATTAACATCCACAACTTAAGGTTTGAAACTGTTGAACCGGCCATTTAAGCCTCCAGGTAGATAGGGTCTGCGCTATATTTTTATCCTGAAATTATAGGCTTAACCCACCAACAAAAGATACCTTTTCGCAACAGAACATCAAACAAGGCAACATAACTAATACGTGAAGCCTGATTAAGGCCAATTCACTCCGCTGCTTAACAATCAACAATACAAACACTTCAACTGATGCTTTATTAGCCAAAGCGACTACTTAGTTTACCTGTATCGATAAAAGTGAGATCTGGAACAAGGTTATTAAGCCAAATGTCATGGTAAACAATAGGTACAGCAACTAGAGTGTTAACTAGGCGTTATATTAAAGCGCTATAGAATTAGTAGATATTGAGTTAACCCATCTTTGCTCTAACTACACAGAAAGTACGCTCAAGCCACCTAGGTGGTTGACCAAGATTAAAAACGATGCCTAAGATGGCATTAGTCACAGCGAACAGGTAGGTAATTTATGACAGCAATCTCTCATGTATACAACTACACAGTCCGATGTCCTCACGTTAAGGATCCCGCACACCCAACTAGCTGGCGAAACCATGTTGAGCTCAACCGCTCTTGCGAAATCGCACTAGATAGAATTACTAAATGGCACGGCCATTCTGGCAACCGACTATTTGAACATGAAGGGTTTGTCGTCAGAGAGTGTGAGCAAGAGCAAGCCTACTTCGCCATGCAAAATGACCGTCTCAACGATGACAAGCATGCATTAGTGACTTTCAAAGTGTTTATGGATAACAAGACTAAAGACACATCGGTACAAGAAATCATGGAGCATGTTATCGAAGATTATAAGTCTCGCTTAAGCAAGCTTTAATCATTGCCGGCATGCTTTAGTGATTAGACTCTAGAGCATGCCGCTTTATATTTTACTTCCATAAAAGAGCAAGTTCACACTTCTGACTTTCCTCCCCTTGTTCAGCTCACAAATCACGAGTTAGCTTTAGCCAAAGAAAGCCATAAAAACGCTCAAACAAAAAATTAAAAGTAATAAAATACAACAAGATAAAAAAGAACACCTTCTCTTTTCCTAGGTTTTAACTCTCTAGACCTCTAATTGCCGTTTTTTATATCTACTGCTACACTTTTCTGGTTTTCTCATCAAAACTATTCTGTATGTAAAACAATTAGCAATTAACCTTAAGCTACTAATATAAAACTGTTTATACCTTAAAACCAATGCCAATTGTATTACTCACTACACCCTAGATTTATTTTCAGTTTTATCTGATTAAGGATTATAAAAATCATGCATGAAATGCCAAATATTGTCATCGTAGGTGGCGGCGCTGGTGGTATGGAGATCGCCACCAAACTCGGTCATCAGCTGGGACGTAAAGGCAAAGCCAGAGTCACATTAGTTGATTGCGCTGAAAGCCATATTTGGAAACCCCTTCTGCATGAAGTTGCAACGGGTGCGCTCGACATTGGTATCGATGCCATCAGCTACCGAGGCCATGCAGCGAGCCATGGTTACCACTTCCAGCAAGGTGCGATGACAGAGCTAGATAGAGAAGCTAAACAGATCACGCTTGCGGCTATTAATGACGATAAAGGCTATGAATTACTTCCGGCTCGTCGTATTGACTACGATTACTTAGTTATTGCTATTGGCAGCATTGCTAACGACTTTAATATTACGGGTGTTCGTGATCATTGTGTATTTTTAGATAGCACTGAACAAGCAATGGAAATTCGTACCATGCTGTTAAATAAGTTCATGCGCTACGCAAGCCACCATCAATTAGATGACAAAATCAAGATTGCGGTCGTAGGTGCTGGAGCAACCGGTGTAGAAATGTCTGCAGAGATGCACCATGCGGTCGATCAGTTACGTGGTTTCGGCTATAAAATCGATAGTAGCCTGTTAGAAATTACCCTGATTGAAGCCGATGAGCGCATTTTACCTAAGGTTGAAAAGGAAGAGATCTCAGCTTCAGTCGCAAAAGAACTGACAGCTATTGGTGTCAAAGTGATGACCAATACTCGTATCAATCAAGTCACAGAAGATGGCCTGCACACATCTGAAGGCGAATTTATCCCTTCAGATATGGTGATCTGGTCTACAGGTGTTAAAGCGCCAGACTTCTTAAAAGATATCGGCGGCCTTGAAAGCAATCATATTAATCAAGTCATGGTTAAACAAAATATGCAGAGCACACGCGATCCCGCTATTTTCGCGATAGGCGACTGCGCAGCATGTCCTCAAGAAGATGGCAGCTGGGTACCACCACGTGGTCAATCTGCACGCCAAATGGCACTAATGACTGCAGACAATATTAAGTTATTATTAGCAGGTAAACCTGCCTCAAATAACTATGTCTATAAAGACTTAGGTGCTTTGGTTAACCTGTCTAAGTTCCACACGGTAGGTAACTTGATGTCATTTATCGGTGGCGGCGTAATGGTAGAAGGTAAGATTGCTCGCTTCGTTTATACCTCTCTTTATAGAAGACACCTTATTGAACTTCATGGACCAATAAAAGGCACGCTATTGATGTTAGCCAAAGGCATTAGCCGTATAGTGCACCCACATTTGAAGCTGCACTAATTAGCTTTGTGAATGTTGCTGGTATTTTGGTATAGCACCAGCAACATTTTTTGCCAATTTGAGTTGGCTTGTTCAGTTCTGCGACACTTCAAAATCAAACTTCGTTTGATAACAAAGTCCATCAAGCTCTATATCTTCAGGCTAAGAGTGGCCTCCAACTAAAGTGGTTCCCATGGCCTGCGGCCGGCGTATGTGCAGACACTTCTGAGACTCGCTGCAAGCACGTCCCTGTGAGCTCAACGAAAACATCCATGTTTTCGACTGTCTCAGCCGCATCTACACTAGATTAGAACAGCACTATTTTTGACATTTAAAGTTATGAATAAAGCTCTAGCAGCTTATTGGATATTAAAGCCTTATTGCAAAAGAGTCCGTGGGATTAGGGAATGTATGAGGTTCGCTTAAAGTTTTCTCTGACCCTGACGAATCCCCACAAAAAGATAAACAGAAATAATGAGATAGGCAAAAATATGAGGAACATTCATGGCATTTGGTGATCAAATTTATCGCCAAACAAAAATTACCACGAGTAAATGCCATGAATGCAAAACAAGTTTTATCAAAATGCCTTTCTCTTGTCACCCCATTAATGCACAAAACTCGACGGCAGAGTTTGTTTTCTGCAATCGAAAGCTCTATGAATGGCGGTTCCCTATCAATCACTGGACTTGGTCGCGGCATTGATAGTAATGCCTTGGAAAAACATAAGATTAAACGTGTAGACAGGCTTTGTAGTAACGCCAATTTACATCGTGATATCGAGTTCATTTATACCCGTATGGCTTACCTGTTAGTCGGGACAATGAAGCAGCCAATTATTCATATCGATTGGTCAGATCTTGATGACCGAAAGCAACACTTTCTTATCCGAGCATCCCTTGCAGCCCAGGGCGGTCTTTAACACTCTACGAAGAGATACATCCACTTAATAAGAAAGAGAAGCCAAAAACGCACCTATTATTTATGACAAAATTAAAGGCTATGCTGCCCAATGATTGCAAGCCTATCATCGTAACTGATGCTGGTTTTCGCATCCCTTGGTTTAAGCAAATCTTGTCACTTAATTGGGATTATGTGGGGCGTTTTAGAAATAGAACTCACTGCAGAAAAAGCGCGGTTCATCATTGGTATCCTGTCAAAAAACTTTACGCTCAAGCAAGCTCTATAGCCAAAAATATCGGCGTATACTTTTTAGGTGAACAGACTTCTTTCAGCTCTCGTTTAGTTATCTTCAAACACGAGCCTAAAGGACGAAAAGATAGAACTGCAACAGGTGATAAAGCCAGGCGAAGTAAGCGGTCTCGTGCAAATGCAGAGCGAGAAAAAGAGCCTTGGTTACTAGCTACATCACTTTGTAACTCAAGTGCTACGGCTAAAAGAGTCGTTAAGATTTATGCGACAAGGATGCAGATAGAAGAAAGCTTTAGAGATGTTAAAACAGGGCTAAAAATGAATGATAGTGGTACTCGGAACTCGAGCAGGTTAAGTGTATTGTTACTCATTGCCTGCCTATCTCAATTTGTGCTTTATCTGTTAGGTTTAGCCGTCAAAGCTGCTGGTAAACACAGGCAATATCAAGCGAACTCAATAAAGCACCGCAACGTGATCTCAAACCAGTTTATAGGCTTGAGAGCATACAAAGACAGGAAGTTGAGGCTGCTGAAGTCGCATTGGCGAACGGCCATTAAGACACTGCAAGGCTTAGTTCGGGATCCACAAACATGCTATTAAATTCGTGGGGATCCCTCAGTCTCTGACCCCACATATTCAATTAAGTGTTCAGCTACCAACAAACATTAACGGCAATGCAAATATCGTTAAATGAATGACTTTTGGATAATTGTAGCTAAATATGCCTACTAACGTTCCTATTACTACTCCAAACAGGTAGGGGAAAGCAAGTTTAAAAAACTCACTTTCAAAGTTAAAAGAATTTGCATAGTAAAAAGTAAACAAGGCAAATACTACAAAACAGATTACTGCTGTAACTCTCCTTTCACCTTTACTGTAATCAGAATTTTTTTTACTAAATTTATAAGGCATTGCTTAGTTAACTCCATTTAACGCCGCATTAAAGTGTGAACAACGCTACCACAAAACCCAACAATAAAATGAAAATGCCGCGCGTTGGGTATCACTCTTAAATCCTTGTATGGATTACAAGCCACCAGCCAAGTCTAAATAATTTCCCGTAGAGAATGAGGACTTTTCAGACGCAAGCCAGTAGATTGCTTCGGCTACTTCTTCAGGTCTGCCACCACGTTGTAGAGGAATGATGCTCTTAAGTCGCTCTACCCTTTCAGGCTCACCACCATCAGCATGCATACCTGTATGGATGAGCCCAGGGCGAACACAATTAACTCGAATTCCCTCAGCTGCCACTTCTAGTGATAATCCTTTGGTCAGCGTATCAATCGCTCCTTTAGATGCAGCATAATCAATATACTCGCTTGGCGAGCCCGAGCGAGAAGCGCCCGATGAAACATTCACAATCACACCTCCCTTTCCTCCATGACGAGTAGACATACGCTTAATAGCCTCACGGCAGCAAAGAAAATAGCTAGTCACATTATTGGTTAGGATGGTATTGATTCTATCGGCAGTCATATCTTCCAAGCGAGATTGTTTGCGAAGAATACCTGCATTATTAACAAGCACCGACAAACTACCAAGTTCATTGTCGATTCTGGCAAACAGCCTTGATAAATCAGCCTCACTAGAAACATCGGCTTGAACCGTAATACACTGACCACCAGTTAACCTAATTTCATCAGCGAGTGCTTCGGCCGTCACCGAATTGGACTTGTAATTGATGCAAACTGCGTAGCCATTAGAAGCAAATAATTTTGAAGTAGCAGCACCGATACCTCGACCACCACCAGTAATTAACACCACTTTTGAATTACTCATAAATCATCCTTGAACCGTAAAATTGGAAAATGTATAAAAAAATTATATGAGCCCGCCAAATTAAATCAACAAGATAGGCCTTCATACAGGCCTTCAGGCTCCAAGCCACATCAAACTATCAAGTGTGATAATTTCAGATTGACGATTAAAGATAAGAAAACTTGCAAGAGCGATGCTTTAAGCTGGAAAGTGGTGCAGTTCTACTTTCAACAAGGGAATCCTCAAAACATGCCATTGATGATGGGTGTCAAGCTAGCCATTGAGTGAAGCAAAACAGTCATACGGTACGGAATCTGTTATATGCATGCCTCTATTACTCTTCTAAAAGGCCTTGCTTCTTGAGCTCAGAAGTAATTGCACCATTTGTACGACCGTGAATCTCTGCTAACACCTTTATTTCTTTTTCAGATGAGAACATCTGTGCTAACTCTGCACGTTGCTCGTCTGTCCAGGGTAACCCTGCGTTTTTAGGCAACCCACTCTCAACGTTCTCAGCCTGTTTCTGTTCAGGCGTTTTTTTTACTTTCGGTCTCTTCTTCAGTGGATTTTTTACCAAGTCTAAAGTGGTAAATAGTGCTCTGATTACATCTGGATTATTATATGGTGATTTATTCGGAAGAAGCTCTCCTGTAATAGGATCAATTCCATTTGCCAAAGCTTCTACTATTTTTAAGTTTGATTCCATTGTTGATATTTGTCCTTGTCGATATAAGCACATAACATTCGTATCTTGTGCATGCTCGTATATTTGGCAAAACGGAGATGCGCATTTAACAAACCTATTACTAAGCTTTGTTTAATAAAAGATATTGATTTATAAAAACTCTATCAGAGTAACGTTGAATAAACGAGTACAAAAAATTGCAAAGTGAGCATTAATATTAATGTCTTATTTAAGGTCATCAGTTACTGTCACTTATTAATGAGAAAAAGTAACTTTGCAGGCTTGTTACTGTTCTATACTGCATATCCGCAGCAACCCACAAAGAGGAATTATCGAGTTAAAATGCGGCAATATCTGCACATGCCCCGCTGGAGGCGATTGATAACTAAATAAGTCAAAATCCCTACCCCACTACCATGTAGCAACGACCCAAAAATAAATATAATCAGCCTTTATTAGAACGACGGCAATAAAGACATCCATTATTATTTTCAGCACTTCCCCCCCCCCCTCAATCACAACTCAAATGGCCAAAAATTTTGACTCATATCTTGCCTAAGCTCGGCAATTACAAGCTGAACATGACTTGCGAGTAAAGTATCAGCAATTAAAATGGAAATCACGCAGCAAAAACGCCGAAACATCAGTCTGGTAGCGTAAAAAGGGTTGAGTAGGTTTAACGTAAACTAACTACAATCTAGCCATCGGTGGCAATTGGCTGCACCTTGTCGTCGTTTACGCTCTAGATGTTCACAATACGTCGATAATTCTTGAGTATTGCCTACAGCGCCTTTGAAGATTTTCGTGAACTCGGCGGTCATTTTAAGCCAGTTCTCGGCAGGAATGTTTAAGCGGTACAACAACTGCTGCGAGGATTGGCTGATAGCACCTCGTTTATCATGACGTTGGATTCGACCTGTATCATCAATGAGTTGTAGATAATCTTTTGCATTAAACATCAGCCCTTTGGGCATATCTTGATGCTCATCGCCTACAAAAGGGAGTAGCGATTTAGGTTGTTCGCCGTTAACGGCTGCTTTGATGCGCAGCTGGATACTGGTGAAGTCTGAGGTGTCTGGAGATATCGCTATGTTGGCTCGGATAGGATTGAGGTCGACATAGGCCATACAAGCCAGCACCGCCGCGTCATCAAGTAACGCTTGGGACTTAAAACGCCCCTCCCAAAACCGCCCCTTACACTTATCTTCAGCATTGGCCTTTCTGGCAATGGGTTCATTAAGCGCCCGCAACTCTTTTGAATGCGTTAGCAGGAGATATCCATGAGTCGAAGTCGGTACTCTTTTACCCGCTTATTGATGATGGTTTGTTGATAGGATTCAAGCGGCTGGGCTTTTACAAAATCGTGATTCAGGCTATCGCCTTTGAACAGTTCTTGCCATTGGGAAACAACCTCGATATCTGACCAGCTCTTAGCCAGCTCAGCATCAACCCGCAATACAAGGTGCAGATGATTACTCATGACTGCAAAAGCACAAATATCAATTGCGAACACTTCAGCTAGCTGCAATAGCCGACTTTCGACCCAGTCACGCCTATGCTCATAAGATTGTCCCGTGTGAATATCAAACCCGCAAAGTAATGCCTTTCTAACACAGCGACTTATGCAGTGGTAATAAGGTGTATCCTCCAAGCTTACTAACGCTTTTCTTGGTGTTGGCATAACACACTCCTCTGTTCAACCTTAACTAAAGCCTAGTAGAGGAATCGCTATCCAACAATTTTGGGTGTCTCGGTTATTTGATTTAGAAACAGCTGCTTAGTAACACCAAACAAAAAATATAATCAGCCTTTATTAGAAGGCTACCCTGATAACGTGATGATCTGCCCTAGCGCAGCTTAGATAATACTGGCAATATGCCAGCAATATTATAAGAAAGAGACAACTCCCCTATGAAAAAGTTAACTTTAGTAGCAGCGCTATTTTGCACTCTCGTTTTCACCGGCTGCGCAGAATTGAAAGACGCTGGACGTCAAATTGGCACTACCACTAAAGAAGTGACAACTGATATTGGCCATGCCACTCGAGATACCACCCGCGCCATAGGCCACGCCTCAAGAGATGCGGTTAACTCGGTAAAAGAAGATCTTAGCGAAGACTGATATTGAGTATTAAGATGTTTCTATCGTGCTAAAGGCGCAATATTCAATATTGCGCCTTTTGTTTTTTCTCCAAATTATTCGCCTTTACGATTAAGCCTCGACGTTAAGCAGCATTGGCTCGCATACCGTGTGCTGTGGGTTGCCCTTTTTCATTCACATGCACAAATACAATTTTATCGACTCTCACGATTGGCAAATGAGTGAGCTTATTACGCACCTCACAAGAGATGGTGATTGAGGTAGCCCCTGCACTTATCAGCTCTAAACCAAATTCAATGACATCTCCCTGCCTCGCAGGTGATAAAAAATTGATTTCCGAGATAATTTTAGTCACGTGACGTTGGCTTTTCATCTGACAGCCAGCAAATATGGCAGCCTCTTCATCAATCCAACTTAATAGCTGCCCACCAAAAAGAAAGTTAGCTGGGTTTAAGTGCTCAGGTTTAATAAAACGACGACTGTAATATTTCATTTTGCTGCCCTATAAGTTAAATATCTATTTAGTAGTAGCAAAAATAACGCCGACAATGGTAAACAATGAAATTCAAGCACTTACCGTTCACAAAGGTTTATTCAATTAGTGTGATTGCACTAATGTGGCGCCGCTTGCCCCTAAAAAGTGCTCCGACAATTTAACTCGTTATGCCCCGCTTTACAGCTGAACACTTGCTTAAGCAACAAAACCGACATAAATCCGACTCAATACCGTCATGCTTTTGCATGACAATCACCTCGCACAAGGAAACCTTATATAAACCTTATTAACTGACGGTGATAATAGTGAATAATATTAACAAAATAGCTGTGATTATCTCTTGTAGTCTAGCAACTGCAGCGGCAACGGCCTCTGTATTGCCTAGCAATCAAACAGACAGCCAATGGTATAAAGATAGTGCCAAACTTGTCAGCGATAAAACCCAGCAAACAACGACACCGAAAGCCAAGAATGTCATTCTTTTTGTTGGTGATGGCATGGGGGTATCAACCTTAACAGCGGCTCGTATTTTTGAAGGCCAGCGACAAACGGGTAACCAAGGTGGAGAAGAAAACTTCTTAAGTTTCGAGAAGTTTCCAAAAACCGCACTGGTTAAAACCTACAATACTAACCAACAAACCCCCGACTCAGCAGGCACCATGACAGCTATTGCGACAGGCGTAAAATCCAAAGCCGGCGTGTTATCAGTTTCTGATACTAGCCTTCGGGCAAACTGCTTATCGTCTAGAGGGAATGAGTTAGTTACTTTGGTTGATTTAGCCAATGCCAAAGGCCTTTCTACTGGCGTTGTCACTACTGCACGAATTACTCACGCAACCCCCGCAGCAACCTATGCCACTTCTCCAGAGCGAAACTGGGAGGCTGATTCAAATCTACCCGATGAAGCGATAACCAACGAATGTAAAGATATCGCCTACCAGCTAGTCATGCGTGAGGAAGCGGATGCGTTAACCGTTGCACTAGGCGGTGGACGTAGAAACTTTATTCCCAGCGATATGATTGACGGTGAAGATAAATCTGGCCGCAGAAATGATGGCGTAAATTTAACCAAGGTCTGGACTGACAACCTAAGTAATGCCGCTTACGTTTGGGATAAAGCAGGTTTCGATGCTGTTGATGTCGCGTCAACAGAGCACCTACTTGGCTTATTCAACTCATCACATATGCAGTATGAAGCTGACCGCGCTAATGATACCGCTGGTGAGCCTTCACTAACTGAGATGACAACTAAGTCTATTGAATTGTTGAACAAGAATGAAGACGGTTATTTACTGATAGTTGAATCAGGCAGAATCGATCATGCTCACCATGCTGGTAACGCCTACCGAGCCATGATGGATACGGTTGAGTTATCTAATGCAGTGCAAGCTGCGGTTGAAAATACCAACCCAGAAGAGACCCTCATCATGGTCACAGCTGACCACAGCCACGTGTTTACCATTGCAGGCTACCCTAAGCGCGGTAACCCGATTTTAGGTCTGGTCCACAACATTGATGGCAGCGTTGCCGTTGCTCAAGATGGCAAGCCCTATACCACCGTGGGTTACACCAATGGCCCCGGCGCAGTTGTCGGTCAGCGTGATGACTTAAGCTCGGTTGATACTCAAGATAAAGAGTTTATGCAGCAGGCACTTGTGCCTATGAGTAGTGAAACCCATGCCGGCGAAGATATTACTCTGCACGCAACTGGGCCGGGTTCAGATCTTGTTCAAGGCGTTATTGAGCAAAACGTAATTTTTCACATCATCAATCAAGCCCAAGAGCTTGGCGGAACCAAATACTAAACGCTATGAGCTATGAGCACTAATGCTTTTAGTATGAAGACTAAAAGCTGCACGGTTTAGAGTACTCGGATCAATCCGATGACGACTAACCATAAGCGGTGTTCACACATGACTCTCACTGACTAAAACAGTCAGCACTAGTACCGATTTATGGAGTTTAAAATGAATAAGAAATTACTGGTAATATCAATAACTGCCATGCTGGGACTTGCCGCGTGTGGCGATGACGGTGATAAAGGCGAAGATGGCAATAATGGTCAAGATTGGACAAGCGTCAACCAATGGTATGTTGATGGCCAATCGCGCGTCACTAAAGCCCAAGGGCTGAGCATCAATAATCAATCAGGCGCAGCTAAGAACATCATCCTATTCGTAGGTGACGGCATGGGCGTTTCAACCGTCACTGCTGCACGCATTTTAGAAGGCCAACTAAAAGGCCAGACCGGTGAAGAGCACTCATTGTCTTTCGAAACCTTACCTTATCTAGGTCTTGCCAAAACCTATAACGTTGACGGTCAAACACCAGATTCGGCCGGCACTATGACGGCAATGGTCACTGGTGTTAAAACGGATGTAGGGGTGATTTCACAAGCCGAAGGTGTTACCCGCGCTAACTGTGCATCGACCGAAGGCCAAAACTTAGTCACCTCTTTAGAGCTTGCAGCAATGGCTGGCCTGTCAACAGGTGTTGTTTCTACAGCGCGTATTACTCACGCCACTCCAGCAGCCACTTACGCCCATGCCCCTGAACGTAATTGGGAAAGTGATGCCGACCTCCCTGCAGAAGCCATCGCCAATGGTTGCAGTGATATCGCATCTCAATTACTGGATTTTGATTATGGTACAGGGCTAAACGTGGTCATGGGTGGCGGGCGCCGCGCCTTTATTCCAACGACAGTGACCGATCCTGAAGGTAAGTCAGGTAAACGTACAGACAGCAGAGACTTAACCAGTGAATGGTTATCTAAGTACACTAATGCCGCTTATGTTGCCGACCGAGATGAATTTTTAAACCTCGACCCAACAACGACCGATCATGCACTTGGACTATTTAACTCATCGCATATGGAATACGAACTTGACCGTACCATTGACGGTGCTAGTGGCGAGCCATCTCTTGCTGAAATGACAGCCAAGTCAATTGATATTCTGCAAAAGAACGACAAAGGCTTTGTGCTGATTGTCGAAGCCGGGCGCATCGATCATGCTCACCACGCAGGTAATGCTGCCCGTGCGCTGCATGACACCA
Source organism: Shewanella sp. 30m-14 (assembly GCF_052977125.1). Taxonomy (NCBI): domain Bacteria; kingdom Pseudomonadati; phylum Pseudomonadota; class Gammaproteobacteria; order Alteromonadales; family Shewanellaceae; genus Shewanella; species Shewanella sp. 30m-14. The sequence goes on along the minus strand of NZ_JBRILW010000011.1, from coordinate 61,907 downwards.
TTGCACTGTCAGAAGCCGTACGTGTCGCCATGGAAAAAACATCGACTAAAGATACCCTTCTCATGGTAACGGCAGATCACAGCCATGTGTTTACCATTGCAGGCTACCCCACTCGCGGTAACCCAATTTTAGGCTTAGTTAAAAGTAATGGTTCTGACGGGTTACCCGTCGTGACCAATGCTACTGACTCAAATGGTTTACCTTATACCACTGTTGGTTATGCCAATGGACTAGGTTACGCCAACCTCGCAAGTGGTGGCGATGAGCGTTATGGCTACGCTGCAGCGCCAGGGCGCTTCGATCTAAACTATGTCGACACCCAAAGTGCAGGTTTCCATCAAGAAGCATTAGTACCACTAGGGAGTGAAACTCACGCAGGTGAAGATGTTGCCATTTTTGCCAGCGGCCCTGGAGCGCATTTAATCCAAGGTACTGTGGAGCAAAATCATCTATTTCACGTAATGAATCATGCTGGAAACTTAGTCGAAAAAGCTGAAGCGGCGCAATAAAACACCAAGGGTAAGGCATTAATCGCCACCGAGGTTTGTTCACTCGGTGGCATTGATTAATGCCTTAATACTCTCGAATTCGAGTCTTCAACATCTTCATTATGTAAGAAGCATTAAGTAAGAACCATTAATAGGAATCAACATGCCGTTTTCATTCATTTCGCAATCCAATCATTCTAAGGGCAATGTAAACCGCCCCAAGAAACCGATATCACAGGCGATAATCTTCAATCGTTTATTGAGTCTGTGCTTTCTCAGTGCCTATGTCACAACGGCTAATGCCGAGCCAACCAGACAATGTGAGCAAATTAACCCCGCTCACCTCAGTGCGACTTACAGCGCCACGAATGCATTTGGTCAACAAAGCACAATAACATTGCTTAGAAGCGCTGATAAAGTCATTTACCAGCGCAGTCCGACGAGCTTTGAAATGTGGGATAAACAAGGTGAGTATGTGCGTTACTTTCCCACAGAACAGCGTTCTATCACCTATCGCAAGGGTGACTTATTATCTTTGAACATGCATTTCGATTTACAGCAGTTAACGCATCTTATTTCACCGGAGTTAATCAAGCAGTTATCAAACGTCCTGCATGAAACTGCAGCACCTAGCCCCGAACAACATGAAACGCATCACTCAGCCAACCTAAGCTGCCAAGCGGTAGCACACTACGAAGGTCAGTTAGCAGGTAATACACTCAATCTCGTCTGGATGACAAAACTAATGCTGCCAGTAACGATGACAGTGCAACAAAAAGGTAAGCAGTTCAGTTACCAGTTAACCGAAATAGAGCCCTTCTCATCTGATGCCTTTGCAGCTTTAATTTCAAATTATAACGATATGGACTTTGCCGATGTTGGTGACAATGAGTCAGACCCTTTTATTGCAAAAATGATCCACCAAGGATTTATTCAGCACGGCAGTTCTGGCTTTTATGACAGCCAGGGGAATCAGCTATCTAGTGGTGAAAGTGGCCACCAGCATTAATACCGTATCCCCCTTAATACCTTATCCCCTTTGGCTTCGACTGTTTAATAACAAAAAACCTAGGCGTAGACCTAGGTTTTTATCTTTCCATCCGCAAAATCAGACCAGTTAAACGCGGCTCAAAAGCCCCTTTAGCTCGCTAATAAAGTGGGTGATATCGGCTCTTGAAATATCCGCGTGCGTCACAAAACGGATGGTTTTACCTGGGCTCAATAAAATACCTTTGGCCTTCAAATCAAGCGCAAGTGTTTTAGTGTCAATCTTGTCACTCACCACTGCAAACACCATATTAGTCTGCACTTGTGACATATCGACTTCGAAGCCTTCGATAGTCGCAAGCTCCGTTGCAAGGTAAGCGGCATTATCATGATCTTCAGCTAAGCGTTCTACCTGCTCTGTTAGCGCCAGCGTTGCTGCCGACGCCAAAATACCTGCCTGGCGCATACCACCCCCTAACACTTTACGCCAACGTCTCGCCTTAGTAATTAAGCGCTCGTCACCTAATAAAATAGAGCCTACGGGTGCACATAGCCCCTTAGAAAGACAAATTGAAACCGAGTCAAAATACTGAGTGATCTCTGTCATTGGCATGTTTTGCGCCACCGCTGCGTTAGCAACACGGGCACCATCGAGGTGAATTTTCAAACCTCGCTCGAAAGCCAATGCTTGCGCCGAGGCAAGATATTCTTGCGGCACAATCTTTCCACCTATGGTGTTTTCTAAGCTCAGTAAGCGTGTGCGGGCAAAGTGGATATCATCAGGTTTAATCGCTGCTTCAATATCCGTTAATAAGATACTACCGTCAGCCTGATTGGTGAGGGGTTGAGGCTGAATACTGCCTAGAACTGCTGCCCCTCCGCCTTCAAACTTATAGTTGTGCGCCTGTTGACCACAAAGGTATTCGTCACCGCGCTCACAGTGCCCCATCAACGCAAGTAAGTTCGCTTGAGTCCCTGAAGAGGTAAAAAGTGCATTATCATAGCCAAACATTTCAGCGGCCATATCTTCAAGGTAGTTAACACTTGGATCGTCGCCATAAACATCATCCCCAACTTCAGCCTGACTAATCGCGGCGCGCATAGCAGCCGTAGGCTTAGTGACCGTATCACTGCGAAAATCAATCATTGTTAACCTCAAGTCTCTTGATCTGGAATTATCAAACAAAGGCTAATATTACTGCGGCGTTTAATGAACTGCCAGTTCAAATTGCAAAGTTTACAAACATAAAAAAATAGTCAGCAAAGCGCAGCCTGTAGCTCTAACGCCTAAATTTAACAAACATAAATACAAATAAAATAGAAATCTAATCCCGAAAAACTCAAAACCCAGCAAACATGTAGACTTTAGACAGGGGCAAGAAAACAACCATTAGAAAAAATAATGCAACAACATAGCTTTTATCATTGTATTTTTAACGTAAAAAGAGCGAAAATCGTCTCCCTTTTATTTAGCTAGTGCAAATTATGTTAGAAGTTAAAGTTATCAGCTTTTTGTGGCTTATCGGTATTCTTGCCGAAGCGATGACAGGTGCACTGGCTGCAGGTAAAAAACAGATGGACCTGTTTGGTGTAGTCATAATAGGTTGTGTTACCGCCATAGGTGGCGGCACGTTGCGCGATATTTTACTCGGCAACTACCCATTGATTTGGATTGAAAATGTCCATTACTTGATTGCCATTGCTGCAGCCTCATTACTCACTGTAATGATTGCACCAGTTATGCGTCATCTGTCTAAACTATTTTTGGCTATCGATGCCATCGGTTTGGCTGTGTTTTCAATTATTGGCGCTCAAAAAACCTTAATGCTAGGTTTTAGCCCTGAAATAGCTATCGTTATGGGTGTCGTTACAGGCGTATTTGGTGGTGTGATTAGGGATATTCTCTGTAACCAGGTACCACTTATCTTTAAGAAAGAGCTATACGCTTTAGTCGCACTATTAACCGCTGCGGCTTATGTGGCAATGAAGTTTTATGGCGTGCCGGAGTGGATTAACCTTTCAATATCGTTAACCTTTGGTTTTAGCTTTAGAATGCTAGCAATTCGTTATAAGTGGTCAATGCCCAAATTTGATTATCAGTACCAATCTGATAACGCGCATTAATGCTCATTCGGTATAATCTATAGAAACTAAAAGGTCGGCAAATGCCGACCTTTTTTATTCACTCAAGTTTAATACTATTTGATAGTCATTAAGCGGCTGGAGTCTCTTTTACATAGAGATCCATTTGTGGGTATGGAATACCAATGCCAGCTTCATCTAGTGCAATTTTAATCTGCTCTAGAATTTCAAAATGCGCAGGCCAGTAGTCAGAACCATTTACCCATGGGCGAACCACAAAGTTAACCGATGAATCAGCAAGCTCTGACACGGCTACTGTGTATGCAGGATCTTTTAGCACATACTGGTTATTTTCAAGAATGCTAGTCAGTACCTTTTTCGTCTCAGCTAGATTTGCATCATACGAAACACCAATCACTAAATCTAAGCGACGAGTCTCCATCGCGGAATAGTTAACAATGGTGCCATTCATCATTGCCGAGTTTGGTGCGATAACCACTTTATTGTCAGGTGTCAGCAGTCGAGTTGAGAAGATAGTGATTTCATCTACCGTACCCGCAATGCCAGCAGCTTCAACATAGTCACCAACACGGCATGGTCTAAACAGCACCATTAACACGCCAGCGGCAAAGTTAGACAGTGAGCCTTGAAGTGCCAAGCCTACCGCTAAACCCGCAGCACCAATAACAGCAACTAACGAGGCGGTTTGCACACCAATTTGGCCAAGCGTGGCAACGATGGTAAATACAAACACCAATGCCCAAGCCATATTGGCAACAAACGACACGACCGTCGTATCGACTTTACGCTTTTTCAATAATTTTGTAGTTAGTTTTTTTGCTATATTCGATAAGAACTTACCGATGACAAAAATGATAATGGCAAAAAGTATCTTCATACCATAGGTGACGATTAGCTCTGGTGCTTGGTCCATTAAACCTTGCAAGTTATCCATTTACATACTCCCTTAAATATATGATAAAACTATTGAATAATAACTAAAAACTCGACACGTCGGTTCTGTTGACGACCATACGCGTTTTGATTACTGGCAACCGGGAATTGACTCCCCATACCTTTAACCTGAAATCTATTGGCAGCAAACCCAAACTGCTCAACTAATACTTTCTTTACCTGCTCGGCTCGCTCTCGCGACAACTTTTGATTAACGCTCCTGTCACCGATAGAATCCGTATGGCCAACGAGCAACAGTGGCACTCTTGTCACGGCTAGCCAACGCGTTAGCAGCTCAAATGCTTTTACCTGGGACATTAAAACTTGGGATTGAGCAAATTCAAACTTAACAACCACCGATCTATTTTCTTTACAGCTAGCCGGATATAAACGCCCATCACTGGTCGAAAAACATAAGTTTGGCACGATTCTAAGCTGCTCGATGACCACTGCACTGGCTTGACGATGATCACAACCTCGAGCATCGACACGCAGATCTCTGGCAGTATCTTCACAAGCATCTTTTAAATCTGGCACTCCATCAAGATCGGTATCTTGCCACTGCCGAGCCGATAACCCTGCCGATAAGTTCATGGTAATAAGCAACATCAGCATCAACTTTACCAAAGTCATCTCCTCTAAAAACCTAACACACTCTACTAAGCTTTTATCGATAAACCTTATATCTGACTAGAAATGTTCGATTTTACCAGCGAGACCCAACATCTATCACCATGGGCTAGGCGGTCAACATTTTACGCCAAATAATTTAAAAACACAGCAGAATAATTAACTTAAGCATTACAAGCATAGCTAATATCTAGCATATTTCGATTTTAGGGCTATTTTCCCCTCATGCAACAATAAAGACCGAACGCAAAGCATAAAAAAACCGTTATTACTGATGTAATAACGGCTTATTTGTGTTTATTAATAGCGTTCTAACTTGTCGCTTTTAACCTGACTTTGATAGTGTCGTAGCACCAGTTAAAAGCCACAGCATAGAAAAAGAAAAACACTAAGAAAGCGGCTTCCATGGCTAAAGCTTGTAATAGCGTCAAGTCTAAAAACCACGCAATGGCTGGTACGGTTATAAATATCAGTCCACCTTCAAAGCCACAGGTATGGGCAATTCGCACCTTTAAGCTACGGTTAATTCTGTCTGCGCCGAAGCGCTTATCAAACCAAATGTTATAAATGTAATTCCAAACAACAGTATACAGACTCAGTCCAACACCCACTGCCATCATAGATGTGGCTTCTGTACCCGATAGCATCGACGCTACTGGAACAATAATGGCCAACGCGATTGCCTCAAAAAGAATAGCGTGAGTGATTCTGTCTTTAAACGTCATTTTTATGCGTCCTAAAATTTACTTGTCGCTATTATCATCTTTAATTACGATACTTAAAAATTAGATACCATCACCTTTACTGATATGTTAACCATTGAACAGCTCTACTCATTTGTAACGACCGTTGAGGCAGGATCTTTTTCTGCCGCAGCGAGAAAGCTTGGCAAGGTTCAGTCTGCAATTAGCCAGCACATTATTAACCTCGAAATCGATACGAATCAGACTTTATTTGATAGAAGTCATCGCTATCCGGTATTAACTCGTGCAGGGGAACAATTACTGCCTCAGGCTAAAGCCGTGATAGCTCAACACCAACGGCTCAACCAGCAAGTTGCCGCACTCGACAAGCAAGAAGAATTAAAACTTACGCTCGCTGTGGACGAAGGGATCCCTTATGACAGGTTTACAGCAATGCTCAGCAACCTATCGAATCAATATCCAGAGTGTGAACTTGAGCTCCTATGTGCTTCGAGTCTAGATATCATTCAATTGGTAGATACTAAGCGAGCCGATTTAGGCATCGTCTTTAGCGAACTGACTTACTCTGAGAGTCTCGATTTTGAATCATTAGGTACCGTAAAGTTTGAGTTGCTCGTAAGCCCTAACCACCCGCTTGCACAGTCGACCTCATCTCATATCGACGTACTTAAACTACATAGACAGTTAGTTATTGGTTCTAAAGCAAAACAAAAAGGTTGGTTTAATACCCCTCACTCTCCGGATGTATGGCATGCAGATAACTACTACATGTTGCTTGAGTTAACAAAGGCAGGTTTTGGCTGGACCTTATTACCACTGCACATGTGTGAAGAGGCCATTGCAGAAAAGCAGTTATGTAAGCTTAAGATTGATTTCGAGCAGCTCGGTTGGCAAGCCAATGTTGATGTGATTCAACATAAAAGCCGACTCGATAACTCGCTTAATCGTCAGCTAAGAGTATTGATGAGAGATCTGCTCAATTAAGCAAAAAGGTTCACATTGATTAAAAGATGGTTTACAAAAAAACGGCCATTTGGCCGTTTTCATATTTGAGCTAACTTACTCAAAGCTAGCTGGTGTAAAGCTGACTAATATAAAAGCTTTACTTGCCTTCAGGCTTTGGCGGGTAGTTAAGCAGTAATGCTCCTACCGCTTCGTTAACCACTTCGACACGCTCTTCTGGCGTATCTTTGTCGCGCATTGTGTCTGCAACAGAACCTCTCCAGATAAGCTGCCCCGTCTTGCGGTCGACCATATCTAAAATTAAAGTACCGACTTCATATTCACGAACCGTTGTTTGGCTATGACCAGCACTGCCACTCCAACCCCAGCCTGGGCCGTAATATGGGTTATAGCCGTAGTTGGTATTGAACGTGTCTACATTAATTTTCTTGTCGACTTTAGTTAAGTAGTTTACTAAAACATCGGCTGTTGCAGCATCAGTTCTTGTTAGCCCTTTTAGCTGTAGCTGATCTTCAACCGCTTTGCGAACGCGTTGATCCATAAGCCCATCGAGATGATAAGTTGCATCATCAGTTTTCTTTTGAACCCAAGCGTAAGTTTTCACTTCTGAAAAGTTTACACCTGGATCATAGTCTGAACTTGTCTTAAGTGAACTACATGCACTTAACGCCAGCGCAGCAATGACAATCAATAACTTCTTCATGTTTTACTCCAACAATAATCATATATATTTTGAGCACTTATTAAGCCAGCTTACAGAGCAATCTATTAATCTACAACTCTATTTTAGTAAAGACACCTGTCATTGAGCTTGACTTCATCGCCCAGCTTAATGATAATGATTATCAATTAGTATATTTAAGAGAATCATTATGCTTTGGTTTATGGCCGCGTTTGCTATCGCCCCTATCGTGTTTTTAATTACCCCAGAAAAAGTGACTGAAAACACAGCCACTGACACCTCATCAATTGACAAACTCAGCAAATACTCATTAGTCATATTGCCATTAGTCGTTCTTAGCTGGGTTGTGATTGCGATTGCAACAGCCCCCGTAACGCACTTTGCCGGTACTGCAATCGGTTTTGCTCTAACGTCTTGCGCTATAGCCTTGCCAAGTACACATAAATATATTGCACCGCTAGCATGCTTAACCTTTGCCTCGTTATTCATTGAGCTCGCGCTTTACCTATAAAGGTTTTAAATTCTGTAAAGAGCTGCAGTTTTTGCTCTAGCTCGCCTCTCAACAGATATGATTCTCTTTCGCTTGCCTCTCCCGTATTGCCTGCATCTTTGCTAAACTGCAGCCATAAGTTAACCAACGACCATATATATGAAATCTGATCCAAACGTATCTTTAGTCTACAGCACTGATAGCGGTAGAATAGCCCCCGAAAAAGCGATCCAATCTGCTCCTGAAGGTGATGGCATTGTCAGAATTCATAAAGACAGTAAGGGTCGTAAAGGCAAAGGGGTTTCAGTTATTAAGGGCCTAGGTTTACCTGAAAAAGAATTAAAAGCTTTGGCACAAAAACTGAAAAAACAATGTGGCTGTGGTGGTACGGTAAAAGACTTCAATATTGAAGTGCAAACCGATAATAGAGAGCAAGTGAAAACGTTGCTCGAGAAGCTCAATTATACTGTCAAATTGGCTGGTGGCTAAACGCGCCTAATATGGAAAAGTCTATGGACAGTCTACAGAATCACTTCTTAATCGCGATGCCATCTTTGCAAGATACCTATTTTGAACGTTCACTCATTTATATCTGTGAGCACAACGAAAAAGGCGCTATGGGCATTGTTGTTAATAAACCCAGCGGCATTATTGTTGATGAACTTTTAGAGCAGATGGAGCTGACTGAAGAGCCTGAAGCAATTGAAGCTTTGGCTGCTGAGGTGTTAGTTGGTGGGCCCGTTAATCCTGAGCGAGGTTTTGTACTCCACAGCACACAAGATTGCTGGAGCAACAGCGAGGCTGTCAGCGATGAGATCATGCTAACAACCTCACAAGATGTACTCACCTGTTTAGGCTCAGATAAAGCGCCAGAGAAATTCTTAATTGCTCTTGGCTATGCAGGTTGGACCCGTGGCCAGCTAGAGCAAGAGATAATTGAAAACACTTGGCTATCAATCCCAGCAACGGCAGAACTACTGTTTGAAGTAGAGCACGACGAACGTTGGCAACAAGCAACTGAGTCCCTCGGTTTCGACATTTGGCAACTCTCTAACCTCACAGGCCATGCATGATTACCGTAATCGGTACTGTAGTAGCATAAATACATAGGAATACACAGAGATGGGCGATAAAAGCGTCTTAGGATTTGATTACGGTACCAAGAGTATTGGTATCGCTATTGGTCAAGAGCTCACTGCGAGTGCACGACCTCTATTATCAATTAAAGCGGTCGATGGTATTCCAAAATGGGATGAAATTGGCGCACTCATCACCGAATGGAAACCCGATCTTGTTGTTGTTGGTTTGCCACTTAATATGGATGGCACAGAACAAGAGATGACTCAACGAGCCAGAAAATTTGCGAATCGAATAAATGGCCGTTTTGGTATCAAGGTCGAGACTCAAGATGAGCGCCTTACCACTGCCGATGCCAAAGCAAGACTCTTTGAAATGGGTGGCTACAAGGCACTGACCAAAGGTCAGGTTGATGCTATGTCTGCAGTCTTGATTGTTGAAAGTTACTTCGAGAATCAATATCTGTAATTCGGTGCAAAATCTGAGTAACCCACATCAATATTAAAAAGGGAGCGACTATTGAATGAGTCGCTCCCTTTTTGTATCACGCCGGTATAAGCTTAAATATACGGTTTAACGATATTAGCCATCATCTTAATATGGGCGTCATCATCATTTAGCGCTGCAATATAACGATATTGTTCACCACCAGCCTCTTCAAAGATTTCACGGTTTTCACCGGCGATCTCTTCTAAGGTTTCTAAGCAATCGGCACTAAAAGCCGGACAAACAACAGCAATGTCTTTAACACCTTGACCAGGTAAAGCAGCCATTGTCGCGTCAGTATAAGGCGTTAGCCACTTAGCTTTACCGAAACGAGATTGGAATGTTGTTATATATTGCTCTTCACTCAGGCCTAGCTTTTCAACCACCAGCTTAGTCGTTGTCATGCAGAAACAGTAATAAGGGTCACCTAAATGCAGGTTACGCTCAGGCATACCATGGTATGAGAGCACTAACTTTTGTGGCTGACCATTAAGCTCAAAGTCTTTAGCAATCGATGCCGCTAAGGCATCAATAAAGTCAGGATGATCATGATAAGTATTGATAAAATGCAGCGCAGGCAGGTAACGCCAGCTTGCCAACTCTTTAGCTATGGCATCGAAAGCCGATGCTGTTGTTGGCGCCGAATATTGCGGGTAAAGCGGCAACACCACTATTTTATCAACTCCCTCTTTATGCATTCGTTGCAGGGTCGATGACACTGATGGCGAGCCGTAACGCATACAAAAATCAACCGACACGTCTGTTCCAGCTTGATCGAAGTGCTCTGCCAACTTTTGGGTTTGACGACGCGTGATATCCATCAAAGGTGAGCCTTGCTCGGTCCACACTTGTTGATAAAGTGCTGCAGATTTTGCTGGCCTTACACGCAATATAATACCGTGTAAAATGATCATCCAAAGCAACTTTGGGATCTCGACTACACGCGGATCGGCTAGAAATTCTGCCAGATAACGTCTTACAGCTGATGCTGTAGGCGCATCAGGGGTTCCTAAATTAACTAACAACACCCCAGTTTTACCGCGCTTTTTATGCCCAACTTCTTTGGTCAATCCTGAAAACTTAGCCAAGATAACTCCTTAACCTTTTAATGATAGCTACAGATACGTTTTGATCCGCTTTGAGATCAACATTAATCATAAAAAAGCTGGCAATACAAGATATTGCCAGCTTTTTATTAAACCGTTGTTAATTAATCTAAATTGAGTGTCACTCCATCCATCGAACTGCTACTCGCGGGATCTGAACTCTGTAACTTAATCATCAAGCGCAAGTCATTTGGTGAGTCGGCGTGATGTAATGCGTCAGCGTAACTAATTTCACCATCGCTATAGAGTTTTAACAAGGCTTGATCGAACGTCTGCATGCCCTGCTCATTGGATTTTGCCATGGTATCTTTTAGCAAATGTAGCTCATTTTTAGCAATCAAACTTGCCACACGAGGCGTGTTAATTAACACCTCAATCGCCGCACGCCGTCCCGTACCATCACTTTTAGGTACTAGCTGTTGAGCCACAATGCCACGCAGGTTTAACGACAGATCAAATAACAATTGATGATGCTTACTTTCAGGCACAAGATGCATAATTCGGTCAAGGGCTTGGTTAGCATTGTTAGCATGTAAGGTAGCCATACATAGATGACCCGTTTCAGCAAACGACAGCGCAAACTCCATGGTTTCTTGGCTACGAATTTCACCAATCAAAATCACATCAGGAGCCTGACGTAGTGAGCTCTTAAGTGCAGCATCAAAGGACTCAGTATCAATACCCACCTCACGCTGCGTAATAATGCTCTGCCTGTGGTCATGGACAAATTCCACTGGGTCTTCAATAGTCAAAATGTGCCCACGTGCATGGTTATTGCGATAACCAACCAAAGCCGCAAGTGAAGTTGACTTACCTGTGCCTGTACCGCCCACCATGATCACCAGACCACGTTTACTCATCACTAAGTCTTTAAGGATCGGTGGCAGCATTAGCTCATCGACATCAGGGATCTTGGTCTCGATACGGCGCATCACACAACCAGGGGCTTCACGTTGCCAAAAGGCACTGACACGGAATCGGCCCAGATCTTGTGCGGCGAAGGCAAAATTACATTCACGAGACTCATGAAACTCCAACTTTTGTGCCTCTGTCATCAACGACTCCACAAAGTCTAACGACTGCGCCGGAGTAAACGGGTTTTCCCCCAGTGGGCGCAGCTCACCATCAACCTTTGCGCTTGGCGGAAAACCTGCAGTGATAAACAGATCCGATGCCTTACGATCAATCATCACCTTTAGAAAAGGACGAACATCCATAGCCTAACTATCCCTATTAAAAGTTGGTTTGTTTATTCGAACTCTTAGCCATGGCATCTTCACGGGTGATCTGACCGCGATTAACCAAGTTCTGTAAACACTGGTCAAGGGTCTGCATACCATGAGCCATACCTGTTTGAATTGCCGAATACATCTGCGCGACTTTATCTTCACGGATAAGGTTACGAATAGCAGGCGTACCCATCATAATTTCGTGAGCAGCCACTCGGCCTCCGCCCACCTTTTTAATCAAGGTCTGAGAGATAACCGCCTGTAAAGATTCAGACAACATGGTTCTTACCATACCTTTCTCGCCTTCTGGGAATACATCGACGATTCGGTCAATCGTTTTAGCAGCAGAGGTCGTATGTAAGGTACCAAATACCAAGTGACCCGTTTCCGCTGCAGTCATTGCTAGTCGGATGGTTTCAAGGTCTCGCATCTCACCGACTAAGATCACATCCGGATCTTCACGCAGTGCACTTCGTAGCGCGGCGTTAAAGCTGTGGGTATGACGGTGAACTTCACGTTGGTTAATCAAACACTGTTTATTTTGATGCACAAATTCTATCGGATCTTCAATCGTTAGAATGTGGTCATGGCGGTTATCATTGACGTAATCTATCATTGCCGCCAAGGTGGTACTCTTACCTGAGCCGGTTGGCCCGGTTACTAACACTAGACCACGAGGAAAACTTGAGATCTTCTTAAAGATTTCGGGGGCACCTAACTGCTCTAAGCTCAAAATATCGCTTGGAATGGTACGAAAAACCGCAGCCGCACCACGAGACTGATTGAAGGCGTTAACACGAAAACGTGCAAGACCTGGAACTTCAAACGAAAAATCGATTTCTAAATGTTCTTCATAATCCTTACGCTGCTTATCATTCATGATGTCATAGACTAGGCTATGCACACCTTGATGGTCTAAAGCAGGTAAATTAATCTTTCTCACTTCACCATCAACACGGATCATGGGAGAAACACCCGCTGAAAGGTGTAGATCTGACGCATTGTGTTTTACACTAAAGGCAAGTAACTCTGTGATTTCCATAGTTTGGGATATCCATTCAACCAAAAACTTACAACATGACAACAATAACAGACAGACTCGCAATCGCCCAGCATCGGATCGCTCAAGCGGCGCAAAAGGCTTCTCGTCGAGCAGAAGATGTACAACTGCTAGCGGTAAGCAAAACTAAGCCCAATAACCAAATCATAGAAGCCTATCATGCAGGGCAACGCCGCTTTGGTGAAAACTATGTGCAAGAGGGCGAATCTAAGGTTAATGCACTCAGTCAGGACTACCCAGATATTGAGTGGCACTTTATCGGTCCACTGCAATCAAATAAGACTAAAGTGGTCGCGACACTCTTTGACTGGATGCACACGGTTGAGCGCCAAAAAATCGCTCAAAGGCTCAACGAGCAGCGCCCAGATTCAATGCCAGCGCTCAATGTATGTATTCAGGTCAACATTAGCCAAGAAGCCAGTAAATCAGGGGTGGCTGTAGATGATGTATTTGACCTTGCAGAAAAAATAGCGCAATTACCTAAGCTGACATTACGCGGCCTGATGGCGATCCCCTCGGCCGACGTTGATGAACAAACCGCAGCGGCTGAACTTTCAGCGTTACAAGGCCTTTATACAGAGCTAGCTAAGCGCTTTGATAGTGTCGATACCTTGTCTGTGGGCATGAGTAACGATCTAGAGCTTGCCGTCGCTCACGGCTCAACCATGGTACGTATTGGCAGCGCTATATTTGGTGCTCGCGATTACAGTTAGATAAGATTTAAGATAATAGTGCTTGGCAAACAATCGTAAGATGAAATCAATCGTAATATGAAATGATTGCTAGCACGATACATTTAAGTGCCAACAGCTTGCAATTCACGGTTTAGCCCAGATATTAATAGCTAAAGTTGCCATAAAACCAACTAAAACAACAAGAGATCTTCATGACGCAAAAAAAAGTATGCTTTATTGGTGCGGGCAATATGACTCGCAGTATCGTTAGCGGCCTAGTCAACAGCGGTTATAACCCTGAACTAATCGAAGCCACTAACCCTAGCCAACCAAAGCTAGATGCTATGGTCAGCGATTTTGGTATTAAGGTTTCAAATAACAATCTTAAAGCTGCACAAGCAGCAGAGGTCATCGTACTTGGCGTTAAACCGCATTTAATGCAAGTTGTTGGCGAAGAGCTTAGCGGCTTAGATCTCTCAAGCAAACTGATTATCACCATAGCAGCAGGGGTTACTGCAAAGCGTTATGGCGATTATTTTAAGCAAGAGATCAAACTAATCCGCACTATGCCTAATACTCCTACGCAAATCGGTGTAGGCTTAACGGGCCTTTTTGCAGGTGAAGATATATCTGCTGAGCAAAAAGCTATTTGCGAAACGCTAATGGCCACAGGTGGTGAAATTGTTTGGGTCGACAAGGAAGGCGATTTAAACCAAGTCATTGCACTAGCGGGTAGCTCTCCAGCTTATTTCTTCCTATTTTTAGAATCTATGGTAGAAAGTGCTGTCAAAGGGGGGATGTCTGAAGTAGCCGCTAGAGATATGGCTCAGCAAGCAGCCCTAGGTGCGGCGTTAATGGTGAAGCAAAACCCTGAGCTAAGCCTTGCTCAGCTAAGAGCAAACGTCACCTCAAAAGGGGGCACAACAGCGCAAGCCGTTGAGACGTTTGAAAAAGGTAACTTACGAGGCTTGGTCGATAGCGCAATGAACAATTGCATCGCCCGCGCTGAAGAGATGGCAAAGCAGTATTAGTTTTTAAATTTAACTTGAACAAGTAGAGTAAACAGATGAATGCATTTAGTTTTCTGATAAGCACGGTATTCGATCTATACCTGATGGTTGTGGTATTACGTATTTGGCTACAGCTAGCCAAAGCTGATTTTTATAACCCGTTTAGCCAATTTATTGTAAAAGCCACCCACCCGATTGTTGGCCCATTACGCCGAGTACTGCCCTCTTTTGGTAGTTTTGACACCGCCTCTTTCGTACTGGCAATAACCGTCGTGATAGCAAAGTTTGTTATCTTAAGCCTGATGGCTGGCGCAGCGATTGATGTACTGACACTGCTACTTATCTCGCTAGTCTCTGTGATTAAAGAAGCGGGTGTACTGCTGTTCTGGATGCTAATCTTACGTGCAATTTTAAGTTGGGTAAGCCAAGGCAGTAACCCAATTGAGATGGTAATGGGTCAACTGACGGAGCCATTGCTTGCGCCAATTCGCCGTATTTTACCGCCAATGGGCGGCTTAGATCTGTCATTGCTGGTCATGATGATTATTCTTAACTTCGTCAATATCTTACTCGCGCAGTACGTGCCATTTTGGGCTAGCGTATAGTGACACCAGCCATATTGCAGCAGGGTGACCTGCTGCTTCAACTCTATATCCAGCCTAAAGCGAGTCGTGACCAAATTGTTGGCCTACATGGTGAAGAGATAAAAATTGCTATCACAGCCCCACCCGTTGATGGCAAAGCCAACGCCCATTTAACTAAGTACTTATCAAAAGCCTTTAAAGTACCGAAGGGCGATATTGCCATAGTGAAAGGCCAAATGGGACGCCATAAACAGGTAAAAATCACCGCTCCTAAGCTTATCCCAGCTGAAATACAAAACCTTTTGTAACCTTATGCGTATTATTCCAATAGCGCATTGAGCCCAACAAAGTTCTATACTGTTAGCAAGATATCTTCCTAAGGAAAGCGAATATGATCCGTTCTTTAACCGCTGTGCTAATGCTCTGCTTTTGTTTAAGCAGCAATGCATTTGCCGAACAAAAAGAAAAAGTGGGTAACTACGATATCCACTATGTAGCCCTTAGTAGCACCTTTTTAACCCCGAGTATTGCCAAGAGTTATGGTATTAAACGTAGTAGCTACACCGGCATCATCAATATTTCAGTGCTTGATACTAGCGTCAAAGGTCACCCTGCCGTTCCTGTTGAGATCTCAGGCGTCGCCAATAACTTACTCGATGCCAGAATCGACTTAAAGTTTAGGGAAATTCGCGAAGGTAACTCTATTTATTATATTGCCGAAGTTCCGTATCGTGACGATCAAGAGATCAACTTCAAGATCGCAATTAAGTCCGGTAAAAAGCTCAATACCACACTCAAGTTCAAACAAAAATTCTACGTCGAATAATCTCTCATTAAATTGAATAAATAGGGGCATTTCGCCTCTATTTTTTTAATTGTTCAATGCGATTGCTACTATCGAAAACACCGTATCTCGGCTATTATTACCGCCATTATTTACTGACTCATCGAAAGAATCCCATGAACCAAATCGTCCTTGCCAGCGGCAACAAAGGTAAACTCAAAGAATTTTCTGAATTGATGGCTAATTACGGCGTCGAGATCTTAGCTCAGAGTGAGTTCAATGTTGTTGAAGTCCCTGAAACTGGTACTACATTTGTTGAAAATGCCATTATCAAGGCAAGGCACGCCGCGGAAATTACCGGTCATGCTGCCATCGCTGATGACTCGGGTCTAGAAGTTGACTTCCTACAAGGCGCCCCAGGTATTTACTCAGCGCGTTATGCCGGTGAAGGCGCTAAAGATGAGCAAAATTACACAAAACTATTAAATGCACTTGAAGGCCAAACTGAACGCAATGCGCGTTTTCAGTGTGTATTGGTCTATATGCGTCACGCTAAAGATCCAACCCCTATTATTTGCCAAGCAGCATGGGAAGGCACAATAGGTTTTGGCCCACAAGGCGAAAATGGCCACGGTTACGACCCTATTTTTATCCCTGCAGAACACGAATGCGCCGCAGCTGAGCTAAGCAGTGATGAAAAAAATACGCTCAGTCATCGTGGTAAAGCATTGGTATTGTTAATTCAAGCCATGAAGCAACAAGGTATCTTTAACTAATGCTAACCCTGCCACCGTTAAGCCTTTATATTCATATTCCTTGGTGCGTACAAAAGTGCCCTTATTGTGATTTTAATTCCCATGGCCAACATGGAGAGTTACCCCAGGCTGAATATGTTGATGCACTGATTAAGGATCTCAAACAAGATCTGCATTATGTGCAAGGTAGGCAACTACACACGATTTTTATCGGTGGCGGAACGCCCTCTTTGTTCGATGCTGCGCATATAGGGCGTTTACTCGAAGAGGTGGATGCACTCATCCCCTTTAGCGACAACATTGAAATCACCATGGAAGCAAACCCTGGCACCCTAGAGCATGATGATTTTGAAGCATACAATAAAGCAGGTGTAACTCGTCTTTCTATTGGCGTACAAAGTTTCTCGACTGACAAGCTCAATCTGCTTGGTCGTATTCACGATAAAGATGAGGCTCAAGTTGCTGCGCAAAAAGCCAAAGTTTCAGGCTACCAAAGCTTTAACTTAGACTTAATGCATGGTTTACCAAACCAAAGTTTTGATGAAGCCCTTGCCGATATTGAAACAGCAGCAGGACTCGCGCCGCCGCATTTGTCTTGGTATCAGCTCACCATAGAACCAAATACCTTGTTCCATTCTAAACCACCGCAGTTACCAGATGATGAAAACTTGTGGCAGATCTACGAACAAGGCCAGAAACGTCTAGCTGAGCTGGGCTATCAGCAATATGAGATCTCAGCATATGCTAAAGAAGGCTATCAGTGCAGACATAACCTTAACTATTGGCAGTTTGGCGACTACTTGGGGATCGGTTGTGGCGCCCACGGTAAAATCACCCTAATTAACGATAATAACGTTAGCGACAGCAAAATTATCCGCACAGTTAAAATAAAGCACCCTAAGGGCTATTTAACAGCAGATAACTATACCTACGAAACCACCGAAGTTGCGCAAGAAGATCGAGCATTAGAGTATCTAATGAATCGCTTACGCCTAATGAGCCCCATTCCTAAGGTGGAATTTGAGCAGCGTACCGGTTTATCACGAGACACCATTAGTGACGGCATCAAACAAGCCTGTGCCAAAGGCTTAATGACCGAGTCTGATGAACACTGGCAACTGACTAGCAAAGGTCACCTGTTCGTCAATGAGTTGCTGTCACAGTTTCTATAGCGCGTTCCATCTGTTACAAACACCAATTAACTAGCTGAATAAAAAAGCAAAGATGTTAATACCGGCTCGCATAGAAACATTTACTAACACTTAGATCAAAAAATTAACCGCCGGCTTCTTTAGGATAACAATCATAATTCTAAGGAAGCCTAAAAATGCCTATAAAAACAAAAATCAGCTCTATCGCCCTATCACTTTCAATTGTATTTAGTGCCACTACCACATTTAGCACCACAGCGATTGCCGCCTCATCCTCTGTACAATTATTAAGTCCAAGTGAGAGCATTGCTCATAAGGCTGAAAGCGAGTCAGAAAAAGCCAACCTCTTATTTGAAAGCATTTTCATGGAAAATGTTATGGCGAGCCCTATTTCACAAACGCACCTAGGGATTAAAACTGACTATGACAAATGGGACGAGATGGGTGATGCCGCCGATGACGCAGCCCTTGCACGAGATAAAAAACACTTAACTCTGCTACAAAAAATCGACCCAAGTAAGCTCGATAGACAGACTCTACTTAGCTATCAGCTATTAACTCAAAAGCTTGAGCAAAGCATTAAAGATGACAAGTGGCGTTACCATAGCTACCCGGTCAACCAGATGTATGGTGGCCACTCACAAATCGCCTCTTTCTTGATTAACCAGCACCAAATTGGCAACGTTGAAGATGCCAAAGCCTATATTAGCCGCCTACAAGGTGTGCCTAAGCGATTATCTCAACTACAAGCGGCCTTAGAAGCGCGTGAAACTAGGGGCATTGTTGCGCCTAAGTTTGTCTTCCCTTATGTAATAACCGACAGCAAAAATATCGTAGCTGGCGCACCTTTCACTGCTGAGTCTAATAAGGGCGATATGGCACAAGATAGCGCGCTATGGGCTGACTTTAAACGCAAAGTATCAAGCCTTGAATTGAGCGATAGCGACCAAGATAGCTTATTACGCGATGCTAAAACGGCATTAGTTAACGATGTAAAACCTGCCTACGACAAGCTAATCGCCTACATGACTAAGCTTGAAACTAAAGCCGATACTCGTGACGGCGCGTGGAAATTTCCACAGGGCGAGACTTACTACAACAATGCATTAGCTCGCACGACGACAACCGACATGACCGCTAATGATATCCATGAGCTAGGTCTATCTGAAGTGGCGCGTATTCACAGCGAAATGCGCGATATCATGACCAAAGTTAACTTTGAAGGCTCATTAACCGAGTTCTTCAAGTTTATGCGCGAAGACGAGCAGTTCTATTACGCCAATGACGATAAAGGCCGTCAGGCATACCTCACAGAGGCCACCGCACTTATCGACACCATGAGCAGCAGGCTCGATGAAGTGTTTAAGGTCAAACCTCAAGCACCTATGATAGTTAAACAGGTTGAAGCCTTTAGAGAGAAATCTGCAGGTAAAGCTTTTTACAACAACCCATCACCAGACGGAAGCCGCCCTGGTACCTACTATGCCAATCTATATGACATGAAAGCCATGCCAAAATATCAGATGGAGGCGTTGGCCTACCATGAAGGCACGCCGGGTCACCATATGCAGATAGCTATCGCCCAGGAGCTTAATGGTGTACCAAAGTTTCGTAAGTTTGGCGGCTATACCGCTTATATCGAAGGCTGGGGGCTTTACAGTGAGTATTTCCCGAAAGAGATGGGCATGTACTCTGACCCATATTCAGACTTTGGCCGCTTAGCGATGGAGTTATGGCGCGCTTGTCGTTTAGTGGTCGATACTGGTATTCACGCTAAAAAATGGACGCGTGAAGAGTCTATCGAGTATTACGTTTCTAACACGCCCAATGCCAAATCTGATGCAGTAAAAATGGTTGAGCGCCATATTGTGATGCCATCTCAGGCAACCGCTTATAAAGTGGGAATGCTAAAGCTACTAGCCTTAAGAGACAAAGCGCAGCAAGCCCTAGGCGATAAATTTGATATTCGCGATTTTCACACCATAGTCCTTAAAAATGGTCCAGTACCGTTAGATGTACTCGAAAGTGAAATCGACCTATGGATAGAGCAAAACAGCTAATAACAGCGATTAATAACGGTTGTAAATAGTCATCCAGGTGCTGTCAGGCGAGCTCAGTCGCTATTGCTCAGTTGCTTAGTTGCTTAGTTGCTTAGTTGCTTAGTTGCTCTAGCTTAGCCACGATGAGCCAGCCTGCCACAATGACTGAGCGATAGAAGCCTAGCTGCAGTCGCTTAATTGCAGTCGCTCTAGCGCAATATAGAAATCTAAATGAAAGCGGGCACAATTATATTGTGCCCGCTTTCATTTCTAAGTTGATCAACAAGACACCAGCCCTAAAATATTCTAATTTACCTCACGGCCTTAGCCATTGATTGCAGCCTAACGGTTTATGTAAACAGTAAATTCGATTCAAAATTGTACTTATCACCTCAAACAAATTAGTTTTAATAAGATAAATGTAAACATGTTGCGGTTAAGGGAATATATGTCTGAAAATACGCAAGTTGAGCTAAGCACAGAGATAGGTCCAAACTGGTTTGCCTCTGTTATGGGCACAGGCATCATCGCTAACGCCGCAATCGGGCTACCTATGTTTGGCGGGCACTTAAACGACATAGGGCTGATTATCTGGTTACTCGCATCCTTGATGTTAGTTGCTATGCTATTACTGAAAATAGTTCAGACCATTACCAAGCCCCACATTATCAAACGACAATTTAACGACCCGGTGATGTCGCAATTTTTTGGTGCACCTCCCATGGCGATGATGACTATAGCAGGAGGCGCGCTGTTGTACGGCTCACAAGTTATGGCCGTAGAGACCGCAATGACGCTAGCCTGGAGCCTGTGGATAGTAGGAACACTACTTGGGCTGCTGACCGCCGTTGTTATTCCATTTCGTCTTTTTACCCATCATCAGGTCCGGGAAGACGCCGCTTTTGGTGGTTGGTTGATGCCCGTTGTACCGCCTATGGTCTCTGCTGCTATTGGCGCCATGTTAATCCCCCATTCTGAAAATATTGCCCTACAACAAACGCTGCTTTATGCCTGCTACGCCATGTTTGGCATTAGCTTACTTAGTGCACTAATCATTATCACCATGATCTGGAGCCGCTTAGCTTACTCAGGCACATCAGGCAGCGCGCGCGTTCCGACCCTTTGGATTGTCTTAGGGCCTCTCGGGCAATCTGTTACTGCGGCTGGAGCACTGGGTAGCGCGGCGCTATTTGTGGTCGATGAGCCGATTTCTACAGGCATGAATACTATGGCAATTCTTTATGGGGTGCCTATCTGGGGATTTGCTTTTTTCTGGTCGATATTAGCAAGCTTACTAACACTGCGCGCTCTGCGCAGAAAAATGCCCTTTGCGCTCACTTGGTGGGCATTTACTTTCCCTGTTGGTACTTGCGTTACCGGAACCACACAATTAGCTTTACATACTAGGCTACCTGCGTTTGAGTGGGCTGCAGTTATTTTATTTGCCGGCTTAATTTGTGCCTGGATTATCGCAGCAACTGGCACAATAAAGGGATTTAAAGGTGGCCATATTATGAAGAACCCAACCACATCAAACCATGTCGTTTCTAAGAAGGGCAAGCTCTGAAAGACGTCATAAAAATGTTCAGTCCTAGGTCCTAGATTCTAGGTTCTAGGCCATCACATTTAGTCGTAAGCTCCGACATTAGGCACGCTAAAACTGACATCATTCCAAGGCCAAGGCACCTTCGCCATAAAGGCTGCTAATTCAGGAGAGTCAGCGTGTTGCTCACGGATCACAACCATCGTCCTGTGTACATGAAAGGGATGTATAGGCTCATTAGCACCAATGGCGTTAAAGTACTCAGCAAGAATATCTAAATACTCTTTTTTGTCAGCTAGAGCTAACACTGCATCGGCCATTACCGGCGCCCCTTTAAGACCTGACAGATGAGCGGCACAGTCCCAGCTGGCAAACTGCTTGATGATACTTGCTAATAAGTCTGCGCCCTTTTCATCGTAACCTGCTGAAGCAAACAGATCGTACTCACTTTGGACGGTACACCCGTTGACTTGTTGAGTAACAAAGCCAAAGAATAGTGATAACGGCTTATCTTGAGCTTGCTCTTGTTTTAGAGCTTGGTTTGGCGTTTTATTTAAAACTTTATTCTGCTCATTACTTAGCTCTAGCTTTGCATCCAAGTTGGGGGCATTTTTATTCATCAGCTCATAACTGGCGTGGTAATGCAGCTGTAGCTTCGGCATTAAAGCGTTCAGTGTTTCAAGCGTTGCCAGCTTTGCTGACGTATCATTTAAATCTTGATAAAAAATATCGACTTGCCCACTCTGAGTCGGCACTTCAGTCAGCCCTGCAGGTATATCTAATATGACCCCTTTTTGCCGACATACCGCTGAAACAAGACTCGCTGAAGAACCCTGTTTTTTATCAGCGAGATCCATCAGCCAAATACGCCCATCCTCCTCGTCACCAACCGCCACCAATAATTGGTCATCAATTTGAGATTTAATCACAACGGGTTCGAGCCCAAACACCTGCAAAGAGCGAAGAATGCCACCACTATTTCGTTGCATCAGTTGCTTCAGAGGGAATATACATTCACCCGTTAACGATAGCTGCTGCACCACGCCATCTTGCCAGCCAAGCCAAATGCTGTTGCCATCAGCAGCAACAGTGGCCGAGGTTAAACACTCTACAAAGGTTTGCAGCTCATCATGGTGACTTGAGCTGCTATCGCCAGCGGCAATCGCAGTTAATGACGCCACAAGCTCTTCAGCTTGATAACTGGCACAAATTTGTGATGGATTAAGTGTCCTAACACTGCGGCTCCACAGTGCCTTTTTCTGCTTAAAATCGATTAGCTGTAATACAAAATCAAAGCCTGGAGCTTCAGCCTGATCAAAAGCTTCAGCCTGAGCAATCACTTCAGCTTGATTAAGAGCCTCGGCAATCGATTCAGAAGCATCAGTATCAGTTGATACAGTCATGCTAACCGTCTCAGCATTGGCAAGCAGCGCAATACCGCGTTGGTTATCCATGAAAAAAGTATTACGAACAGAAATTTCCGTCGGTGCGGGCTTGCCTTCAAGTGGATGAACTTTCATCTCAGAACTAAGAGGGCTAAAGCTCACCAGTTGATGCATTCTGCGCTTTTCACGCTGATAAAACACAAACTCATTATCAGCCAAATACACCATACTGCCGTTAACAAACCTAAATGGCATTTCATAACAACTGATATCGGTACAGAGGAGCTCAAAAGAGCCAACTTTTGTATGGCTGTCATTCTCTGCAGCCGCGCTTGCCTGCCTATTTAAGGCTGCGCCTATATCGATACAGTACATTGACCGGGCGCTGCGTCGCCCACCCTGCTTGGCGCCAACGAGCCAAAGCTTGCCATTGTTACAGCAGGCATCATTTGTTGGGTACAACTCTAGCGATGTTAGCGCAACTAAACTCAGCTTGCTTGGCTTGCGGCTTTGAGAGCTAGAAGCTGAGGATGTATTTAAACTCATGTCGGAGCTTATGCCATTGCTGATATCAGAGCGGGCACCAGAGCTGAAACAAGCACTATAAATTCGGCCTATTGAATCCACCGCAATAAAGCGCTCATCATCAAGCCACTCAACCAAAAGCAGTTCGCAGTTATCACTACCAACCAATTCAAACTGACTCAATAGCTCAATATTGAAACCACTGCGTTTAACGATTTGCAGCTGAATCAATCCATCGTAGTACAACCTATGGTGCTGAAAAGAGTATTCATGCTCAGCACTTGTTTCTGAGGTCGTAGTTGCTGAAATCTTTTCTGCTGAGGTAGTTGTTTCCGAAGTAATTGTTGCTGAAATCTTTTCTGCAGAGATAGTTTCAGCTACGGTTTCAGATGCAGTTCCAAGATCAGCAGAACGCGAAAAAAGTGACTTAATAAATTTATTCAATGTAATACATGTCTCATGAAATAAATGGCTCTACAAAGCATCGAACTATAAAGCTAAGAGAAGATAATATTTTCCAATATTATCTGTAGCTTAAGATAGTTTCACTTCAAGTATCAAGCGCTTTATACCAATCTGGGCCGTAACTAAACTCGAGGCCGAAATATGCTTGGTCATTAACCCTGCAAGCAAATTCGGCTAACAATGGCGTCTATACCCAGGCCACCAGCAGATGCCGATGATGATAAGGCTCGCTAAACTCATCTCCTCGGTTATAAACAGTAGCACGGTTCACCTGCCAGCCCAGTAAGCAGACTGCTCACGACTTTCATTATTCACCAGACTGAAATGATTCAAAAGTGAAAGACCTTGATATAGAACGAACTTCAAACTGTTTCAAATGCAGAACAAGGGAAGGTATTTAAGCTTTGGTACAGCCCAAAAAGAAAAATACCCCGGCTATAAATAACCGGGGTAAACCAAACTAGGTGATGGTTTTAAGGCTGACATTGTTTTAGTTCTTAAACCGTCTGTCAGCATTGATGCAAAATGCTTTTAGCTGCTCTGTATAGCGCAATAGAGAGGGGTCATTCTCGATTACACTATAGGACTCAGAACTTTTGAATCAACTGCCTGCAATTGTATTAAAACGAGAACAAACTTCAACTGAAATGATTTTAAGTTGTTTAGCCAAGGCTAAATTCAGCTTGACTAAACAATGTACAGCAGGGATTAAGTGATTGAATAAAAAGCACTTAAGAACTCACTACATTAGCAAGATTTCACACTGTTCAAAATATAAAACAATGTTTCTCCATTTTACTTACGTTTTGCATACAATTCTTTTAAAGGCGCATCCCAATATGGCGGTGTACCGATATGATCTTTTATAAAATCAATAAAGGCACTGACCTTTGGTGCTAAGTGTTTACGTCTTGGGTAAACCGCTTGTAATGGCAAATGATGAGTCAACTGCCAGTCTTCAAGAATTGGCACCAGAGTCCCCTTTTCCAGCTCATCTTCAAGCAGATAGCTTGCTAGATAAACCACACCGAGTCCGCTTACCGCCGCCGACTTTAATGCTGGGGCATTATCGACTCTGAAATTACCTGTTACGCCAATCTCACAGTAATCATCACCTTGCTTAAATTGCCAGATACTGTGCTCATGCCATTCACCTTGATATACCAAGCAGTTATGGTCTACTAACTGCTCTGGGCGGCTAGGTACACCATGCTTCTCTACATATGATGGCGACGCGGCTAACAAGAACTGGCATTTCATCAGTGGTCTTGCAACCATCCCAAGTGGCAATTGCTCTGACATCGTAAGTAGTAGGTCTAAACCTTCACTAACCACGTCGACTTTATGGTCAAGTAAGCTAACTTGAAGTTCGAGCTCTGGATGCTTAGCCATAAACTCTGGCAAAGCAGGGATGATGTGCATGGTACCGAATGACTGAGAAATACCCACTTTCAATACGCCTCGGGTAGCATCATTAAGATTATGAACGCTAGCAACAGCTTGGTCGGCATCTCTTAATAACTCTTCTCCTTGGGCATACAATAGATGGCCCGCCTCAGTTAAACTCAAGCTTCTTGTGGTACGTTGAATCAATTGAACACCAAGCTTATGCTCCAGATCGGCCACTTGGGTACTTACTTTAGACTTTGATATGCCTAACTTTCTCGCCGCAGAGCTAAAACTGCCCGCTCGAGCCACATGGGTAAAAATTGCGATTGGTTCTAAAAGTTCTAACATGTAAATCGCCTTAAGGTGTTTACGACAGTAATAGTACTTCCATCGCTAAGACATGCTGTTTTCTATTAAAAACAATATCTTAAGTGAATATATGTACGCTAGAGTAGAGTTTGTATTATGTAACCAATAGTTGGTTTTTGTTTTTATTTTTAGAAGTATACCAAAAAATCCCCATAACTCATCAAATATGTAGTTTGGGCTAGGTACAAAGGGGATCGGTAGTACAAAAGTCTAGTGAGGCTTTAAATGTAAAAACCCCTGCATAAAGGGGGGATGCAGGGGAGGTTGCAAATCAATCAAGGCAACAGCTTTACTTCATTGTTTTACCAAGCGTATATCTTAGTAACGAGTCCAGTGAAGTAATGTTTACTCAAGCATAGTGGTATTAGAGGATTCAACTAAAGGATAGCTAGCAAGTTCTGGGATCTCGTCACGCAACTGTTGCTCCAGTACCACTAAGGTTTTAAATCTTTCGCATAGCTTTTCGCCACGGGCTTCTAGATCAGCGGCTTGCTGCTCCATCTGCATCTCGATATCATCACCAATGGTTTCCATCTTTTGAGAAAAAGAGTCCATCTTCTGTTCAAAGCTATCACCGGCGCCCGACATCATTTGTGCGCCTAAAGTCATCATCATGCTGCCGAGTGAGTTCTGCACTAACTCTTCCATCTCTTGCTCAAACTCCTCTCCAAAGGCATCTTCTAGTGATGACTCTGTCGAGCCAAGGTAAAACGTATCGCCATGTTGGTACGCTACGCTTTCGATTCGTTGCTCAAGACCTGACATCATTTCGTCAATCTTAGCACCTGCGCTATCACCTAACAGTGGGGTTAACGCAAGACTCACTGCAGAAGAAGCCATTCCAACCGCATCATTAACCAGTTCAATCACCTCAGGTACTTGCGAAGAAACCTCTTGTGAATACTGACTCACTAATGCTTGCTGCTGTTTATTAAGTGACACTTGCTTGCCATTAACAAATAGCTCATCCATTTCGATGCGATACTTTTCATCACCAACCTCACTGACAATCAGTTTCTTAGGCTCTACCGTGACGTCATAATTAAGCGCGACTTCGCACTCTTTATTCATTGACTGGTCGCTATGAGCGGCAACGGTTTGTAGACTCGTTGCTGATAGCAACACGGCTGAGATCCCAACAGAGGTAAGTAGTTTTTTCATCGCATCAATCCTTTATCGCTATAGTCTGTATGATATTATTTTCAATCTTGATGTAAATAAAGCACAGACCATGCCAAACAAGCTAACACCATGTTTTTAAAGGTTATCACTTGAGTTGTATAGAGGTGATACACGCTGCTAAATAATATATTTGGCCAATTAAGCTAACAATTGGCCAAATATCAAAAACAGCTGATGTTGATACTGATGTAGGAACTAATTGTAGAAACTGACTATAGTGACTGGCTGTAGACAATTGACTGAGTAAAACTAAAAAATCGAACGGCCTAAAGTCTGACTCAAGGCTTCTAACACTGCCGTGCCCGCTAAAGAGTTGCCATTGGCATCAAGCTCCGGAGACCAAACACATACAGACATGTCACCAGGGATCACCGCGATAATGCCACCGCCGACACCGCTCTTACCCGGCATACCGACGCGATAAGCGAACTCACCCGCACCGTCATAAAGGCCGGATGTGGCTAATAACGCATTTAACTGCCGATTCTGTACAGGACTAATTAACTGTTTACCAGCAAGGCTTTTACCTGAGTTAGCTAAGTAAAACATAGCACGGGAAAGATCTGCGCAGCTCATGCGAAGTGAGCAATAGTGAAAGTAGCTGTGCAACACAGTATCAACGTCGTTATTAAAATTACCGAATGATTTCATCAAGTAAGCTATCGCGGCGTTTCTTGCGCTGTGTTGATATTCAGATGCGGCAACGATTTTATCGTATCCCACTCTATTGTTTTCACTTAAACCACGAACAATCTCAAGCATACGGTGCTTAGGCGCACCTAAACGACTTTGCAAAAGATCGGCAATAACCAGCGCACCAGCATTGATAAATGGATTTCGCGGTAAGCCTTTTTCCAATTCAACTTGAACTAAAGAGTTAAAAGAATGGCCTGAGGGTTCTTTACCGACTCTCGACCAAATCTCATCTTCTTCATACAGCATTAGCGCCAAGGTAAGACTAAATACCTTAGAAATACTCTGAATTGAAAAGGGCTCGAGATAATCTCCAGCCCCTATAGTGACACCGTCAGAGGTCGTCACTGCAATACCTAACTTATTAGCATCAACTTGGGCAAGGGCTGGAATATAGTCAGCCACTTTACCCTGTCCTAGAAGAGGTCGTACTTTTTCTAGGATCTCTTCAAGTAATGCCAATTCAGGCATTAGCCCCACCAAATATCGTAAAGCTCGCCAATTTCGAGATCAGATACAGGTTGAGCGTCAAAGAATGCTTTAACTGCAGCTCGGTGCTCTTCTGTACACTTGCCGATACCTTGAGTGGCAATAATACCTTCCCACTCTTTGTGTCCACCGCCGTGATAACCTAGGTCGTTAGGTTCAATCACTTCATCGATAAACTGATCAACGATTGCATCAATTTGCTCTTCTGTTACTGACTCATTAAAAATCCAGTTAACGTCAAATCCAAACTCTTGGAACTCATCAACGCGTAATTTCTTACGTAAGCGACGGCTACGGTTTGCTGCCATGGTTGTTCTCCTAGATAGCTTATTTACAGTATATAAATTCGGTTTAGCGCTTAAACACGCTCAAACATAAGATCCCAAACCCCATGACCTAAACGGTGGCCACGCGCTTCGAATTTAGTCAATGGACGATGATCTGGACGTTCAACAACATCACCTGTCTCAGATTGGTTTTTATAACCAGGCGCGGCATTCATCACTTCTAGCATATGTTCGCTGTAGTTTTCCCAATCTGTTGCCAGATGGAATACACCGCCAACCTTAAGTTTCTTGCGGATCAATTCAGCAAATGGTGCTTGAACGATACGGCGCTTATGATGACGAGTTTTATGCCAAGGATCTGGGAAGAACAATTGCACACAAGCCAGACTGCCTTCAGCAATGCTATTTTCAAGTACTTCAATTGCATCATGGTGATAAACACGTAAGTTAGTCACGCCCGCTTCAGCAGCTTCTGCCAAGCATGCACCGACGCCGGGTTTATGCACTTCGATACCGATAAAGTTAAGCTCAGGAGCCGCCTTAGCCATTTCTACCAATGACGCGCCCATGCCAAAGCCGATCTCTAGAACGGTATCTGCTTCACGACCAAATACTTCGACTAAATCAATCGATTCTGGAGTGTAATCTAGGCCCATGATTGGCCATTGCTGCTCCATTGCTTGAGCTTGGCCTTTAGTTAAACGGCCCTCTCTCAATACAAAGCTTCTCACTTTGCGAAGGTATTTACCTTCTTCATTGAATTCAGCGGTTGTTACGTCGCTCATTTTCGCCCTCGCTTAAGACAGCATAATTTAAAAAAGAAAGGCATTATCCAAAGTTCAACCTTCAGTGCAAGCCTTATTGTGGCGAAATTATACCAATAATCTCAGTTTGTGCGAGCAGTGCCTTTGCTTTACAGCTAAATAAGCCATATTTTGCTTACAACTCCAGCCACTTTGCCATAAAAAGCCCTGTGCTTTGCTTGTTTAAACCCTAGGCTAAAGTTACACTGCGCCGATGAAAACTACCGCGCTTTTTTCAACAAGAATTATCGAATGGTACGACAACTTTGGTCGTAAACAACTTCCTTGGCAACTCAATAAAACCCCATATAAAGTATGGATTTCAGAGATCATGCTCCAGCAAACGCAAGTTGCTACGGTTATCCCCTATTTCGAAAAGTTTATCGCACGATTTCCAGATATTGATAGCCTAGCCTGTGCCGAGCAGGACGAAGTGCTGCATCACTGGACTGGACTTGGTTATTACGCGCGCGCCAGAAACCTACATAAAGCCGCACAAATAATGCAGTCTGATTTTAATGGCGAGTTTCCAACTCACTTTGATGATGTTTTGGCATTACCTGGTATTGGTCGTTCAACGGCAGGTGCAGTGCTTTCGCTATCTTTAGGACTCAACTTTGCTATTCTCGACGGTAATGTGAAGCGTGTTTTAGCTCGCCATGGTGCAATCGAAGGCTGGCCAGGTAAAAAACCTGTCGAGCAGCAACTTTGGCAATTAACCGAAATGTTAACCCCAGCTAAAGATATTCAAAAATATAATCAGGCCATGATGGATATTGGTGCAACTGTCTGTACGCGCTCCAAGCCTAACTGCGCCCAATGCCCTGTAGCCATAGACTGTAAAGCCCAGTTAAGTGGCCGGCAGACCGAATATCCAGGTAAAAAACCAAAGAAATCTATTCCAGAAAAGTTTGCTTGGCTATTAGTCATAGAAGATGAGCATCTAGTGCATCTTGAGAAACGACCACCCGTGGGTATTTGGGGCGGTCTCTGGTGCTTTCCTCAATTTGCAGAGCGCGCCGAACTCGACGCTTATATTAAAGACAAGCAACTAAAAATGACCTCGCAACAAGAGTTAGTCGGTTTTAGACACACTTTTAGCCACTTTCACCTCGATATCCAGCCGGTGTTGGTCCGAGTAAGTGGTATTAGCAATAACCAGATCATGGAACAAAGTTCCGCGCTCTGGTATAACTTATCTCATCCACCTAAAGTTGGTTTAGCCGCCGCTACTGAGCGAATTCTGGCTGACTTAGGTTCTGTATTAATTAAGGAGTAATCATGGCTCGCACAGTAAACTGCGTGTACTTAAACAAAGAAGCAGAAGGCCTAGGTTTTCAGCTTTACCCAGGTGACTTGGGCAAGCGTATTTTCGACAATGTCAGTAAAGAAGCTTGGGCACTTTGGCAGTCAAAGCAAACCATGCTGATCAACGAAAAGAAACTGAACATGATGAATGTTGATGACCGTAAGTTCTTAGAAGAGCAGATGGTAAACTTTTTGTTTGAAGGTAAAGATGTCGAAATTGAAGGCTACGTGCCGCAAAAAGACGACGAGTAACTGACTGTTTAGCATTAGTTCGAGCTGGTCGCAGCTTTAGTCTGCGCCACAATGTAACGTCATCAAAAACGCCGCTTAAATTAATTTAAGCGGCGTTTTGTTTTATCTATTTAAAGCACTTTTTGGTGACTTGAAATTACTTACGAATTCCTTCTACCACTAAATCTAAAACCACATTAGCTGATGCTGGCCCTAAATCGACTTTAACGTCATAGTCTTTTAAGGCAAATTCAGTGCTGCCAACAAAACCTGAACGATAGCCGCCCCATGGGTCACTGCCCTCACCTATTATTTTGGCATCTATGGCTAACGGCTTTGTGACACCATTAAAAGTAAAGTCACCATTAATAACAAAATTGCCGTCGCCCTTGTCTACTGCTGATGTTGATACAAAGCGTGCCTGCGGAAATTTGCCCGTATTTAAGAAGTCGCCACTACGTAAATGCTTATCTCGCTCAGCATGATTAGAATCGACGCTGGCTGTATTAATGGTCACATTGACTGTAGAATCTGCAATATTGTTGATATCGAAGCTAAAATCACCTGCAAATTGATTAAAACGGCCTACCACAAAGCTATAACCTAAATGGCTTACTTTAAATTCGATAGAGGCATGCGCGCCCTCTGTATCTATCACATAGTCTGCGGCTTGCGCGGTACTTACCATACTCATAGAAGTGGTTACTGATGCTGTTAATGCTAGAGCTAAAAATTGGCTGTTCATATTCTATCCTTGTTTATCGTGCGCTCGATTAAATGAGCTAAATCGTTTGAGCTGGTTAATCTTTGCTGCCATAGCAGCGTAACTTTAAGGCCCTATGGCAATGGCTTAATCATTCTGCTTAGGGTTTTGTCTTTATCAATATAGTGATGTTTGAATGCGCCTATAGCATGAATAACCACCAGAGCAATTAGCCCATAAGCTAAATATTGATGAATAGCCCCAGCGATATCGGCTTGTTTGCTTATCAACTCACCAAAACTTGGCACCTCTAACCAATCAAATATCCAAATACCTCTGCCATCCGCCGTCGAAATGAGATAACCACTGAGCATAATCAGCAGCATTAATAGATAAAGTGCATTGTGCGCTAAGTGAGCTGCACGTTTTTCCCAAGGCTTATGGGTCGTCAACTCGGCCGGTTTAACCGAAAAATAACGCCAAACGAGTCTAATTAAAGTCAGTAGCAGCAATAACAACCCAATACTCTTATGCAGATGGGGGGCAGTTTGGTACCAACTGCTGTAATAGGTTAAATCGACCATCCAAAAGCCGACGGCAAACAGTCCAATCACAGCGATGGCTGATAACCAATGGATCAAAATGGCCACCAAGCCGTAAGAGTTATCTGTATTGCGAAACATAATTTTCCAAGCACCTAGTTAATGACCCCATCATACAAACTATTTTTAAACATAAAACCAGTAAATTTAGGCGGTTAAATTCTATTTTTTAGAAAGGTTTTGCTCGATAGCTAAGCAAACTGCTCATGGTTGAATAAAGCAGCTCAAACATCGCGGTATTACTATTGCTGTTTTCGTTAACGCTTTATTAATAGCGCAACGGTTAATCAATTGATGAGCGCATCGGCTCAGTTGATTGTTCTGATTTATCAAGCTGCACACAAACTAGCCGAACAATCATTAATGAGTAAAAAAGCCCTTGCAGGATTTTATATCCCGCTATAAGATACGCGCACTCCAAACGGGACAGGCCTTAACGCTATCTAGTTTGCAGTAGCAAATCTAACGTTTACATTTATGTATCGCTAGTTGCCCGAATAGCTCAGTCGGTAGAGCAGAGGATTGAAAATCCTCGTGTCCCTGGTTCGATTCCGGGTTCGGGCACCAACATTTTTTAATGAGTGACTTAACAATAGTTAATTGACTGGTTAAACAAATAAGCCGGCATAGCTCAGTTGGTAGAGCAACTGACTTGTAATCAGTAGGTCCCGAGTTCGACTCTTGGTGCCGGCACCATAAAAACAAAAAAGCCACTCAATAGAGTGGCTTTTTTGTATCTAAAATCAGCAAGCATATTCCCAAAGCTATACCCAATCTATACCTAAGCTACATCACTCAATAAATTATCTTTCTATCACACAGGGGATTGCTCACCTGACTGAATAATTTGTGTCAGGTAGCCACTGTAACTCATGCATACTTAACTATCACAATTAATTTAATGAAACCTGATTTAGCCAAACCCAATGTGACGCAGCCCGATTCAATCGATTTCGAATGACTGCAACCTACCCTTTTTAGCTATAGCTTACTTTTGCTAACGCCTTTTGCTAAATTCTGCTTAGCTTACTAATGAACTTACGACTGAAACTGACGGCTTTGCTTACTGTTTAAATCGCAAGCATCATGATTCGGTTATTTTTCATAGCACCTAGCGTTCATAGTATCTTGCTTTGCCAGCAAACATATTTACCTGACTTACCCCTTTGCTGTGAAAGCTTACAGCTCATAGTGGCGAAGCAAATGGCGCCACTGCGTAAATAAAGCTCAAGCAGCCTTAAAAACAAGCGCAAACCTCGGGGAGAGCTTATTTGTTGCGCAGTTGCACACTTAGGTACTTGCACCTTCAAAAACATCGCTATATTATACGCGCACTCCAAACGGGACTGGCTTTAACGCCATCAAGTTTGCAGTAGCAAATCTAACGCTTACATTTAGTAGCGATTAGTTGCCCGAATAGCTCAGTCGGTAGAGCAGAGGATTGAAAATCCTCGTGTCCCTGGTTCGATTCCGGGTTCGGGCACCAACATTTTTTAATGAGTGACTTAACAATAGTTAATTGACTGGTTAAACAAATAAGCCGGCATAGCTCAGTTGGTAGAGCAACTGACTTGTAATCAGTAGGTCCCGAGTTCGACTCTTGGTGCCGGCACCATAAAAACAAAAAAGCCACTCCTTCGAGTGGCTTTTTTGTGTCTGTAATTTAACAATGTATTCTTAGTCGACATGCGGTTAACGTTTAAAACACTACTGGTGCTGCTCCCCCTTTAACAGGTAATCAAAGTCAGTATAAAGATTTGCTCCCTCAGCCAGAGCTTAGCGCTGCAGAGGCAAGGCCATTCATGGCTCTTCGGTAACTGCGCCTGCGTTACTCAGCCTCCTATATTCATATAGCCTTGTATTCATATAGCCTTGTTTTCATATAGTCGTGTATTCATACAAGCATGCATTTATGATATTTCCAGCAGCAAACCTTAACGGATAGAGGAAATGTCTTATGTATGTGGGGAACATACAAGACCATGTGGTTTGCAACGAGTGAAGAGCATAGTCATTTTACGTTTAAGCTCGTTACACAGTATCAGAGCCGCTAAAACTTGCCTGTAAGGAGCGTTTTTGCGGCCTCCTTCTGCATTGAATAGGCTCAGAAGGAAACAACTATTATGTCATCCATTCGCCTTGAAAGAGTTTGCCAAGAAACACTCTGAGTAGATCAACTTCTTATACTGATTGGTATAATGAGCCTTCAGTCAGTGGTTATTTTCAAAAGCCACCTGTTAGCAATAGCTAACCCACGCAATAAAATCGTCATCATTAACTGTCTTAATCTGTGTCTAAACGCACTATCTTGAGCAGTACTTGAGCAATGACAGTGGTAAATAACTTACTTTAGACAGCTTTAGATTGCGATTCATCGCCACAAAACAAAAAAGCACTTGCACCTTATAAAACATCACTATATTATACGCGCACTCCAAACGAGACAGGCTTTAAATGCTGTGTTTGAAGTAGCAAATCTAACGCCTACATTAGTAGCGATTAGTTGCCCGAATAGCTCAGTCGGTAGAGCAGAGGATTGAAAATCCTCGTGTCCCTGGTTCGATTCCGGGTTCGGGCACCAACATTTTTTAATGAGTGACTTAACAATAGTTAATTGACTGGTTAAACAAATAAGCCGGCATAGCTCAGTTGGTAGAGCAACTGACTTGTAATCAGTAGGTCCCGAGTTCGACTCTTGGTGCCGGCACCATAAAAACAAAAAAGCCACTCAATAGAGTGGCTTTTTTGTATCTGTAATTGCTCATCATTTAAAGTTCTTAATACTAAAGAAAAATCTAACGAGATAGACGCCTAACCTCCCATGCGTCTCCTATAGCACTCTAGCACTTTGTATAAGCGTTATGTTGTTCCTGAACGCTTTTCCCACCTTTGCCATGCTTTGCCCTTAAAAAAACAAAAAGGAGCCCTTAGGCTCCTTTATGGATCAAACCTCAACATTAAAGAGGCATGACAGAGTGACTAAGCTGATTACCAGCTGCGCATCTTATGGCCTTTTAAGGCGTAGAATAAGATAAACAGATAACAAGGTAAGCCAACCCAATACGCAACCTGTGTATTGTCTGCAAAGTAGGCCACTTTACCAAATACTAAAGGTAAGATTGCACCACCTGAGATCCCCATGATTAATAGAGCTGAACCTTGAGCCGTGTACTTACCTAAACCTTCTAGTGCTAACGGCCAGATTGATGGCCATACAAGTGCATGAGCTAAACCCATCATAGCGACAAATGTCACCGTATCAGGGATCACCGGAATACCGCTCCAGCCCCAAAGAATATCAGCAATCATTGTGCTTTCACGAGAACCTAACGCAGCACCAATAATACAGGCAATCCCCGCTAGAGCTGAGCCAAGTAGTGCCTTTTCTTGACTAATAAACTTAGGAATACAAGTCACACCAATAATGTAGCCAAACACCATAAACACCATGGTGTAAGACGTCAGTGAAGCAAAGTTATTTACCCCTAAACTCTCACCGTACAAACCAATTGTGTCACCAGCAATAACCTCGACACCAACATAAGCAAACAAAGCAACTGCGCCTAGTACCACTTGTGGAAAGTGAGTAATACCACCCTTTTCTTGATGATCATCAGCCACTTCAAACTCTAGCTCTGGCAGCGATGAAAACTTAACTAAACCAATTAAGAACGTCAGTGCTATAGCCATATAAATATAAGGCATCACCAGTCTTGATGATAGCTCATTGATCTGCGCTAAACGGTCGGCCTCGCTCAATGCCGCTAAGTGATCGGCAGTAAAATTTTCAAAACCTGATAATACCAATGCAGTAAATAAGATAGGTACGATGACACCAGCACCTTTGTTAATCAAACCCATAATACTAATACGCATTGCGGCGCTTTCTTTAGGGCCAATATGCACAACATAAGGGTTAGATGCGGTTTGCAAAATGGTCAATCCCGTACCCAATACAAATAACGCTCCTAGGAATAGGATAAAGTTGGCACTCTGGGCAGCGGGAATAAAGAGTAATGAGCCAACAACCATAATAGCTAGGCCTATCGCCATACCATTTTTATAACCCGTCTTCTTAAGTATCGATGACATTGGTAGTGCCATCACCGTATAAGCTATATAGAACGCAAACGTAACAAATAACGCTTGGAATTCATTAAGCTCACAAATGATTTTAAGGAAGGGGATCAGTGAGCCATTAAGCCAAGTCACAAATCCGAAGATGAAAAAGAGCACACCTATAATGGTCATAGGCAGTAAGCTGCTCTTGGGGCTAACTTGAGCCTGAGTCGTTGCTGTCATGTATTAAACCTGCTTCTTATAGTAATTGATTTTATGATACCAGATTAAACTGCTACCCCATCCTTCATTGATACCACTTAGCTTTTGCAGACTGTCATCTGCTTATATTCTGTGCTTAGCTTTTTAACGTAGTGCTAATTCAAAGCCCAATGTTTCATCGATGTTAAAGCATTATTGCAAAAAAGACAACGCTGTCATTTTTACTTAAACAACCTATTTAACTTAGTTAAAGTTGCCTCCCCGCTTACTCCCAGGCAGTATAAAGCCCAAGCTTTAGATTTAACTTAAGAGTAAGTTTAAGGCTAACAACTTAAACCTTGATGAAAATCTCGCGCTTATACATCCAGTAAAGTACCAACCACTGCACCAATAATAAGCCTATAACGCTTGCTAATGCCTGCGCATTCTCAGGCAAACTTAAAATCACGCCACCAAATAAGCTGCTTGCGGTGTAGCTCCAATTTACGATACTCGACGCAATATAAATCACAATTGAGTTGCAGCCAATGACCGTAAATAAAAAGGCCCATTTCTGCACTTTAATGACATCAATGATGGCGTAAAACAGTGCCAAGAGCAGTATGCTCCAACCCGATGTCACTAAGGTAAAACTGCTGGTCCATAGGGTTTTGTTCACAGGAATGAGAGGAGATAACAACCAGCCTCCCCCAACGAACGCGATACCCGATGCCATTAATATAGCCACTTTATACCAGTCACCTTGAGCATGGGGCTTGACGATAAAGTGCCCCACAAACACTCCTATTAAGCCATTAACTACAGCAGGGATCGTCGAGAGTATACCTTCTGGATCAACCGCCGCATTTTGATAAGTCACTCCAGGTAAAAACAAACTATCAACTGCCGCATTAATTGAGCCCGTCACAGTAAATGGACCTGTGTCATCAAGGGATATAACGGGAAAGGCTTGTAGTAAAGCATAACCAATTAGCACTGTAATCGCGGTGATAATTTGTGTCCGCAAGCTAGTGTGCCAAACCAGTAAAGCACAAAAAAACCAAGCAAACGCGATTCTGCCTAACACACTGGCATAGCGAACGTCGTCAGCAGAAAATAGTGCCCCTGTACCCCAGCCATGGTTATAAATCACGCCAAAAAACAGTAATAACAGCAGTCGTTTTACCGCATGTTTATATAAAGGAAAACGTTGAGGTATTGGCAACTTATCAAGGCGTTTTGGTGACAAGCCTAATGCGACACCTGACAGGAAAATAAATAACGGGAAAATTAAGTCGTAGAAGGTAAAGCCGTTCCAAGCACTATGATGCATTTGCGCGTCAAACCACTTAAAGCCAGCCCAACCGGTCATCACCAACAAAGCAGCAAAAATAGCTTCGCCACCTAAGATCCAGAACATATCAAAGCCACGTAATGCATCTAAAGACTTGAGCCTAAGCTTTACTCTGGGCTTTTCATTTGATTGGGGGTTATTTGTTATTATTGTCATGGTAACGACCCTTTCTACGACTTTTTATAATGGGTATAAATCAAAGCCTTTGTTTTTCAAGTTAGTATTCACTACTGAGGCTTTGATTGACAGCTTCGTTGTTAACTGTAAATTCTTAGATACTGAGTACTTGAGTGCTTAAGTGCTGAGCTCCTAAATACAGAGCTCTAAAATGCTTAGTGATTGAGCCCTTGGATACATAATCCTTGAGTACTTAATCCTTGGGTACTGAGGTCTTGAATGCAAGGCTCTTTGCTACAGAGCCCTTAGTAGCAAAGCCCTTAGCAACAAAGTCTTTAATAGAAAAAACCTTAATAAAAGAGCACTTAACAGAAGAATGTCTAACACTTAGGCTCTACATAAGCTCGATAACATAGCTCATCTAGACAGCAGCACCTAGACCAGAGAATCCAGATAAGAGTATCTAGACAGCCTAACGCTTAAAAACTCGCTCACCAGCAATGAAGGTTTGCACGGCACCATAGTTATTATCAACCAGCACCATATCGGCTCGGCCGCCAAGCTTAAGTGTTCCCATCTTGTCACTAATACCTAAAAATTCAGCTGGGTATAGCGATGCCATTCGCAGTGCTTCTGCAGGCTCAATACCCAACATATTGATAGTATTAGCCACCGCACCAGCCATATCGAGCACGCAGCCCGCAAGCTCACCCGTTACAGCGTTGAGCCTGTCGCCAACACGCAGCACCTGAGTACCAAAGAGCTCAAAGCTGACCTCCTCCTCCAAGCCGACTGGCGGCATTGCATCAGTCACTAACATCACCTTACCTTTAGGCTTGGCATTGATTGCGACTCTTGCCGAAGCTGGGTGAACATGGTGACCATCAACAATCAAGCCACACCAGGCATCCTGGCTCTCAAGCGCAGCACCAACCA
Source organism: Shewanella sp. 30m-14 (assembly GCF_052977125.1). Lineage (NCBI taxonomy): Bacteria > Pseudomonadati > Pseudomonadota > Gammaproteobacteria > Alteromonadales > Shewanellaceae > Shewanella > Shewanella sp. 30m-14. The sequence continues at coordinate 23,331 of NZ_JBRILW010000011.1, read as the reverse complement.
TGCCAGGATTTCTTGAATCTAGTGCAGACATGGCATTAAATAGATGAGTAAACCCAGAAGCACCAGCGCCAAGGGCTCTTTTAACCGTCTCGTAATCTGCATTAGAGTGGCCTAGACACACTCTTACATCAGCTTTAACTAAGGCCTCTATGACTTCAGGACTCACATTTTCAGGTGCGAGAGTAACGACTTTGATGCCTAAATCTTGACGACTAAAAACCTCAAGTTCCGCATCTGAAATGCGTCTAATATGAGGCTGTGGGTGCACACCTTTTTTAGGCACACTTAAATGGGGCCCTTCAAAGTGAACACCTACAACTCCTGCACTGTTTATCGTTATCACCTCTGCAACGGCATCAGCAGCTTGACGCATAACACTGACATCATCGGTAATTAACGTCGGTAGAAAAGCCGTAGTGCCAAATTTAGCATGAGCTTGGCCAATGGCTTCAATGCCTCGTAAGCTCGGAGAGGCATTAAATAACACCCCACCACCGCCATTAACTTGTACGTCAATAAAGCCTGGTGCAATAAGGCCGCTTACGCGTGACTCGCTGGCCCCCTGCACCGTATCAAACGCCAATATATGGCCGTCTTCAAACGTGATAGGCAAGTCAGTATGGAATCGAGTTCCGTCAAACACGCGATCTGCAATTATCGTCTGCTTCATTTTATTCTCGCTTACTCAAATATGGCGCCATTGAATTGTTTTCTATCTGCTATACATGCCCGCGCTTAAGCCTTCGCATCTTGCTGCTGAGCATAAAAGGCTGCGCCCCACTCTGGCGGCTGCAGTGTGGGTGAAAGTCTACCTAATACATCTTCGTCTAACCAAGCTGCTAGTGGTTCAGCTAATCCACCAATCATAGAAAATCGAGGCGGATTTAACTCAAATAACTTTCTAGCTAGTTCGCTTATATAGCCTGCGCCTTCACGCACTATGTCCAGAGCGACGCCATCATTTTGCGCCGCACATTCAAACACGATTCTAGCAAGCTTGGCGTAGGTACTTGATGACTGCCCAGCGAGGTTTTCAACAATGCCTAATGCACTATTAACCTCAAAGTATTCATAGAGTCGCTGACTTAATAAGGTTTTCTCACCAAAGCCATCTAAATCTAATAACGCGCTTTCACTCGCCTTAAGCCCCAGCCAAGCGCCACTTCCCTTATCACCTAAGGCAAAGCCGTGGCCGCCTAAAAACAGCTCTTTATCTGCTACGCGAGCGTAACCACAAGAGCCTGTACCTGTGATAATAACCGCGCCATCTAGGCCTTGATGTGCACCAATACAGGCTGTGTGTAAGTCGGTAGTCAAATACATACTGGCAAACGGATGCTGCCAAGTGGCGATATCTTGATACAGCCTAGGCACATTCACTCCGGCTAATCCAAGGCCTGCGATTAAACGCTTGCTATCGGCGGGAGTCAGACCCGCATCAGCCAATGCCAGTTGGCTAGACTCTTCAATGGATTGAAATGTTTGAGCTAAACCATGAAGGGGATTGGCGCGCCCTGCGACACCCGTACCGAGAACTCGATAGTCACGAGTGTAAATTGTTGCACGGCACTTACTACCACCACCGTCGATTCCTATGTATAGGGACTCTTCTTTCGTCTGGCTCATGCCCATGACAGACCTCTTTATTGTTCTCATTCTTTTAGTGCAGAATGGATCTGGGTTTTATATACGCGAATTGCGAATAAAGCCCACCAAGTTAACCTCATGTTACAACAACAATGACAGCGTTGTCATTTGTTTTTTAAACTTGCTCACAAAAACCCAAAAAACGCAGCAACGCCTTAGCACTGCTACGTTCAAGCTTAGTTAATACTTACATTTACAACCAATACACCTGTTGAGTAATTGTTACTTAACAATTAGAGCGCGCCCTTTACGCTTACCGTCAGCTGCAATAACACGCACCTCAACTGGCGCGGTAACTGCTACACCATCTGAATATGCCTGCCATTGTCCTGTTGCATCACGATATTCAATACTAAGACCTGGAAAAATCACATTGGCAAACAATTTTCCATCTTTGATGACAGCACCAGCTGTAGGAACTCGATAGGCGATATCTGCTTTATCTAGCTTAAGAAGTTCTTTAGCACCTAAGGTGTTTGCCACACGGTGCCAATCATCAGCCTGAGCTTGACGCATCTCTTTAGTAAAGAAGCCACTTTGTTGATTATAAACCGCGCCTTGGTATTGATAAGGTACTTCCCACTGTGGCTTATGCCATGCACGCTCAGCGAGCATCATTACTCGAGGAAACATCATGTATTCAGCAACATCATCACTGCGCACGGTTTCGCTCCATAGCTGACCTTGAATACCCGTAAATTGCATTGAGGCTTTTAATGGTCCGCTAATGATGTTACCCGCCTCATCTTTTTTAAGCGTATCATCGGCTTCAAAAGGCAAGTTTTCGATGTCAGTCCATTGCTCTGCATTGGCTGGCAAGTTACCCGGCATAAAGCTATGTATTTTCTGTGAGTTGGTATTACGACTCGCCCAGTAATAGCCGTGCTCTTTAGGGTCGGCCTCATACGGGAAGTCAAAATATAAGACTTCAGGCTGACCTAACACAGCCTGCCAACCAAGATTAGCCTGGGTGTGAGCGCGTTGATGACCGCCATGAGCGACTACGTCCCAAATATTTGATTGGACTTGTTTGGGCATGTTTTCAGGGCGTGTATGGCTCATACCATCACTCCAGCCGGCAGCCTCTATACCTTTGTCAGCAAGTAACTTAGCCGTTCTTTCGATAAAGTAAGCACCGAGCTCTTCCATGCTAGTTACGCCTTTATCATTGTTAGCAATAAAGGCCTTACATGCTGGAGACGCTAACCAAGCACCTGCCGTTTCATCGGCACCTATGTGATAAAGGTTAAGCGGCACACCCGCTTGTTTGTGCATAGCAGCGATTTCATCAATGACTTTATTAATAAAGGTAAAGGTCGATTCCATACACACATTCAAGGTGTTGTCGTTGTAGTACTGTATTGATGAATAAACCGTTTTATCTTCGCTGTCGGACAATAGATATTGTTTAGCTGCTTCGGCTTTATCTGCAGCCATCAAAGTGCGATACCTTGCTTCCATTGACTTAATCGCTGCGCGTGAGTGACCTGGCATATCCATCGATGGGATCACTTGGATTTGTCTTGCGTTAGCGTATTTTAGAATTTCAATGTAATCGGCTTTGCTATAGTAGCCATTCACTTTAGCATCGCTAAAGGGGCCACTACCCAGCTGAGGCAATAAACAGCTATCTTCATTGAGATCATGACAACGCTTACTGCCAACCTCTGTCAGCTCAGGAAGATCTGCAATCTCTAAACGCCAACCTTCATCATCGGCCATGTGCAGGTGCAGCTTGTTAAGCTTGTATGCTGCCATTTGATCTAGCAGGTCTAAAATCAACTGTTTGCTATGGAAGTTACGCGAGACATCGATATGCATGCCGCGAAAATCGTAACGTGGTGAGTCTTCCACCAGCATTGGGTTAATCTCTAACGTATTGGCATCGACAAGAGATGCCAATGAGGCAAGACCATATGAGAAGCCCGCGTCATCGGCGGCAGAAATACTGATCATCTCAGGAGAAATATCCAAACGATATTGTCCTGTAGTCGCTGCTGAGGTTAATGGCAATAGTACTGTCTTGAGCCCTTTATCACTTTGACTCACACCAATTCGCGCTAATCTTTGTAGCGCAGCATCAACCGCAGCTAAGCTGACGTCATTGAGCTCGACATTTAACCCAGATTGCAGCGAAACAGGCTGACTCGCGGCTTTAATTTCAACCTTAACGGGTGTTGGTAAAATACTGTTTTCAGCCAAGGCCACGTTATTAGGCGTAGCTAAGTTATTGCGATACAACACTCCTGTTGTAGCCCATTCTAGCTTGTCGATTTCACGGCGTTTATATTGGGTTTCGCTATTACTAAAGGCACTGACATAGGGACGCACCTCCATGCCTGTTTCAGGATCAACCGTGACTTGTGTACTACGAATAATGACGGGCTCAAGGCCTTCAGCAACGATATAGTAATTTGGCATGGCATCAATTTCAGAAAGTTGCCACAGCTCGCCTCTAAACTGGATGGTTTTAGTTTCGCCGAGTGTAAGCCCTTTAAAGCCTGCAGCGGGTGTTATCTTGTGTAGATCGCCTTGCACTCGCGTAATATCAAACTCATCGCCAACGATGCTTTGAATCGGACGCATCTGAGAGAAATAGATAGACCAGTCTTTATTGCTGATATCCATTTGGGAAGTGAGCGCAATTTCGGCTAAGAAGCATCGTCCATCACTAACGTTTTTATCACAGTTATCATCGGGAACATTGGTTACAACGGTATATTGAACATCGAGGGTATCGGCAATGTTATTAAGAATTGATTGCGTCAAAACACCTTGATTGACAGTTTGCGGGCTGGATGCCTTTGAACTTGCTGGGGCTTCATTTGGGTTAGAGCAAGCACTTGCCGCTAGTGCCAATGCTATTGCGGCGACTACCACGTTAATTTTCATTACTTTCCTCGTTATCAATATTCTTATATCAAAGGTGAAATAATTTAATTTATTTTGATTTGTTTGGATTTATTTGAATTTAGTCTCGCCACTTCCTCCCCTTTAGAAGTAAGCGAACCCCTATACCAACCTACGCGTCTCTTCCATTGTGCCAGATAAAAAAATGGCCGAGTACTCATAAAGCACTCGGCCCATACTAGTTTCTGGGGAGAGACTATATAGGAGTAACAAACATCATGTTTGCCAAAAACATGAAGTAGGAGACCTCATCCTCTTCATGTAGACCTTACAAACAACCTGTCACACAAGCAGATGACAACGCTGTCATTTAAATATACACAAAAGTGTACAAAACAACTACATTTATTTGACACTTAAGCTCTGAATCACTGTTGGCAATTAAAAATATCTAATAAAGCTTCTTTTAAACATGTAGTTAAGAAATCCCCCCAGTTAAAGCGATCTCCCCCCTGAGGATTAAAAAGCACTCAATGCGAGTAACGTTAACCCCATTTCAATCCTCTATTGCCAGTATCACTCGAAGACAACAAATTGCTTAGCTGTTTAAGGTCAATTATTGACAGCGCTGTCACTTATTAGTATACCTATCGTTAACAAGTAACACACATGAGTGTTGCCCTACTTTAGGCTAAATAATATTTAACGACGCAATATTTACAAAGCTGTATTTATAGAGCCTGTATTTACAAAGCTATATTTATTGAAGCTGTATTTATCGAGCCAGTATATACAAAGCTGTATTTATTGAAGCTGTATTTATTGAAGCTGTACTCACAGCTATTTATGCCACAGTCTAAATGGCTGTACCAAAGGACTCAGTAGAATGAACAATAATATCGTCCCTCTTAATTCTGACCATCACCTTAACTTGCTCATTAGCGAGTCACAAGATTACAGCCGTTTTGCCGATCAAAACCTGATACCTGTGGTTTTTCATGAGTTTCATCATTTGGCGATAGAGTTTCCGCTAGTATTTGTAAAAAATAGCGAAACAGGTCAATTTATTCCCGTCGCTATGATGGGGATTAAAGATAGCCTCAATCTGTACTGCCAAAATAGTAACTGGCCCGCAGCAGTTAAACCTCGTGGTTTTAATAATGCACCACTGTCTTTAGTCAAACCCAACCAAGACAGTGATAATGTTCTCGTCTGTATTGATACTAGCAGCCCTTTAGTTACCGAGTCTGATGACAGTGCTCAGCGGGTATTTAACGACGACAAAGAGCAAAGTGAATACCTAAAAAAGCGTACTCAAGCATTGCTCGAAATAGCCGCCTTTAATGAACAAACAAACAATATCTGTCAGTTGCTCGCCGCAAAAGGGTTATTTAGCGTAAAGCAGCTAACAATAAAGCTTGCGCAAAGTGAACAACCTATCAATATTGATGGTGTCTATGTCGTTGATGAACAGACTTTAAACCAGCTGAGTAATGATGAGTTTTTATCACTAAAAGATAATGGATTACTACCGCTTATCTACGCCCATCTGCTATCACTGCAGCAGATCCCTCGCCTTATCGAAAAACAAAATCAGTACGACTTAACTCATTAGTTAATGTGAGAGTTCAGCCGTAAAGCATCTTTGTGGTTGCTACGGCTGATAGTTCGCAAATGCCAAAGGTAGACCAAATGATCGCTACGACTCCTCCAAAAAAGATAATTATTATAGGTGGAGGCACCGCCGGTTGGATGAGCGCAAGTCTTTTGCGTCATGCTTGGGGCAGTGCTGGCTGTAACATTACCGTTATCGATTCTGCCGAAATTGCAAAGATTGGTGTAGGAGAAGGCTCCACTCCAGCATTAAAACGTTTTTTTGAAACCCTAGAAATAGCAGAATCTGAATGGATGCCCAGATGTAATGCCACTTACAAATGTGGTATTAGCTTCCCTAACTGGCTGTCTAACATTGAACACAATAGCTACTTTCATCCGTTTTATTCTGATATTGATACCAAAACAGGTCAGGCGTTTATCCATAACACTGACCTAAAGCGTCAAGGTTTTGCGGTCGATGCACATCCTGATAATTACTGGTTACAAAGCTTTTTAGCAAAAGAAAACCGCAGTCCAAACACCGATATAGCGCTCAATGGCACTATGGAATATGGCTATCATTTTGATTCTGCATTATTAGGTGAATATCTAAAAGAGCGCGCAATAAAACTAGGGGTAAAGCATGTCTCTGATACAGTCGAACATATTGAGACTGATGAAAAAAATAATATAAAGCAGCTTCTCACTCAGTCCGGTGAAAGACTTACCAGCGAGCTATTTGTTGATTGCACAGGTTTTAGCGCTTTATTAATTGGTAAAACCCTAAAAACATCATTTAAAGACTATTCAGACAGTTTGCTCAACGATAGCGCAATCGCGATCCCATCGAATATCAATAACTGTGAACCTATGCCACCTTTCACTGAGTCCGCGGCTTTAAGTGCAGGTTGGGCATGGAAGATCCCCTTAAGTAGCCGTTATGGTAATGGTTATGTATATTCCTCAAAGTATATTGATAGCAACACAGCTGAAGCAGAATTGAGGGCACATATTGGCAATGACTGTGAAGGTATGCCTGCCAAGCATTTATCTATGCGACTCGGAAGAGTTGAAAAACATTGGCATAAAAATGTGCTAGCGGTGGGCCTTTCTCAAGGCTTTATCGAGCCCCTTGAGGCCACAGCCTTAATGGCAGTGCAATATACGCTAGAAGAGTTTATTCGCAGCTATGCAAGAGCTGAGTTAAGCCAGCAAAACCTATTTAACAGCAAGATTAATGCGATGTTTGATGCCATTAAAGACTACATTCAGGCACATTATTTTTTAAATACTCGCACCGATAGCCAATATTGGCTTGATGCACGAAACCTGCAAACCTGCTCTGACAAGCTAAAGCAAATCATAGCGGTTTGGGATTCACCTGATGGCGATCTAGAGACAGTGCTACAAGCGACACAAAGCCATACGGCCTACCTGACTCCGAGTTGGTACTGCCTGTTAGCCGGGAAAGAACGTTTTAACCCACAAAACACCAACAAGCTGGCAAGCGATAAAGCGGTTAAACTTGATAATATTATCAAATACTTTAATACCGTCACACAGCACTTTCCGCCACATCAGCAGCAGCTCCAATCCCTTTACGGTAAAGAGTGGAGAGGTTCTAATCCGTACTCTTAGTACGTTATCCCTGGATATTATCCCTGAGTACTATTCCTCTGAGTACTATTCCCAGGTGCACGATTCTTAGATGCTCTCCGTAAGCGCTATTTGAGCATCGCTAGACGCTACACCCTTTGTAGACCATAGCGCTTAATTTTTTCAAGTAGCTCTCGGTGTTCTGGCAGAACACTAATTAACTGAGCTGAAACCTCATCTAGCCTTTGCTGATAGGAGCTGTTATTCAGTTCGCTTTTATCCTGATTAACCTCAGTGGTATAGTGCATGCCATAAAGCACATAGAGGTAGTTTTCTAAATCGAAAACCTCAAATTTACTAAAGAAGTCTTCTCTATTAGGTACAAAATCTTGCCAAAGGGCCAAACGATTTTTAAGCGTATCAGACATTGTTGCGGGACAACGATTATCAATCCAAAACTGAGAGTCGGCTCTATCTGACAAGCAATAATGCAACTTGATAAAATCAACCACTCGCTCCCAGGCATACTCCATTACATGGTTAAAACGCTGTTTCAGAACAGGTAATTGTTCTGTCGAGGTAGGAAAACGACTCGCTAACAAACCTGCTGCAAAGTCAGTTAATAAGATTGATGTGGCCTCAAGGGGCTCTAAGAAACCCTGCGCCAAACCCAATGCTACGCAGTTTTTCTCCCACGAGCGCTCACGGTAGCCGACCGTCATAGGAATAACTCTGTGCTGATGCTCAGAAAGCTTTCCACCTAGATACTTGTCCAGTTTGCTCACCGCAGTCGCATCATCCATGTATTTAGAACAGTAAACAAAGCCCACTCCACGTCGATTGCTTAATGCAATATCCCAAATCCAACCGGCTTGATGCGCCGTAGAAACGGTGAAGGGAGGAATAATATCGTCACTTGCGGTAGCGACTTGAACCACAACAGCTTTATCGACAAACAACTCCTCAGCCTTACTGATAAACGGCACCTTTAATGAACCGTCAATTAACAATGAAGCGAAGCCTGAACAGTCGATATAAAAGTCAAAATCAAGCGTACCACTGGTATCTGTCACTAAAGACTTGATTTCGCCCTCTTCACCTAATACGACCTGTTTTACGTTCGCACGAATATGTTCGACTCCAAAGCGCTCTGTTGCATTTTCTCCTAACAGCTCAGCAAACTTTGCCGCATTAAGGTGATAGGCATACCCCAAACGACCACTGTACTCTGGATCTGTGATCGCTTTAGGGGCTTTATATGCCTCGCAAACTGCGTGTTGAGGCGATATAGTTCCTGCGTAAGCGCGATCTTTTTTAGACAACCATTGAGCCGTTAACGCTTCTCCCATTGCCGCAGGCATATCAAAGAGGTGATGATAAAAGTTTTCCTCACCATGGCTGTTTTTATCAAGCCAATTAACAAACTTTATTGATTGCTTGAAAGTCACATCACAGCGACGAATAAACTCTGCCTCACTGATCCCAAAACTGTTAAGCGATTGACGAATAGCAGGGACAGTGCCCTCACCGACCCCTATAGTAGGAATATCAGGAGACTCGATTAAAGTTACCGATAAATGCTGATTGCTTAGCGCAGCCTTACCTAAGTGATTCGCAGCCAGCCAGCCTGCTGTGCCGCCACCTACGATAGCAATTCTTTTAATATCCATAGACCCTCTCAATATCCTTGAGTCAAAAAGACCAATACCAAACTAGCACACACTAAGTATTTAATATTTGGCATTTAGTTCTTAGCACTCCAATAAAAAATGCTAATTATCAGATTGTTATTTAATAAAAAACCCAGCAAATGCTGGGCTTTTTGATGACGACTATATTGTATTGATTAGAAGCGCAATGCTACGCCAACTTTGTAACGTGCTTCGCCCTCAAAGCTCCACACGGGGTAGTCAGCTTTAAACTCTGGGATAACCTCTGCATCAAGCGGGGCAACACCCGTTTGAACGCTATCTTCTTCTGTTAGGTTAACAGCTTCGAACGTCACATCCATCCACTCTGTTACGCTGTATGATGCACTCAAGTCAAGTGTGCCATAATCTTCGTGCTGACGGTTACCGTAGAAACCTGGCAGCTCACGCATCATGTACTCGCTACGCCAGTTATAGGCAAGACGTGCAGAGAATGAGTCCATCTCATAAAAGCCAACCAAGTTAACAGTGTGCTTCGATGAATCAGAGAACACACCCACTTGATCTGGATAGTTTTCTGATGGAGAGCTCGCATCAGCGAAGGTATAGTTTGCCGAGTAACCTAGACCATTATCGAAAGAGTCTTGAAGCTGTAGTTCAACACCTTCAATTCGACCACCTTCGGCATTGTACTTCTCACTCACTGTCCAGCAGTCAAATACGCCTTCACCACAAGCACTTGGGTTACCATTATTTTCCCAATCAGCTTTAACATCATTATCGTCAATACCAATCTGCTGATTAAGCTTTTGACGAGTAGAAATGAATGAGTTCACGTCTTTAATAAAGTAGGTAATCGCCGCAAGCCCTTCGCCACCGAAATACCACTCAAGGCTCACGTCAGCCTGTGTCGCTTTAAATGGGTCTAGTGAGACAGAACCTTTATTTAACTTCTCATTACCAGGAACACCATCGTTTAGCCCTGGTAAGGTCGATGTCGCAAACAACTCAGAGTAGTTAGGACGAGACATCACCTGCGCGGCGGTTGTACGTAAAATCAAATCTGAAGTTAAATCAAAAGCAATATTAATGCTTGGTAATACATCGCTGTAGCTCGCTTTATCAGTACTTAAATTATCAGCAAACTGGCCGGTATCGCTCAATGCATAATAATCTGACCTCACATCACTAGATACATAGCGTAGACCGACGTTACCGCGAATACCTTCAGACTGGAACGTCGCCATGGCGTACATAGAGAAGTTTTTCTCATTCAGCGTTCCATAACCTGACTTATCACGCTCAAAACCTGTAATAGCGGCATTCGCATCGTTGATCATTGCATCAAAGTTAGGTTTTGGCAGAGTAAAGCCTGCACCTGATGAAATTGTACCGTTGTAATAATATGATGGGTCACGCACTGCAATATCACCGACAATTGCAAGATCGGTTTGCTGTGTTACGTCATGATCTGCATAACGAACGCCCGTCTTGAATGAGGTAATTGCACCTAACTCAACAGGGATCGTGAAGTTTAAATCTGCATAGGTTTCTTCGTCACTGTTTGGCTGCTTCTTCAATGCCCAAGCAGCTGTTGACAGGTCGCCATTGAAATCACCTGCATCAAAGTCTTTTTTAGCGATATCGATGTCAATAATCTTACCGGTGGCATCGTAACGACCAGCAAAGTCACCCGGTTGGCCAATTGAGTTACCATAGTTAGAGGTTAAGCTAGTACCACCATCTGATTTAGTGTTACCCACACGGCCATCAACAGTAAAGTTTTCAGCTTCATAGTTAAAATCAAAATCAAGCGTGTCAGATGTCATTTTTGCTTTACGTGCCCACGTTTGGGCCCAAGCAAATCCACCTTCACCAGTATGAGTAATATCAGTACAAACGCCTGCGGCATTGACTTGATTACAGGTATTCACGCCTTGCTGAGTCGGGAATAGGAAGATAGAGGTATTGGCGTTATTGGCTTTCATCTCTAAGCCGGTATAAGTCAGACCAAACTCTAGCGCATCGGTTGGACGATACTGTGCAGCCACATTGATAGCGGTACGTTTACGGTCTTGCTGGAAAGTAGATGGGACTATTTCACCCCAACCAAGCAGTGTTTCAATACCGTTACGCTGGTAGTCAGTTTCAGAACCTGCTGCTGAGACTAAAACACCAAAGTTTTCATCATCATTTTTCCAGCTATAAAGACCAGAAAGCTCAGGGTCGATACTTTCTGAAATCGTACCGTAATCGCCTTTTGCGCTAATAAAAACGGTGTTTGCATCTAAATCCAGTGGTTTACGAGTCTTAACGATTACCGTACCACCAATGCCACCTTCAGGAAGGTCTGCTTGAGATGACTTGTAAACCTCAATGCCACTTACCATCTCAGGCGGTAGCAGTGAATAGTTAAAGCTACGGTCAATAGCTTGCTGATCGAACCAACCTGTTGATGCAACAGCGTGGCCATTTAATAAGGTACGGGTCAATTGGCTTGATGCACCACGAATGGAAACCTGTTGGCCTTGGCCAAACTGACGGTTAACCGTAACACCCGGAATACGAGCGAGTGACTCACCCACATCGCCATCGGGAAACTTACCAATATCTTCTGCGGTAATGGCATCAACAACAGAATCTGAAAATCTTTTTTCATTGATTGACGCTTTCATTGAAGCGCGCATGCCGCGAACTTCAATTTTTTCAATGTTTTCGTCTGCTGCAGCTTTCGCATCAGCCTCTGCTGCTATTGCAGAAACTGACATAGCGCCACTCATTAGCAGCGCGATATTTGTAGCTAGTACACTTTTCTTAAAGGTAGATGGTCGCATCTCGTTTCCCTTCCATAACTTATTATCTTTTTTTTATATCCATAACCATTCCAGAAGCGGAATGACAACGCTGTCATGTCTAGGGCAAACATTACACAATTATTAACAGTCGCGCCACAACAAAATAACCACCGAGCTCATTATAATTGTATAAAATAACAATGACCGATATTGCACGACTTAATAGTCATTAAAATACATATAGTTAAATCACAGAAAACATTGTGACTAATAAGTGACTTTTTTTTAATCCGAGTAAAAAAACATAAAAGTTGCCTGCTTATCATTGCTAATTTGGATAAAACTTCGCACTATACCGCTAAATTTACGGGCAAATGGCACCATCTCAGCGCCAATTGTTAATCTTGTGTTACCATGGTTTGGCAACGCAGAATGTGTAACGAAGAGAATCTCGCTTAATGAAAGTCACCATAAATGATGTCGCTAAACATGCAGGCGTATCGATAAAAACCGTGTCACGGGTTACCAATAATGAGCCTTCGGTAAAGCAAGAGACTATCGACAAAGTGAATACCGCGATTGCAGAACTTAATTACCAGCCCAACTTGGCTGCGCGAAATCTGGCTGGAACAAAGTCATATGTAATTGGTTTTATTTATGATAACCCTAATGCTTATTACATCATCGATATGCAAAATGGCATTCTTTCTGCTTGCAAAGATTTGGGTTACGAGCTGCTCATTCACCCTTGCAACTCTAAATCAAAAAATATTTGTGAAGAGCTGACTAAATTAGTTAAGCACAACCGTTTATCCGGTTTGGTGCTAACCCCGCCGTTATCTGAAGATCCTATTATCTTAGCTGAGCTAGACAAAATCGATGCTAGCTATGTGCGCATTATCGCAGGGGATAAAGTCAAAGCAGACACAGGCTTAGCCGTTATGGTTAACGATAGATCCGGTGCAATTTCCATTACTCAGCATCTGATTGATCTTGGCCATAAAGATATCGCATTCTTAAGCGGTGATCATGAGCATGAGTCGACCAAAGAACGTTTAGCCGGATTTAAGCAGGCATTGAAAGATAACCGTATCTCACTCAATGAAAGCTATATCATAGATGGCAAGTATTCATTTGAGTCTGGCGTTGAAGGAGCCAAAGTCTTACTTAAGAAACAGGTGAGACCGACAGCTATTGTAGCTTGTAATGATGAGATCGCCGCAGGTGCATTATTTGCAGCAAGACTCGAAGGGGTAGATATTCCGTCAGACATATCTATTGTAGGGTTTGAGGATAGTCCTTTTTCACGTCAGACTTGGCCTAAGCTAACCACAGTGCATCAACCCAATGAAGAGATCGCACATATTGCGACAGAGTTACTCATCGCTAAACGCCGAGAACAAAAGTCTGATGTAGCTAAAATCTTCCAGCCAGAGCCTGTCATCAGAGACTCATCAGCCAAGCCACGAATTTAATGTCGGCTATGTTCAACTAAACTCTGTAGCTGCTTTTTCGCATTATTTGTACAATCAGATAATGCGAAAAAGTCGTTAACGTTTATACCGCTTCTTCGTTCTCTTCACCGGTACGAATACGAATAACACGCTCAATATCTGTCACGAAAATTTTACCATCGCCAATCTTACCGGTTCGCGCCGTATCAACGATGACTTCTAAAGCCTGCTCAAGCAGTTCATCTTGAATCACTAGCTCAATTTTAACTTTTGGCAAAAAATCAACCATGTACTCAGCACCACGATAAAGCTCGGTATGCCCCTTCTGACGACCGAAGCCTTTTACTTCAGAAACAGTCATACCAGTAATACCTATATCAGCAAGTGATTCGCGCACATCATCTAACTTAAATGGTTTAATAATGGCTTCGACTTTTTTCATTGTAAAACTCCCTAAAAACTTGCTGAAAGGCTTAATTTGACTGCGCGGTAGCTTATCACGCAGTAGCAAAACTATGAAGTCTAAAGTGATTTATGGGTTAGCACAAAAGTAAACGCAGTCTTCATATAACCGAACAATATACCAATGCGCACTTAAATTCGTCATCAGTAGACTATACTTCGGCTGTACCCCACTCAATATTTACAGGATGTAAATATGCAACTCAAGGAAGAGTTAATATGTACTATAAATCAAGCGGATTCACTCTAGTTGAACTCATGGTGACCTTAGTTGTTGCCACCATATTGACAGTAATTGCAGTGCCTTCTTTTAACTCTATATATGCAGGCGTGCGATCCGATTCTAATATTAGAAAAATTCAGCAGTCAATTCAGATGGCAAGAAACCATGCGGTTGCCTATGGTTCTAGGGTGACAGTCTGTCCGTTAACGGCACATGCCTGTGGCAATGATTGGCAAGGTAATATCAGTATTTTTACTGATTCAGGCCAGTCTAATATTATTGATGGTAATGACAAAATTATTTATCAAATAGGTCCATTTAACTCAAAGGATTACATTAGTTACAATCGATCGGCAATTCGGTTTCAACCTGAAGGTCTCGCCTCTGGTACTAACGGCACATTAAAATACTGTCCAGACTCAGCAAACAGTGAATACTCGAGAGCCATCATTGTTAGCCAGTCAGGAAGGATCCGCTTCTCAAAGAAAACGGATATCAGTTGTGACTAAACACTTACGGAGCACCTACTGATTAACTCAAAAATTCTTCCTAGGATAAAGTCAGAAAATGCATACAAGCCAATATATTGGCATGTAAGGTGGCGGGTTTGGTTACTGAAAATACATCGAAAGTGTAATATACTGATGGCGTTATTAGGCAAAGGAAATCGCCATGAGAAAGTACAAAAAACAATACACGCTTTCACTCTTGTAGAGCTAATGGTGACGTTAGCCGTTGCGACCATTCTCATCACAATCGCTGTGCCTTCGTTTACCAAATTCTATGAAAATACACGAAGCGATTCAGCAATTAGGAACATACAATAATCATTGCAGTTAGCCCGAGGCCAAGCAATCAGCTATGCTTCTGTCGTCAGTGTTTGTCCACTTGTAGGAAGTACATGTGGCAGCAATTGGCAAGATGGGCTCAGTGTATTGATAGATAATGGAACACTTGGAACGCTTGATAGCACTAATGGTATAGATGACAAAGTGATTAGAGTTGTGGATGCTTTTAATTCAAAAGATTTCATTAGCTACGATGAAAAGTCTATTAGTTTCTCTTCTGATGGTCTTACAACGGGAAATTTACCTCAGGTATAATCTCATATTGTCCAACAAGTAAAACCAATGATAATGCCAAAGCAGTGGAAATCAGTCGCACTGGTAAGATCAGGTTTTCAACAGCAACGACAACCTGTAGCTAAACGTAAAAGCAGTAATTAGCCATATTACTGCTTTTAAATAAGTTGATTACCGAACAGTTAAACTATCTAGTTTTTTCCCTGCTGCGGTATTAAAGGTTTCGTGCAACCCCACGCACTCAACAACTTCCTTAATGTAGGCTCGATTACCGTCGTTTCTATCTGGTACTTTATTTGCTGGTAACTTTGCCATTTTAAGCTTTAGCTTGTTAATAGGCCAAGAGTAAAAGCCTATTTGGTCAGCTTTAGTCGTTTTAAGAAAGCATTTAAAGTCTTTCACCTCTTTTGTCTTTGCCGCTACTACTGAATTCGACAGCAAAATTAAAAATAGGCAACATAACAGTTTTTTCATTACCAGCACTCCAGCGGAGTCTTGACTCCTGATTCAGTAATTGCCATTGAATTACAAACTTGATCTCTATAAGAATGGTTACCAGTAGCCGTAGCGGTTAGTTTAAACCGCCCTTTCTCTGGAACCACACTACTAACCTTAAAGTAACCATTTTCAGTTAAGGCAGGGCTTTCAGGGTAACCCAGAGTTGTCATATAAACTGTATAAACTCGGGAATCTAAATATAGCTGCTCTTGTTTATTAGCCGCTTCCAATAACATTATTTGCGCATCGGAACGTGCAGATTTAATAACATAATCAATATAAGAGGGGTATGCAATTGAAGCTAATATTCCTATTATCGCAACAGTAACCATTAACTCGATAAGTGTGAAACCTTTAGCGTTAAACATAAAATACCTTAGTCCTTTGCATGGTAATAAATACGGTTAATCCCAAGAGCAGAACCAACACACTTATCATCACCGTTTTGGCACTCGGGTGGTTTAGGGCAGTTAATATCTCCCTCAACGCAAGGCAGTCTTGGAGCATCGGGAATGGGGAAATAGATATCCCCTTCAGGTATTAATGGAGGGGGCGTATCTGGCACTCTTTCGCCTAATTCAATATACTCTTGCGTATAAGTTCGAGTCCCTTTATGCAAAGCAAAAGGGTATAAGCGCCCCATCCCTGCGATCAAACACTGGTTGCTTGAAGAGGTATCTCCGGGTACATAAGAAGTAAAATACACCATGCCCTGAATAATCGATGCGCCGGCTAGACTCTTCTCACCTGTATCTCCCAGGCTATAATACCAGCCCAACTTCTTACCAAAGGCAATATTCTCCGATTCAGTTGAGGCTGCTTTATTCGTAATGTCATAAAGATCCGCCAAAGTAATAGCCTCAGGAACCGTATTTTCACTCGATCCATTAAAAGATCGTGTCACCACATTACGATCTTGTAGAGTAAATAACTTATCTTGACGAGTCTTGTCTGAAGGGTGTGGACGATGTCCAGTCCCAATAGCTACGGCATCATAAGGTATATCCTGATAAGTTTTTACTGTCGTAGTGGTGCCATCATAAGTCACATCAACTTCAGATAAATTGGTAAAAACAGTTTGAGCAACAACAGGCTCAGCAAAGAAGCGTCTATCGTTTGTTAAGGAGCCCCCTCCTAAATCAGCGAATTTAAATGCTGTCCAAGGGTGGGTCGAATCTTTAGGGTTAGCACTAGGGAGATCCAGTCGCCAAATATTACCGCCAGTATCCGAGGCATAAATTCTATCGGTTAACTTATCACTATTACTATCTAATACAGCTACAGAGTTAGGAATACTATCTGTAATCCCCGGAAGCTGAGTCGTATTAGATGCTGAACTTGGACCAAATGAATGTACTAGAGTGCCAGTTTCAGCATCAAGAATATAAACACCACGACCTTCTGAATCGTTCATCCCCACTGCAGCGCCGTCTTTCGTTGACGGTGAGTAACCTGCACCGAAGATCAATACGGGCTTTGCCTTACTAGGATCAGTATTGCCCGTAGGCCAACCAGGGATGTGGGTAACGACCGGTTCTGACCAAGTTTGAGCTAGCTCAGCCATTCCTGCGCTATTAGAATCAATTTTCCACATAAACCTAGGAGAGTCAGGAGTCGTAACATCGAAAGCATAGTATGATTTACCACCACGACGCATTCCAACAAAGACCCATGCTTTCTCCACCCCCGAAGCTCCGGTCTTGACGTAACTAACAGGAGAGCTATCGAGACCATAAACAGAATGAACCCCTGTTGGAACATTAGCCTTTAATTCCCTAATATTGGGCAATAACTCATATGGCATAAAGGCCCAAGATTCACTCACGGTTGCATCTTCATCTTTAAACATATGCAAAAAGCCATGATTGGTTCCCATTAGGATCCGAATATCAGGTGTGTTAGCAGTACCAAAGTTGATAGCTAACGGCCGCGAGTGAAGTGGGTCGCCCATAAGTTGCTCACGGACATCATCAGTCTGTGAGTTACCATTATCATCATCAGTATCGTAACCTTTGACCCAATTGAACGCCTCTTCCAATTGAGTTTCATCCACGCCCATATGCAGTGCAAGCTGAGCATCCCCCCCCGCATAGCTAGATGCATTCGACTTATTAAATGTCGCCATGCTGCCATTAGAGCCAATATTACTTAAAATTGTTCTCTGAGGGACTTTTCGTACAGATTCTGCAGCGCCACCAACTCTAACATCATTACCGTCGCCACCATCACTAGCAGCTGCACAGGTAGAGTCCAATGTCCAATAAGAACATGCCGAAGAGACTAAGTTACCATCATCCCCTATGGCATTAACTCCATTCTTATCAACGATATCACCATCACCTGTTACTCTAAACTTCTTCAAGTTACCAGACCACCTTGGTCCTTTATTAGGTAAAAACATCGCATAGTAAACAGAGTCAAAGGTTCGAGTTCTATCGAAGTTATTACTCGCAATAGAGGGAGAAGTAAAGCTCGCATTAACTTCTAAAATCTGTGAAAAGACTTGTTGTAGCGCAGACTGTAAAGCGGATGCATTCGCTGCCGCAAAATATTGTCCGCCCCCCTTCTCTGCTGTTTTTAATAGTAAATCTGCCGCGTCTGCAGCCCCTTCACTAAAGCCAATCGTAAATGTCGTTACATTTTGGTCATCAGGATAGTCTTCAGATGTATTGACATCATTAGTATTCATCCAACCAGCTAACGCTGGCAGGTAACTGGTAAAAGAAGGGCTAGTATTTATAAATTTGTCGCTAGTGTTTACGCCGGGTAAATCTAATACTTCCTGATTGGCATTTTGATCTAATGTCGGAACACCATCGGTAATATAAACAACATAGGCTCGGTTCTGACATTCTTTAAAAGGCGAAACATACTTCCCGTTAGATTCTACATTCTTGTCCGTATCACGAGGGGGAATGTTCTTTTTATAACCTAAGTTACCGACATTATAATCGTCATCACCGAAATAAACGCTTTTACCAGAGAAATAGCGATAGGCTTCATAAAGGGTTTCACATAACGGCGTATTGGTTGAAGCTGGTAAGTTATCAATGGTTTCCAGTAACGAGATTTTATTGTCTTCATTCATCACCTTTATACCAGAGATAATCCGTCCACCATCGCCATCCCCCTCTCGAGGATAGTTAATGTTAAAAATAGCGAGGCCGAAATCAACACTTGGCGTCGTGACAATGGTGTTTTTAATCACCTCTTTAGCGATTGCTAATCGAGTCTTTGGTACAGTCTCTTGGTCGCCGTGATACCAACGCAAGTAGTTATCCGTATAGAGAGTAATAGGTTGGCCGGTTCCAAAAGCTGTCTGCTTCGCTTGTTCATAAGCGGCATCGATTTCTGCTTGACTAGACCCGCCATTAACTTCTGCGTAGCGAATTGGATTTTGCTTTTTACCTGCACTATCAATCGGAAAACCTGATGGTTGATTAGGTGCATTACGCCACTTTTTGCCTTCTATATCATCGAAACAATCAATATGAGTAATATTGGCGCCATTGTTATCAGGCACTTCCTGCCATGTTCCATTTTGTCCCGAAAAGCCATACTCTCTGAAGAAACCAGTAAAAACACCATACTTTTCTAGGTAATCCCAAGAGGTCTCACAACCGTTTATCTCTGATAAAAAACGACGGCTTTCTGATGGGCTATCAGGCACAGGCATTGCTGTATTATCAATACCACCTTTAGTAAAATAGACCATTCTCTCCTGTAGAGAATTATCACTTCCTACCGCAGGATAAGTGACATCCGGATCATAAAATGCCTCAGCATCATCGACCATATTCCCCATACTACCTGAATTATCAAAGATAATAAGCACTTGGGGCCTTGCTCCAGAACGGGCCGATGATTCATAAACATAGAGCTCGGTATCATCACTATGGCTTGCACCAGAGAAAACCGCGACAGCGAATATAGCTGCTGTAAAAATTCGCTTACCCAACATAGTTAACTCCCTGTTAATACTTCTTGCTCAACACCTGTGACAATACTGACTCGGCCCATATCATTTCGTCCAAAATTTGCATCAGTAGAAACCTCCACTCGCCTACAGCTAATCAAATTTGCGCCACTCGCCGCCGAACTTCTTTGACAAGCCACATCACCATCAACCATAGGTGCTAAAGTACTAGATGCATTAAATGTATCGTCTACGACTGTTTGCGAAGCATTGATATTTGCTAAAGTCGTTCCAGCTTTTGCCGCTAAAACTTTATCCAACGCGCCATGAGCTTCAACCATCGCTTCGATCCTCTCAGACCCCGCCCCGGCCATTTTTATAGATTGATTAGAGTTTATCGCTAGCGCTACACCAATTACCGTCATAATCAGCAAAATAATAAGAGAGAAAAAAAGTACAACTCCCTTCTGTTGTTTGATTTTCATACATTACGTCCTAAAGCAAAATGGGATTTTCAAGCACTACGGTGGTCATAACGACCTTGCGGCGAAACCCATCACCATTTGCCGTAATTTCTTTGTCACCAAGCGTATAAATCGTGTTGTTGGTATAACTATAATCTTCTTCAAGAGAGCGGACTAATACATAAATACGAACCGCGACTAAGCGCTGCAAAGCGGTGTTATCCCACATAAAGCTTGTCGTGCTTTGTGCTGGCCTAAAACTATCTGCACTTTTATCGCCGTTACTATCGAAGCCATACATAACTCTAATATTTTCTATTCCCTCAACGAGTTGTTCATAGCTACTTCCTGATTTCATTCCACCGTTACCTAACACTCTACGCATAAGTACGGGCACATTATTATCAGTTTGTATGAAATACACATGATGTTGAAGCTCCCAAATTCGGGAGTTAGTTAACGGAGGTACAGCTTGATCTCCTGCAAAGATAACGGCCTGGCTAGACGTTGTCGCCATATAATAGCGACTTGAACTCAGTGCCGCAGGCGCTATAGACGGTCCTATTAATCGCTTAACTTGCAGTACATCGGTATCGAGTGATACATCGGGAAGACATGCCATCCCCCCACCTCCGGCGCTATGTTCATAACCCCAAATACGTCTAAAATGAGCAGCCTGATTATTTGGAAAGCTCGCATTGTTAGCCCCTGCCCCTATACAATCATTAGCAGCAGCAATAGTTGGGGCGTTAATCGTTGTATTCATCCCAAGCACAAAGTCAGTACCAGTCATATCCCCCATAAAACCTAGTTGACTAACATCTCTTCCAATTAGAGCAAGTGCAATTCGGCCATTTTCTTGCAATTGATTAAACTGACTAGTCGTTGTCACGTTCGTAGAAGACATTGCGAACATAGAAAAAACACCAAGAGTCAAAAATAAACTGACGATCATTGCAACCATCAGTTCAACAAGCGAAAAACCAAGCTGCGTATTACTTAATTTATTTTCCGTATTCATAAGGTTAAAGAATTACCGTATTAATGAAGTAAAATCGACGTTGGTTCTTGTTTTTACTTTCACCACAACCACGCACAAAAACGGGTTGAAGAGGCCCAGCTTTACTCACTTTATTCATTCCACGCCAACTAAGTACAACAGTAACCTCACCACTAGCCTTTGCATCTATACAAGCTGTAGCGTTATCTAGCCCGCCAACATTTTTACCATCAAGCACTTCTGAGTAGCCTAAAATTTGCTGATCCAATTGATAAAGATCCCATAATCGAGTCTCAAATGTATCGCAGGTATCAATAGGTTGCCCCACAGAAACATCACAACGTTTGCCCGGAATAGATAACGTGCCATTGTAAGTGCCTGAATACGATGTAAGTTGAGAACGGTTTAATTTGATACGACTAATAATATCGTTAGCGTAATAAGACGCCTGAGTCTGCTGAAATGACTCAAAACTACCGCGTTTAGAGATGATATGAAGATTGAATACCCCAACCAAGCCGACGACCAGGATCACCAAAGCAACCAACACTTCAATTAATGAAAGTCCTTCCTCTTTGGTTTCCATTCCGTCAATCCCTCTTCGTCCGCCATATTCTTGACGCTGTTATTATTCTTTTACCTTTATAAATCGGTAACTTGCGACAACATAAAACATACAGATTAATAACGGAGTAGTCGAGTACTATGTGTAACTTGTCAAGTCCTACTTGCCTGTTGTTATGCTTTATGTAGCTGAATTTAATTC
This sequence comes from Shewanella sp. 30m-14, assembly GCF_052977125.1. Taxonomy (NCBI): domain Bacteria; kingdom Pseudomonadati; phylum Pseudomonadota; class Gammaproteobacteria; order Alteromonadales; family Shewanellaceae; genus Shewanella; species Shewanella sp. 30m-14. Next base: position 1,333 of record NZ_JBRILW010000011.1, on the reverse strand, counting down.
AAAAAAAAAGAAGACCAAGCCACTTTTTTTTTATTTTAATTTGTGCATTGGCGTTCAAATTATCACCAAATCACTAAAGGTAACGCAAAACCCTTCCTCTAATACCACTTCAACTTCTTTTTAAGCACTTGCTGGCATCTTTATATTTACTCCAGCAGCGAGCTTAACCAACACTTTTAGTGGCCTATGTCCAATAGTTACTTCAACACGCTCTAAACCATTAACCATGTGGCTGACGAACATAAATTGGCGGAAAAATTACTCTAACGTTCACTCAACAATGCTAATTAAGCTACGGGGGGACAAAAAACAAACTGGATAGCCAGAGAGGCCTTCATAATTACAGCACTTGTAGCACTTTAAGCTCAAAAGGAAGCACCTGTCCGACTTGTGTGGATTAAGAGCTATAGTGACTGAATCACCTATTCAATCTTTATTTTTGGCAGAAAATTGGCAATCTACTTGGCATCACAATAAAGCTCTATACGCCTTTACATAAGCAAGGCTGTGACGCTCGAACTGCCATTAGGTACCTAGTTGAGGGGGACGCTTATGCCACTAATGGCGCTTTGAGTTATTTTCCTTTACTGTCAAGACCTTTTTAAATTTCTACAAACTAATATATCTGCAGAAAAGCCATGATCGTTGTAATATACTGCAAGAGTTATTAGGCAAAGGATACCGCCATGAGAGACTATAAAAAAACAATACACGCTTTCACTCTTGTTGAGCTAATGGTAACTTTAGCTGTAGCAACAATACTAATCAGTATTGCAGCTCCCTCCTTAACGGCTATGTACGAAGCTTCTCGCAGCGATTCAGCAATTCGAAATATCAAGCAATCTCTAACTTTCGCTCGAAGTCACGCTATTAGCTATGGTGCTATAGTGACCGTTTGCCCACTATCGGGTACTAAATGTGGCACAGACTGGAAAGGCGGATACAGTATCTTTATTGATAACGGTACGGTTGGGACTATTGATAGTACCGGGGCAGTAACAGATCAGGTCATTCGTGAAGTCGATGCATTTAACTCAAATGACTTTGTTAGCTATGCGTTAAGCTCAATTAGTTTCAGCCCAGAAGGAATGCTAACGGGAATCTCATCAGGCGCTAACAGGCAAATTGTATATTGCCCTTCGAGTAAGACGAATGAGCACTCAAAAGCCGTAGATATCATTTCATCAGGCAAGGTACGAACTTCTACTGCAACTGGACTAAGCTGCAGTTAAATAAAAAAACCACCAATTATTGGTTAATGCCGATCATTTAGCAGTTTATTGATCGGTTGACCGATCTTTATAAGATGGCAAAATCCGAGTGTTTTTAAACA
>NZ_JBRILW010000010.1:0-157435 GCF_052977125.1 Shewanella sp. 30m-14 | reverse complement strand
CCCCAGAACAGTAAAACCAAGGCCTCAACGGTATGCCAAAAATAAAAATGCCGTTCACCTTAAGTGAACGGCATTACGCCATTTGGCGCCTTTTTATTGGGTAATAGCAAGCGTTATTAGATACTGTCTTCTAGGCCACCAAGCGCCTCAACAACCGCATTGATAAGCGCGATAAGCTCGCTGCTCATTAATGCAAAGTCAGCATCAAGTCTTGCCATCGGGTCGTCGTTGCCTAGGTCGTCGTTATCAGCTCTAAACTCTTCAGAGAACTTAAGGCGCTTAATCGCGGCATCGGACTGCAATACAAACGCAATTGATTGACCAAAATGCAGTGCTAACTTATGCACTTGCTTACCGACTTCAATATGTGCCAGTACTTCGTTTTCGCTTAAGTCTTGCTGCTTAAAGCGAACGATACCGCCTTCGTCAGAATCGCTCTTAAGCTCAGCTTCATCTTGCATTTCAAAGGCGGGTGGTGTTTTGCCTTCTTTTAGCCATTCAGTTAGCTGAGTTTCAATTGGCGTCTTAAAGCTGATTGGAATAATAGGTAGCGTGCCAATTGCTTTACGCAATAAAGCCATTAGTTCTTCAGACTTAGCTGCACTAGAGCTGTCAACGAGCACCATTTGAATTTCAGGTAAAATCAATGCACGAATTTGGCTACGACGAGAAAAAGCACGTGGTAATAAGGTCGTGGTGATCTCATCTTTAAGTGCGTCTTTTTCTTTCTTAGCGAGTTTACGGTTTTCTTCAGCCTCAATTTGACTGACTTTTTCTTCAAGTGCTTCTTTGATTACTTGAGACGGTAAAATCTTTTCTTCTTTAGTCGCGCAGATTAGGTGTCTGTCGCCAGCGGTGTGGATCAAAGTTTCGCCATGCTTGCCCATGGCCTTAGAGAATCCAAATTTACTGATGTCTTGGCTTGAGCAAGGAGAGAAAGTGAAGTCTTCCAGTGATTTTTCTAGTGAATCAGGGTCAACAGAGAAAGGCTTGTTAAAGCGGTATACAGTTAGATTTTTAAACCACATAGATAAGTGCTCAATCAAAATTAAAGCCGCAGTGTAAGGCATTGTCCGGTTCGGGTAAACCGCCTCATTGCCATCTTGGATCCTCATTATGCGACATTTCATTAAAGTGTCACATTTCTTACACTTTGGCTAAAAGGCACGCTAGCTCTGGGTTAGCGGATCTCAGTCGCTCAAGATTTAATAAATATGTCTTTATTCACTCTTTGCTGAAATAAAAATGCAACAAATCATCTTCATTATGGCGCTCGTCCGAACCAATAACTAAGACGAATAACGTCAAAAGGATTAAATGATGAACGTTTTCTGTAAAACTCTACTGGCTTCAGCTCTTGCTACTGCAACACTTTCTTCTGCTTATGCTGCGGACCCTCTTACGGTTTACGGCAAGCTAAATGTGACTGCACAGTCAAACGATGTAAATGATGAATCAACAACGACGATTCAATCTAATGCTTCTCGTTTTGGTGTTAAAGGTGCTTTTGAACTAAGCAACTCTCTTGAAGCGTTTTACACGATTGAATATGAAGTTGATACGGGTGACTCAAGTAAAAATAACTTTGAAGCGCGTAACCAGTTTGTTGGTCTTAAAGGTAATTTCGGTGCATTCTCTGTAGGTCGTAACGATACCATGCTTAAGATTTCACAAGGTAAAGTTGACCAGTTCAATGACCTATCTGGTGACTTGAAAAACTTGTTTAAAGGTGAAAACCGTATTGAACAAACAGCAACTTATGTAACGCCTTCATTTAGTGGTTTCAAAGTCGGTGTGACATATGCTGCTGACGGTGCAGGCTCGCAATACGGACAAGATGGATACAGTGTTGCGGCTATGTACGGTGATGCCAAGCTGAAGAACTCACCAATCTTTGCTTCTGTTGCCTATGATGCAGACGTAAAAGGTTATGAAGTTGTACGTGCAACGGTTCAAGGTAAAATTGCTGGGCTTAAGCTAGGTGGTATGTACCAGCAGCAAGAAGAGACGTATGAAATTGACGGCACGGCAACCGTTGGTGCAAAAAGCAAATCAGGTTACCTGTTAAGTGCAGCTTACCAAATTGAAGCGATTGTATTAAAAGCGCAGTATCAAGACATGGAAGATAAGGGTGATTCTTGGTCAGTTGGTGGCGATTATAAGTTAGGTAAGCCAACTAAGTTATTCGCGTTCTACACCAGTCGCTCATATGAGAAGGTTTCAAACGACGACAACTACGTAGGTATTGGTCTAGAACACAAGTTCTAAGCTGAAACTTTATTAAAAGGGGCTTAGGCCCCTTTTTTGATCTGGGCTTAAGTATGCTGTTTAATGGCATATTTTATGTTTGCTTTCGGCTATAGACTAGCGGCATCTGTACATAAATAAATACACTGCTAGCTAATGGAAACTTGGTATAAGCGGAAAGTAATATTTATGACAAAAATATCGTTTAATATGGCAAAATATCTCGGTGTTTAATATTAATGTCACAAAAGTGACCAATAATAGCATCGTAGAAATTCACTGATAGAAGATCGATTATGACTGCAAGGATTTTGATAGTTGAAGATGAGTTAGCCATCCGTGAGATGTTAACTTTTGTTTTGGAACAGCATGGTTATACCACTGTCGCTGCTGAGGATTATGACTCTGCACTCGATATGTTAACTGAGCCTTACCCGGATCTCGTATTGCTCGATTGGATGTTCCCTGGTGGTAGCGGTATTCAGTTAGCGAAGCGCTTACGCCAAGACGAATTCACTCGTCATATTCCTATTATCATGTTGACTGCGCGTGGCGAAGAGGAAGATAAGGTACGTGGCCTGGAAGTCGGCGCCGACGACTTTATTACTAAACCTTTTTCACCTAAAGAGCTAGTGGCACGGATTAAAGCTGTAATGCGCCGTAGTGCGCCTACTTGCCTAGAAGATCCTATCGATGTTCAAGGCCTGCAATTGGATCCTGTTAGTCACCGCGTCACTGTCGGTGAAGACGTGCTTGATATGGGACCCACAGAATTTAGATTATTGCATTTCTTTATGACCCACCAAGAACGCGTGTATAGCCGTGAGCAACTACTCGATAATGTTTGGGGGACTAACGTGTATGTTGAAGATAGAACTGTTGACGTACATATTAGACGCTTAAGAAAAGCGGTAACTCAATCAGGTCACGATCGCCTTATTCAGACCGTTCGCGGTGCTGGTTATCGTTTCTCTACCAGACTTTAGTTTTATATCAATCGTACTAAATATGTGATTGGTATTATACCCCATAGGCACAAGGTTGATTTTACGCTATCTTGTGCCGAGTCCTCCCATATGGTCGTTATATTGGTAACACATGTTTGATTCATATTCTGGGTACCGTTTAGTTTCCCGATTGGTGATTTATCTGGCTTTGTGTTTGTTGGTCGGTTTGCTTGTCGGTGAAGTGATTTGGATTTTGTTATTCGGATCGATTTCTCTGTTAATTTGGCATTATCGCCAATTATCTCGTTTAAATTTTTGGCTATGGCATGATCGCCGTCTTACCCCCCCAAATGGCAGTGGCAGTTGGGAAGGGGTATTTAATGGTATCTATCGCTTACAAGGAAAAAATCGTAAACGAGTGTCACAGCTTGCGTTTTTACTTGGACGTTTCAGGCAAGGTGCCGAAGCACTACCTGACGCAGCAGTTGTATTAGACTCTGAACATAATATTTTGTGGTGTAATAAACTGGCGCAATTGCTGTTAGGTTTTGTATGGCCACAAGATAATGGGCAGCGGATCGATAATCTTATTCGTCATCCGGATTTTTCCGCTTATCTTAAAAATAATGAATACCAAGAGCCGTTAGAGTTAGCGTCGCCTCAGTCTGAAGGGCATATTCTTGAAATCCGGATTATGGGCTATGGTGCAGGTCAACTGTTATTGATTGCCCGTGACATTTCCCGAGTTCGTCAGCTCGAGGGGATGCGTAAAGAGTTTGTCGCCAATGTATCTCATGAGCTAAAAACGCCATTAACAGTGCTGCAAGGTTACTTGGAAATGATGCAGTCTATGGCTGAACCAGATTCGCCGAATGTCAGGGCGATGGAGCTGATGCAGCAGCAAACAACGCGAATGCGCTCTATGGTTGAGCAGCTGCTGGCATTATCAAGAATTGAAGATGCCAGCGATGTGAATTTAGAGGTTAAGGTTAGTATGTCGCAGATGATAGATATCTTGCGTGATGAAGCCTTAGCCTTGGCGCAAGAGCAGTATGACATTAGTTTTTATTGTGAGCCTGGGCTTGATGTATATGGCAATGAATTACAGCTCAGGAGTGTGTGCTCGAATCTGATTTCTAATGCGATTCGCTATACTGAACCTGGTGGTAAAATTGAGATAAGCTGGCGCAAGATTGCCATTGGTGGTTTGTTTAGTGTTAAAGATAATGGCGAGGGGATTGCACCGCAGCATATTGGTCGGTTAACCGAGCGTTTTTATCGAGTCGATAGTGCGCGCTCAAGCCAGTGCGGTGGTACAGGTCTGGGGCTGGCGATCACCAAGCATGCGCTGCATCATCACCAAAGTGAACTCAATATTGCCAGTCAGTTGGGTAAGGGCAGTACCTTTAGTTTTGTGATCCCGCAAAACTTAATTGAGTATACGGTGCCAGATCACGAATAATGCGGCTGCTTTTAAAATAAATGTCATATAAAAACAGGCTTATGCCTGTTTTTTTTATCAATAGGTCTAAATTTGTTTGGCTTGTCATCGAAGTGTCACTTAGTAGTAATAGACTTGTCATCAATGGAGTCAATACTGACAGCGTTTTAAAATACTAAGATATCAACACTGGAGCAAAGAATGAAACTGAAACAACTTGTTGGCGCGGTAAGTTTTACTGCAGCGACTGTATTTTCTGCAGCATCAATGGCTGAAATCGACCAGTCTTTACCAACTTACGAAAAGACGAGCGGCGTGTCAGGTAATTTATCTTCTGTTGGCTCAGATACATTAGCGAACATGATGACGCTTTGGGCTGAAGACTTTAAGCAGCTTTATCCAAACGTTAATATTCAAATTCAAGCTGCAGGTTCTTCTACTGCGCCACCAGCATTAACGGAAGGTACTTCTCAGTTCGGCCCAATGAGCCGTAAGATGAAGCCAAACGAGGTTGAAGCATTTGAAAAGCATTATGGCTACCAGCCAACGGCTATTCGTGTAGCAATTGATGCCTTAGCGGTATTTGTGCATAAAGATAACCCAATCGAAGGCCTGAGCATTGAGCAGATCGATGGTATTTTCTCTTCTACTGATAAATGTGGCGGCGGTGATATTACTCGTTGGGGTGAAGTGGGTCTTGATGGCGGCTGGACGGCGAGAGATATACAGCTTTACGGTCGTAACTCAGTATCTGGTACCTACGGTTACTTCAAAAAGAAAGCGCTATGTAAAGGTGACTTTAAAGCGAACGTAAACGAGCAGCCAGGTTCAGCTTCAGTCGTGCAGTCTGTCTCTCAATCACTTAATGCGATTGGTTACTCGGGTATTGGGTATAAGACTGCTGGCGTTAAAGCGGTTGCGATTTCTAAAAAAGGCACAAACTATATCCCAGCTACTGCAGACAATGCGGCAACGGGCAAGTATCCACTGTCTCGCTACCTATACGTATATGTGAACAAGCATCCAAACAAAGATCTATCGCCAATGGATCGCGAATTCATCCGCTACGTACTATCGATGCAAGGTCAACAAATTGTTGAAAAAGACGGTTATGTTGCACTACCACGCAGCGTTATCGCAAAAGATTTAGCTAAAGCTGGCATTCGTCTTTAATGATGAGTTAGCACTCATCTTAAACGATGAATAGTGAACAAAGAAAAGGCCTCTAAATAGAGGCCTTTTTTAATGATTTCTTTAGCCTGCGCTATCATTGCTAATAGAGGTAACTACTTTTGCGCAGCTTTAAGCTGTTTAAGCCACACATCAAATTCAGCATCCATATCTGTTCCCCAACCCGCCAGCAATGCCTGGTAACGTGGGTAGTCACCTTTTCGAGTAAAGCCAAGCATGGTATCAACCTTATCTTTATGGTTCTCAATCATAAAGCGCACAGCTAAGTAACCCCAGCGATAAACTCTATCGGTGCCGCCATTTTGCTCGTAGCTTGTATTGAAGATCTCACTCAGGGTGTAGCTTTGTTCACTGCCAATTAAAGCCAGGGCTTTAGGGTTGTTATCACCAAGGGATATATACTCAGCGACACCTTCGCTCCACCAAACCGTGTGTGGGTAAAGCGGCGCAGGCTTAGGGCAATACTCTGGGCCACTGTGGGAGTCATGTAGTGAGAGGCAAAAATCGCCGTAGAGATTAAAACGACCATCGAGGTAATGCACATATTCATGTGCTAGATTCCAGACTTGGCCTTTTTTCTCATAGGCAACAAATTCAGCTTGGTTATCGCTCTTCCAAGGCAAGCCTTCTAAGTACATGCCACCGTTGTCGCTAGGCACGTCGAAGTGGTTAGTGACATGATCAACATAATCTTCCCTTGAGTGATAGACATTGGCACGCATGCTGTGATTGTTGTCATCGGCAACAGGTTTGTTTTGTGTGCCAAATAGTTTATGGAAGTTAGTTTCCTGTCTTACTAACAATTCGCACGCAGAGCTGATCTGATCTTTTGTTAAGGCTTGCGAGCGAATAACGATAGTATCACTACAGGCATGGTTTTGGTTTAACACGCTCTCTAGGCTAGCGTTTTCATCAGCTTGAACGACTGTAGGAAGTAGTGACATAAAAGCAAGGACGGGTAAGGCATGTTTATTTTTCATTGAGGCTTTCTCTGATTTATAGTTTTGCATACAATATTCACAAGTGTTTCATTTAGCTCTATTGATGTCAAACTGGGCTTTAATTCACATCAAATAGCGTTAAAATGCAATCAAATAATCAGTTACTTAAAAAGGATATGCCGTGTTAAAGCAATGGGATAATAATCATGATTACCACTCGTTTGCGAATACCGAACAGGTCAGAGTTAAGCATTTGTCGCTCTTACTCGATGTGGATTTTGATACTAAGCAATTAGCAGGGCAGGTCGAATTACAGCTAGATTACATTGACAAACAGACAAGCGAGCTATGGTTAGATACCCGTGATCTAACCATCGAAGGGATTTACTCTGACTCTCAACAAGCATTAGCATTTACCCTGGATAAGCAAGATGAGATCTTAGGGCAACGACTTAATATTCAACTTTCAGAAAGTGTAGCGAGTGTGGTTATCCATTACCGTACATCGCCGGGGGCGCAAGGCCTACAATGGTTAACGCCGCAACAAACCAGTGGCAAGACCTTACCGTTTTTATTTAGTCAGTCGCAACCCATTAACGCCCGTAGTTGGATCCCTTTGCAAGATACACCTAAAGCGAGAATCACCTTTGATGCGGTAATTAATGCGCCAAAAGGCATGCGAGCGGTGATGAGTGCAATGAATGATGCTAATGCGCCATTAACGGGGCAATTTAGTTTTACCATGGAAAAAGCGATGCCTACCCACCTGCTCGCTATTGCAGTTGGTGACTTAGCGTTTGGTGAATTAGGCCCTAGAACAGGTGTGTATGCTGAGCCTGAAGTGGTTGGCGCTGCGGTAGCAGAGTTTGAAGACACGGAAAGTATGGTAGAGGTTGCAGAGTCGCTGCTCGGGCCGTATCCGTGGGGTCGCTATGACATGATAGTGTTGCCGCCTAGCTTTCCATTTGGTGGCATGGAGAACCCTAGGCTGGCCTTTATGACCCCGACCTTGATTGCGGGTGATAAGAGTCTAGTCTCGACAGTTGCTCATGAGCTGGCGCATTCTTGGACCGGAAACCTTGTGAGTAATGCGACGTGGCGTGATCTTTGGTTAAATGAAGGCTTTACCACTTATTTTACTAATCGTATTGTTGAAGAGGTTTATGGTAAAGAGCTCGCTGAGCTTGAAGTGGTACTCGAAAATGGTCGTCTGCAAGAGGCGATTTCTACGACAGCAATAAAAGCGCAGACACTACCTGCAAATATGCAGCAGCAAGATCCTAATGAAGCTTTTAATCGATTTACCTACGATAAAGCCTCAATGTTTGTTCATGATCTTGAAAAGCGTCTTGGGCGAACAGCGTTTGATGCATTTTTATATGATTACGTGCAAGCCTTTGCATTTGAAGCGATCACTACCGAAACCTTTGTTGAGTATGCTAAGCAAACGTTGTTAAAAACTCACGCCGATAAGATCAGTGAAGCTGAGATGATGGAGTGGATTTATGGTGAAGGCATGCCAAGCTGGTTTGTTGAGCCAAAATCAACCAGCTTAGATAAGGTGACCATGGCGCTACGTGCCTTTGATGATGGCGCTAGTGCCTCTAGCCTGATGACTGAGGGCTGGCGCGTGCATCATTGGCAGTACTTCTTAACCAACTTACCGCAGCAATTGTCCCATGACGCCTTGGCCGATTTAGATAATACCTTTGGTCTAACACAGACAACCAATGCAGAGATCGCCTGTGATTGGTTTAGAGTCGCTATTCGTAACCGCTATGAGCAGGTGCTCGATGCGGTGAGCGCATACCTTATCAAAATTGGTCGAGGCAAGTTTGTGAAACCACTTTACGCAGAGCTCATTAAGGCTGGGTTTGAGAGTCAAGTACAGCAAATATATGCTAAAGCACGAGATGGCTATCACCCTTCGATTGCGGTGATGTTAGATCAACTACTGAAACGTAAGTAAAAAAGCAAAAAAAATGGCAACCTAATCAGGTTGCCATAACAATATCTAAGTAGAAATAAACAGCTCTTGCGCTAGCTAACCGTTTATTTCCGAGGGCAAACCTAATTGGAATGCCAAGGGAATGATGATGAACAATGAAACTAAGGTTAAACCAATATCTAAAGTCTTAAAGACTTAAATATTCACTTAACGAGAATCGGTTCATATAGTCAGAGTCGATAAATCTGAGTTAGTTCCCCATAAGTTGCAATTTATCTGCATTTATTTTCCACCATCGAAATATTATTCACATAAGCTACTAATTTAAAAGGATAATTAACACTCCGGTTTCAAGCGCTAATTTAAAATTAAAAGCTAGATAGTGATTGACGTGATTGACGTGATTGACGTGATTGAAGCTAATAGTTTGGTGTTAATTCTACTCAATCGTTTCAGCGGCTAGTGTTAAAGGCGAAGACTAATCAGGTTTTTCTGTGACTGTTTTCAATGACGGTATTGCGAGGATTAACTTGCAGTGTTAGGCCATGACCGGAATATTACTCTGCGAACCTATTGAACAAATATATCCCCAAAAGGCATTAAGAAAAGGCGTTAAGAAAAAAGTATTTTGAAAAAGGGATTAAAACAGAGTGACTATAAAGAGATGCATTATTAGAAAAGAGATTCACTTTTAGAGGCTAGAGGCACTTTATGGCGTTGAGTACTCGGGTTTCACCCAAGTTGCAGGCAAAAAAAATGGCAACCTAAACAGGTTGCCATAACAATATCTAAGTAGAAATAAACAGCTTATGCGCTAGCTAACCGTTTATCTCCGAGGGCAAACCTAATCGGAATGCCAAGGGAATGATGATGAAAAATGAAACTAAGGTTAAACCAACATCTAAATCCTTGAAGACTTAAATATTCACTTAACGAGAATCGGTTCATATAGTCAGAGTCGATAAATCTGAGTTAGTTCCTCATAAGTTGCAATTTGTCTGAATTTATTTTCCCGCGCGCGCATCATTTTTAATTAAATCGCTGATTTTATGATGTTAATTAAAGATAAGGATTAGGTGCCGATTGAGCTTACTCAATCGTTTTAGCGGCTATTGTCAAAGACTTTTTAAAGGCAAATGTTAAAGACTAAGACTCATCAGGTTTTCTTTGTGACGGTTTTCAATGACGGTGTTGTGGGGAATAACTAGCAGTGCTAAGCCATGAGATAGATTATTCTTAAGAGAAGGATTATGCACTGAGGCGCTGATAAGCGGCTAGAGTAGTCGATCGCTTTCCTATACTGATTGGTATGATTGCGGGGGCGATTTCTTCAAGTTGCAGATAAAAAAATGGCAACCTAAGCAGGTTGCCATAACAATATCTAAGTAGAAATAAACAGCTTATGCGCTAGCTAACCGTTTATCTCCAAGGGCAAACCTAATGGGAATGCCAAGGGAATGATGATGAACAATGAAACTAAGGTTAAGCCAACATCTAAAGCCTCAAGACTTAAATATTCACTTAACGAGAATCGGTTCATATAGTCAGAGTGTGAAATTTCAGATTAGTTCAGTTGGGTTTCAAATATTTTCAAAACAGCCAATGACGAGCAAAAAAAAGGGCAACCCAAGGGGTTGCCTGATTGATCTACATTGAGATCAAGGGGGCTGCGCTAGAAGCCCCAGGGAGAATGATGAACATGAAAAACTCAATGCTCAAAAAGTTAGAGGCGAGTATTTCGCTAAAGTTCAAAAAATAACGTGTAATATTTAATCTTTTTTTAAGATTATTCTAAGCTGCTAATTTTAAGAGCTAATTTTAAGAGCTAATTTTAAGAGCTACAGTAGTTTTAAAATATCAGCTTCAATCGCCATCGGTTTAGTGGTTGGTGCGAAGCGTTGGGTTACTTTGCCCTGTTTATCGACTAGAAATTTAGTGAAGTTCCATTTTACTCTTTCAGAGCCGAGTAAGCCTTTAGCGGAATGCTTTAAATACGCATAGAGAGGTGACGTGTTAGTGCCATTGACTTCAATTTTTTCAAATAGTGGAAACGTCACGCCAAAATTTAATTCACAAAATGAGCTAATGGTTTGGCTATCCCCTTTCTCTTGCTCACCAAACTGGTTGCAGGGAAACCCGAGTATGACAAGCCCCTGCGATTGAAGTTTCTGGTACAAAGCCTCAAGCTCTCTATATTGAGGGGTAAAACCGCACTCGCTGGCAGTATTGACGATCAAGACGACTTTGTCTTTAAAGTCCGCCAGTGAAACCGTTTTCCCCTGAATATCCTTAACTGCAAAATCATAAATTGAACTTGTCATCATTTTCTCCTTGTGTCGTTAGTCATACTCTATCGACATTTTTTACTTTTGTGCAATGAGTTTGATGGAAGATGAACAACTCGCTGCTGATTGTTACCCTTGAAGTAAGCAATAAAATGAGAGTGAAAGGGCGCTATGAGCGCCCTTTATCGTGGTTATTTAATCGCTGTAATAAAGTGGGACTTAAGGTGTTACAGGGGCAAATGACTCGGGAAAGTTGCGTTCCGTCGTTTCGCCAGCGGTCACAGTGACAGCTTGCTCTGCTGAGTCAATAAAGAATGGCAGGCTACCATCATCAGGTTCACGCAGATTAGACTCTTCTGGATCATCGTTTTGTGCTAGGCAGGTGTACCCAAGACTATAGGTATCGGCGACCACAAAGCCAAATTCGTATTCATAACCAGTGACATTATCGCTGCCATCTAGGATAGGGTTAACTCTCGCTGATGTGATGGGGGCGACCTGAGTTAAAATATTTGGACCGGTTCTAAAATCTGCCATCTGATCCAGCTCTGTTTCACTTGGGTACAGGTATACCGCAGGGCTAAACACTGAGCCTCCAGCGCTAGTTTCACAGTTGGTCATGGTTTGTTGGCTGATCTGACCTTGAATAGCACCAACCTCAGATGCATTAACGAGCTGCACTGAAGTGGGTTTTAGTGTCCAATATTCTTTATTGCCATGTGGCGCTTGAAGGCCTTTAGCGAGGTTGAACTCAGCCACAAAGTTATTGTTACCCGCTGCGATAGTAAATGATTTATTGAAGAAGAGGCGACCCGTGTTGTCTTCCTCGGCGCCAATACCGCCACAAGAACCATTACTGTTGGTGACTAAGCCTTCAATGTCACCACCAACAAACTCACCATTTTCATTTTCAGTTGCGCCACTAAGTACGTAGGAACTGTCATCGCTAGAGATGGTGTTATTCTCCATGTAAATACACATCTGGTATTCACCCACAGGAACGGACTGGCCACTGACTAGAGTTTCAACGGCTTGCCCCTGAAAACTTAACAGATCGACGTGCTGTAGCCCGTCATCATCCGTGGAAACATCGAATGAGATCGCACCGTCACTGTTTTTTAACACAACTTGCTTAAAAGCCACGTTAACAATGTTTGCGTCTGCTGGATTGTCTGACACCCCAAGGCTAAATATGCCTTGATCTGGCACTGGGTTGCTAGCGTCACCGTCGGAGCCACAAGCTGATAATATCAAGCCCATGGTGATAGCCATTGCGAGAGGGGATAATGTTAACTGTTTCATCTGTACACCAAAGCATTTCTTTCTAATAACTTAGTATAGTAGTTGTATAGTTGTTGCCTAATATTATCGCGTTTTTTAAATTCAACTAGACTTGTTTCAATCCTAAGCTGGTAAAGGCTTTGAGGATGAATAATCGATAAAGCGGGGCTTAAATTATCACATTAAGAAAACGAGATTAGCCTTTTTTCAGTAAAAGATTTCTGTAGTGCTAGCGCTTTCGCTAACATAAAGAATTAACAGGCAAAATTAACATTTCTTGATTTGTTACATCTGGATGCGGATGTGTTGCTTAAGTTTTGCTTGTTGCCTATTGGTTTGATTTGTGTTGACGCTCATTTAAAAGCAAGGTTTCAGACAAGGTTTATATAAAAAAGCGCTAATCCTTTGTGTATGCTTGCCGAAAGTTTACAAGTTTCGGGATCATAAATGACAGCTAAAACCTTAATGGCAACACTTTTACTGAGTGCTTTGTCTATCAATGCCTATGCGACAGACTTTACCTTTGGGCTTAATGACGACATGTTGTCGACCGAGCTGAAGTTTAATGTCAATAAAGATGTTAATGCATCTGTTGAATATATCTATGCTGATACGGGCGGGCAAATGTTGTCTGGTGCGATGCATATTGAACATGACGCTGGGATCCACCAATTTGAGTTAGGCGCCAAGTTTTCTCAAGTGTGGTCGAAGCGCAGCAGTAATGGCAATTTTGTCGGGATAGGCGGGCGTTATGCCATGCACCTAGGCTCAAATGTGTCTCTTCATGGTTCGGGCTACTATTCTCCTTCGGTATTATCATTTGGCGATATCGATGGATCCTGGCAGTTAGATGGTAAGGTGCAATATGCACTTAACCCTGCGTTAGCCCTATTTGCGGGTTATAGAAATATTCGTCTGCAGTATGATAATGCATCAAATTCGACGCTAGATTCGGGCTTCTATATTGGAGCAAAAGCATCGTTCTAAAGAACGGCTTACTCTCGATTTTATGAGATGTTAACCCTGCTTAGGCTGGCCATGAGCGAGCCTAAGCGATTCTAATATAAATCAATACCATACCATACCAATACCATACCAATACCATATCAATACCATATCAAGACTGCCTCAAGACCAGAGCAGATAAACTTCTTACTTTCCTATTGCGCATCGGGCCAATTTCATTTGTATCAATCAGTTATGCTTTTTTGGAGCTAGAGTTTTCCTCGTTATAACTTACTCCATTCTTGGCTGCACAAAGCTGTGCATTCAAAATAACTTACTCCATTCTTGGCTGCACAAAGCTGTGCATTCAAACCGCGTATGCCTCTTTGTGAGCAGCGCTCAAAACTTCAACCTTAAGTGAAATAGGCGAGCGTGAGCCAGTTAATTGAATTGCTGCTTATTTGTTGTTTATGTAAACTGTTGTCACACTTTGTTGCTTAAGTGCGAGTTAACGCATCCTTCGACCGATATAAAACTGATAGGTTACTTGGTTAATGCCAATAAAAATATTAATGCGACTTCTGCTGTTACTGTCAGTATTTGGATTGAGTGATGTGAGTTATGCTCAGCAAGAAGCCATGCTCGAACAGACCATAATTTTTAGTGCCGAAGCAGAAGATGAAGCGCCACAAGATTTTGAGCAGACTATCTCTTGGTTGGAAACAAAAAAACCACTCGGTAGCGTATCTCTTAATGGTGGTGACTACTGGATGGTGGCAGGTGTTATGGTTAACAGCTATGACACGCACTGGGCGGTTAATGTCAAAAATTCTATTATAGAGTCCGTTGATTATTGGTTAATCGGCGAGGACGGCTCAACTCAATATTTCAGCAGTGGTTATTATGCCCCTTACGAGTTCTTGTTTGATTACGCAAGAAGCGTAGAGATGAACATAGGTGTTAATTACTGGTTGGTTGCTCGAGTCAATAGTCGTTACTTCTCATCTCAGCCGAAACTGCAAGTTCAACAATACCAAGAACATAAGCACCAGTCAGATCTCTATGCCTTGTTTATTATTCTTTGTTTAGGTGGATTACTGTTTATTGCGCTATATAACGGGATCATTTTTGTGTCTATTCGTGATAAAGCATTTCTTTATTATGCTTGTTACGTTTTATGTTATTTGGTTGGCTGGGCGCTCACTTTTCATCTACCTGCACACCTGTTTGATTTTCATGGCTTGGAGTTACACCACCTGTTTTTTATTAGCTTACCAATATTTAATATATTATTTTACATACACTTTTTGCAGCTTGCTGAGTTGTCACCGAAACTATGGCGTCTAAGCTTAGGGCTAATGTGGTTATGTATTATAGCCCTGCCAACGAGTATATACCTGGTCTCTTATACGGCGATAATCGCTTCAGTATTGATCATGTTATGGATCGGGTTGGCGATGGTTTGTGGTAATGTCTGTCTATTAAAAGGGTTTCCCCCAGCGCGATATTTCTTGTTAGCCTTTACTTGTTTGCTGTTACCGGCAGTACTTATCTTGCCGGGAAATATGGGGCTGACACCTGATTTTTTTGATAACGCAGAACTGGCTACTTTAGTGGGAGGTACTGCCGATGCGTTGTTATTATCATTTGCGTTAGCCTATAAAATTCGTCTGCTGTCCGAAGAGAAAGAGCGCCACATCGAAACATTAGAAGTCGCTAGGAAAAATGCCCGCACCGATAAGCTCACAGGATTACCGAATCGTTTTGCATTTGATGAAGGTATGCAGAGGGGGATCCCTTTTGGTGCTCAAGCATCGAATCAATTATGTTTGGTTTTAGTGTCGTTAGAGGGGGTGACGCTACTCACTCGAAAGCTGGGTCATAATGAGGTCGATAAGGTTATTTGTGGTGTGGCTGATTATCTCCGTCAGGCTTATGACGACACCGACAGTAAGTTAATCGATACCTATCGCATAGCAGACAATAGTTTCGTTATTGTGTGTGAGGCTGAGTTGCTGCAAAAGATACAGCAGCGAGTTTCACGGATCCAATCTGGTTATTTAATCGAACATTATAGTGATATGAGTATCCATCTTGGTGTTAGCTTAAATACGGATGTGAATGATAGCAGTCAATGGCTAAGGCAAGCTGAGCAGCGTTTATACAAAGATCAAAGTGTTAAGCGCCGAGAACGTTATGCACAAAGCTTAAGTCAAATATAGGCTGAGTGTTACGCCTTACAATTAGACGTTTACAGCTCTTAATCAATCGTTAGAGAGAAAGAGCCTGTAAACTTAGTTTTAGTTGGCTTCTTTAAACTAATTCATTGCCGTTATAAGGTGAAAACTCAGTATCATTATCAACGCGTTTAGAGTTGTTTCTCTGTTCTCGTCGACGCTGCTTTTTACGCTTACTCTTGCTGATTTCATCTAAATCTGGACCAAAATCATCATCCCAGTCATTGTCTTGAACAAAATCGTATGTATTTCTCATGCTCTAAATTCCAGTCTTACTTAACCTTGTTTTAAGCGGGCTGTGATTATGGCAAGCCAGCCTAGTTTCTGTTTGATTTTAGCGAATTAAAGTGACAAGTAAATGACGAAATACAGGTGAGAATATTGCTCGAAAAAAAACGCCATACAAGAGATGGCGTTTTTATTGAAACATCTGGATTGAAAATGTCTTTGAAGGCAAAGAGCCCCGCTAACGACGGTTATCGTTTGGACATTTTTGCAACGAACATGCCGTCAGTGTCGGCCTCTTGAGGCCAGATAGTCAGCATGTTGACTTGCTCACCGGTGAATGGGTGAGTCAATGTTTGTAATTCAAACTCAGGGTTAGATTGCAAAAAGGCATTGACCACTTGCTCGTTTTCAATCGGCGAGAGCGAGCAGGTTGCATACACGAGTTGTCCTTGCGGCTTAACGGCCTTAGCACTGCGACTTAATATATCTAACTGCAGGGTGTGCTTATCTGTCACCACGCTTGCATCATCGAGCCAACGCATATCTGGGTTACGTCGCCATGTGCCTGTGCAGCTGCAAGGCGCGTCGACTAAGACACCATCGAAAGACTCGGCTTGTACTGGCAGTGCTTCACTCTTCCACGGAGCAATACTTATAGCGTTAAAACCTGCACGTTTAGCACGTTTGGTTAATTCCTCTAACGGCTTTCGACGAATATCTGATGAGACGATGCTACCGCGAGCCTCATGGTCCTGCTTAAGCATTAATGAGCGTAGTTGTAGTGACTTGCCACCGGCACCGCTACAGGTATCCCACCACTTTTCATCAGCTTTAGGGTTACAAATTCGGCCAATGACTTGTGAACCTAGATCTTGGATCTCTAGTTCACCGCGTTGATAGGCGCCAATAGCATTGAGGTTAATGCTCTTATGTCCAAGGCTTACTGCATCATCAAAGTATTCACTGGCGATAGCGGTAACGTCATCGGTAGCAAGTGACTCGATAAGTTGCTGTTGGGTTAGTGTTTGCGCGCGAGCCCAAATTGGCGGGCGAGTGCACATAGCCTCAACAATTGCGAGTTGTTTTGTGGGATCAGTTTGAGCGACTTGCCAAAACCATTGAGGTAATAGTTGTTGCTCATTAATGCTGTCATCATTGAGCTGCTGTCTTACTCGTTGGCACTTTTCACCGATACTTGGGAACAATTGCTCTGTGGCACTTAAGTTAAATTGCTCTGACTGATTGGCAAATTCACGCCAGGCATCGCTAAACTGAGTCCATTTATGAGCCTCTAACTCCGCCACTATTGCTAAGCAGGCAAACCAGCTAGGATCTTGTTGCTCGCTAGTGTGGATCTGCTTGAGCCAACCCCACCATCGAAACAGTGCGAATAGGCTTTCTCGAATGACACGTCTATCTTTAGAACCGTGTTTCTTGTTGGTTCTGAAGTACTCTCCAACAATGCGGTCGGCGGGCAGTTTTTCATGCATCACACTTAAAAAGAGCTGATGTATGGTATTGCTATAGCTTAACGCTCGTTTTTGCGCCGGAGATTGTGCTTGGAAAGCATCTTGAGGAGATGATGACGGTTCTATCATTAGAGTGTGCCTGAAGTAGCCTGTATTGGGCTGGAAATAAAAACTGGCGCAATTGTAGCAGAGATTGTTGCTGAGTGTAGAGGCGCTTAATAGAAACGCCTCATGGTATTTGCTAATGAACTGAGAAAGTAGCTAATAGTAACAGACTCAACCCGGTGCGACTTGAATGTGTGACGAGCCACCGCTATCGATACTGAGGTTATTGACTCTAATGATTCGCTTATTCGTTTAGTAATCTAAATCTAATGCGAAGCACAAATAGCGCATCAATTGCTGACAAGAGACAAACTCACTCGCACATTGTTCAACAAAGTCAGGCGCGCACACTTGCTCGATAGTTAGCGGCTTTATTGCGATAAAATCTTTTCGCTTTAGCTCATCAAGCAAAGGATGATTTTTATCATAACCTTTCGGTGGTCGAATAAGTTGGCTGCCTTGCATTTCAAAGTCATAGTGAGTGAGTTCCCGCAGTGCTTTTTTGTAGCCGTTGGGGTTTTCATCAATGCAACTGCGAATAGCGTTTAGGGCTGGTGATTGTGGCTGCCAAATTCCAGCCCCGATAAAACAGCTATCGTTGGCTAGATGAAGGTATAAACCGGGGGCATGCACATCTTTGGCTTGAAAATGCCTAAACTGGATGCCGACATTGGTTTTGTAGGGGGTTTTATCTTTACTAAAACGACTGTCTCGTTGCGGTCGCATCATGCTGCCACCCACCTTTTTCGGGACTGCGGTTAATCTGGGTGAAAGTGCGAGTATATGTGGCTGCATCATTTCGATAAATGTTAGCGCAGGTGTACGTACATTATCCTCATAGCGAGCTTGATTAGCCTTAAACCATTCTCGATCGTTATTGACTGAAAGCTCGTTTAAAAAATCAAAACACTCAGGAGTAAATACGCTCATTCGAAAACACAACCTTGGTTGATGGGGGAAAGATGAAGCTGTTAAATAATACCAGTCGGAATAAATACTAACTTAGTCAATGTACTTGTTGCTACTCATTCAAGGGCGATAGCTGTTAAAATGTGGCTGATTAAATCTGGCCTGTACTTGATCTCAAGCCTTGGGCCTAGCGACATGGCATATTGCCTGTCATAGCTCAATCATTAAATCGGTCATCTATAAAGAACAAATTAGGAGCAGTAATGAAAGTTTGGGTCGATGCAGACGCGTGTCCGGGTGTAATTAAAGAGATGTTATTTAGAGTGGCAGACAGAGCCAAAGTAGAAGTAACGCTGGTGGCTAACCATTGGATGCGTATACCGCCATCTCCCTATATCAACCTTGTTACTGTTTCTTCAGGCTTTGATGTGGCCGATGATGAAATCGTCAAACTGTTAACCGCAGGTGATTTAGTGATCACAGCAGATATTCCACTGGCGTCAGAAGTTATCGACAAAGGCGGTGTGGCACTCAACCCTCGCGGCGAGCTCTATACCGAGCAAAACATCAAATCAATTTTAAATATGCGTGATTTTATGGACACTATGCGTGCCAGTGGCGTTCAAACGGGTGGGCCAGCTGCGATAGGTGCGAGTGATAAGCAAGCATTCGGTAATCAGTTAGATCGGTTTATTACCAAACATCATAAGCCCTAACGTCTAAATGACTAAGTGATAGTAGCGGCAAACGAATGCTAGAGATGTTTAATAATATTTGAAAGTGTGAAAGGAGAGCAAATAGCTCTCCTTTTTTAGTTTTTAGCCCTAATGCTTTTTTAGGAGGTGACTTTTTGTAGAGGCAGCGAATCACTTTTTATCAGTCGTATTTTGTCGATTTTATGTTAGATAAGAAAACTGTCCAGGCGAGCTGATTAGCTTTTACTATAATGTCAGTAATCGAAGTTGATAATAGTACGTGGATAGTTGTTCTGTGTATTAGCAATGAATGGCTTGAGGTACTTTTCATAGAGTAGGTAGAAAAATGACCGAAATTAAAATCCGCCAAATAGGTACCGATCTAGGCTTAATATTACCGGCTGAAGTCGTGGAGCAATTGAACATCGGAGCTGGTGATAGCATTAGGCTCGAAACATTACCACATGGTTGCTATAGATTAGTCAAGATTGAGGAGCAACTCGCTGAGCAAATTACCTTAATTGAAAGCTATATGCATGAAGAAGATGCTTAATGGCGATTCATCAATGCTTAAGGCTTAATAAGTACGTCATCTAATGGGGAAGCCCTGAAGCCCATTAATCATTGAGATAATTCCAATGATTAATTGAAAACGGCTTTCTTGAATGATACCAATCAGTATAAAGGTGTGATCGCTTTGCGAGAGTGCAGCGTTTCTGGGCAAGAATATTAATTACTCCTCGGTAACGGCTCCTGCATTACTCTGCCTCACATAAACATAAACATAAACATAAACATAAACATAAACATAAACATAAACATAAACATAAACATAAACATAAACATAACCATAACCATAACCATAACCATAACTATAACTATTATAAGGCAGCATTAACGACATTTACGCAACTGACCTCCACGCTCTGAAGCGTTCCTGCGTTTTAAAGGCATTTTCCCTGTCCCACAGTCATACAGTCACACAGTCCCTGTGGATTAAGTGTCTTAATGTATGTCAGAGATATACAAGTTCATGCTGCTCACCACGAGCATAGTTAATCTAGATTTAAGCTCGTACACATCAGAAGTGCTTAATATCGCCTTGTCGGCGTATTTTGGGCAGCTTACTTCTTCGTTGCATGGCGGGGCAAAAAAGGACGAGCATTTCACATTCATTTGCCTTGAATTAGTGTGCTAAAACACTCTGAGTCGATCACTTCTTTATACTGTTCGGTTTAAGCCTAGTTAGAAAATACTGAAGTGAGTCTTGTTAATTAGATGAGTCCATACCAGCTGTTGATAGAAAATATTTTAATTACTAGCTGTTTAGTTGGTTGTAAATTAAGCTGTATCTTTGGTCTGTATGGTTGCCTTAAGGTTATTCCAAGGTTTCCTTTTTAGATGAAAAAACCACTCTTGGTTTCAGCGGTGTTATTTGTTGCTGCGTTTTTAACTTAATGTGGTTTTTCATATTAAAGTAAGGTCATTATTTTTGATTTATTTTCAATTGTGTATTGCAGACAGTCTAACTATCTTCTATGTTGATTAGGTCAGCTGTGCATCACCAGCGAGTAGGAAATTTTATTTAATTCAATGGAGTAAAATACAATGCCTCTTCATGCAAAAGATTCTGTGCGAGACGACCTTCTCGATGATATTTTCTCATCGACAGATTTAGCATTATCTATGCCGAAATATAAGATGCCTGATCAGGAAAATAATCCTCGTCATGCATATCAAATTGTACACGATGAGCTAATGATGGACGGGAACTCTCGCCAGAATTTAGCAACATTTTGTCAAACCTGGGTTGAAGATGAAGTCCATCAATTGATGGATGAATGTATCGATAAGAATATGATCGATAAAGATGAATACCCTCAAACAGCAGAACTTGAAGCCCGCTGTGTGCATATGCTCGCAGATCTATGGAATTCACCGGATGCGGAAAATACTTTAGGTTGCTCGACTACCGGTTCAAGCGAAGCGGCGATGTTAGGCGGTATGGCGCTTAAGTGGGCCTGGCGCAAGAAAATGAAAGCCTTGGGTAAGCCGACTGATAAACCCAATATGGTTTGTGGCCCGGTGCAAGTGTGTTGGCATAAGTTTGCTCGATATTGGGATATTGAATTACGTGAGATCCCGATGGAAGGCGATCGCTTAATTATGAATGCTGAAGAAGTGATTAAGCGATGCGATGAAAATACCATCGGTGTTATTCCCACTTTAGGCGTCACCTTCACCTGTCAATATGAACCAGTAAAAGCGGTGCATGAAGCACTCGATAAACTCCAGCAAGATACCGGTCTTGATATTCCTATTCATGTAGATGCTGCTAGTGGTGGATTTTTAGCGCCATTTTGTCAACCGGATCTCGAATGGGACTTTAAACTTCCACGCGTTAAGTCAATTAATGCATCAGGGCATAAATTTGGCTTGAGCCCTCTAGGTGTAGGTTGGGTTATTTGGCGAGATGCTTCAGCATTAGATCAAGACCTAATTTTTAACGTGAATTATTTGGGCGGTAACATGCCGACCTTCGCGCTAAACTTCTCTCGCCCTGGTGGGCAGATCGTGGCTCAATACTATAATTTCTTACGCTTAGGTAAAGAAGGCTACAGAAAGATCCATCAGTCTTGTTATGACACAGCTCAATACCTGTCGAGTGAGATTGAAAAGTTGGGTATGTTCGAAATTATCTATGATGGTCATGGCGGGATCCCTGCGATGAGTTGGTCATTAAAAGAGGGGGTTGACCCTGGATTCAACTTATTTGATCTCTCGGATCGTATTCGCTCTAGAGGTTGGCAGATAGCGGCGTATGCTATGCCACCGAAAAGAGAAGACCTTGTCATTATGCGTATTTTGGTTCGTCATGGCTTTAGCCGCGACCAAGCAGACTTGCTCGTAGTAGACTTAAAGCATTGTGTTGAGTTCTTTGCTAAGCATCCTATTTCTCATAATAGTGATTCTGAAGAGTCATCCGGCTTTAATCACGGTTAACTAATTTGAAGGCCATCTACCAAGATGGCCTTTTTTATACAGCTTAGTCCGCTCTATCGTGATGTACCTTTCTGAACGATTAATTCTTTATTAGTTATTTCGCCGATAACCCCCTTCGTATTCTATTCTATTTTTATTCTATCATTTTTATTTTTTGGTTATTAATAGCTTTGAGATCAGCTGCTGCGCCGACTCCTTTGCGACAGGCTTGGTTCTTGGCAAGGAATATTGTTTTATCTCGTGATTTCCGAACAGGTAACTCACTCCTATTACGTCATACCCGCCAAATATTAGACAAAGTCGTTTCACTACTTTGATCACAAATCCCTTTTTTACAGATCGTAGCTGTTGATTATTCAGTTTATTAAGCATACCCTTAGCATAAGTTTGAACTAAAGTTTGGTATCCAAACAAATGTTTGTTTGGCCGTGTCGACGGGATAATAACAATGACAGAACGCGAACTCGAGATACTAGCACTACTTAAACAAGATCCTTTGATCCCGCAGCAAAATATTGCCGATCAATTAGGGATTAGTCGCTCTGCTGTAGCCGGGCACATCATGAATTTAACCCATAAAGGTGTGATAAAAGGTAAAGGGTATATTCTTGCTGAATCTCGCTACGCCATCGTTATCGGTGGTGCCAATATGGACATTCTTGGGCGCCCTCTACATACCCTACAGGTAGGCGACTCTAATCCTGGTAGCGTAACTTGCTCACCGGGTGGGGTAGGCCGAAATATCGCAGAAAACTTAGCTAGATTAGGCTCTGATACTCACCTTATTAGTGCGTTAGGAAAAGACACTTATGGTCAGATGATCATGAGTCAGTGTCAGCAAGCCGGCATTGATATGAAAGGCTGTATTCATCTGGATGAATTTGCCACATCAACTTACCTTTCAGTGCTAGATGGTGACAGCGATATGCATGTTGCGATCAATGACATGGCTATTTTAGACAGGCTAAGCGTAGCTGTGCTAAAGACTCACGAAGAAGTGTTAAGACGAGCAGAGCTGATTATTGTCGATGCCAACCTTTCGGCAGAGTCTTTGGAATATATTTTAAGTAACTTCTCCGACAGACCTATTTTTGTTGATACCGTTTCTTGTGCAAAGGCCAAGAAATTAGCGCCATTCTTAAGCTCCATTCACACCCTCAAACCAAACCTTAAAGAAGCCGAGCAACTTTCTGGAATTAGTATTAAGAGTCATGATGAATTACCTCAATTAGCTAATTGGTTCCACAGCCAAGGCGTGAAACGCATTTTCTTAAGTCTAGGCGCAGATGGCGTGTTTTATAGCGATGAGGGCATACAAGCCTTAGTCCCTGCTATGACGGTGTCTATGGTCAACGCAAATGGCGCGGGAGATGCTTTCCTCGCGGGGTTAGCCCATGGCTGGATCCAAGAGTGGGACACTGAAGAATCTACACAATTTGCTATGGGAGCCGCGGTTGTCGCGTTATCTCACTTAGCCACTATAAACCCTAATATGTCAGAAATTTCCGTTAAGCGCGTTATCAAGGAGTCGTTATGTTAGAGCAGTACCTAGATATTAATCCAGAAGTTGCAGCCGCATTAGCAGCAGGTAAGCCAGTCGTTGCATTAGAGTCGACCATTATTTCTCACGGCATGCCTTACCCGCAAAACGTAGAAACGGCGCTTAAAGTAGAGCAGATTATTCGTGATAACGGTGCCGTACCCGCAACTATCGCTATTTTAAAGGGTCGCTTGAAAGTGGGTATGACTCATGAAGAGATCGAATACCTAGGTAAAGCCGGCTTAGATGTGATTAAAACAAGCCGTCGTGACATTCCATTTATTGTTGCTAAGCAAGTTGATGGTGCAACGACTGTCGCATCGACGATGATCTTAGCTCAAATGGCAGGGATAAAAGTGTTCGCTACTGGTGGCATTGGTGGTGTACATCGTGGTGCACAACAAACGTTTGATATTTCTGCCGATCTTCAAGAGCTAGCCAGTACCGACGTAGCGGTAGTGTGCGCTGGTGCTAAGTCTATTTTGGATATCGGTTTAACCCTTGAATACCTAGAGACTCAAGGTGTACCTGTTGTTGGTTATCAAACTAGTACTTTGCCCGCTTTCTATACCCGTGAAAGTGAGTTCGGTGTTGATTACCAGCTAGATACCCCTGCGCAAATTGCAGCAGCAATGAAAGCTAAATGGGATATGGACCTAAAGGGCGGATTGGTTATCGCTAACCCAATTCCAGAAGCACACCAGCTAGACCGAGCTATGATTGACCAGGTGATTGCAGATGCTGTTGCTGAAATGGACAGTAAAGGTATTTTTGGTAAGGCTTCAACGCCATTCCTACTGGCTAAAGTGGCAGAAACCACAAAAGGCGTCAGCTTAGCGGCTAACATTGAACTTGTGTTTAATAACGCAAAACTAGCGGCTAGCATTGCGGTTGAATACGCGAAGTAAACTGTTTTTGAAAGTAAAAATAAAAAAGGGGGAGCTAATTAGCTCCCCCTTTTTTGCTACAAAAATATTAGTTCTGTAGGATAGTTGCCGTGTTACCGAATCCACCCGTTTGAGTGATAGATGCTGTATCACCTGTACCATACTGAGTAATCGTTGCAGTATTATGTGCAGCAATATCACCAAAACCGTCTTGGGTGATATTAGCTAGGTTGCCATCACCTTGCTGATCGATATACGCATCGTTATATTCACCGCCAAGTTGGTTAACGAAAGCTTCGTTATCAGCGCCTGTTTGGTCTATGTCGGCCATACCAAATTCACCGTATTGTTGAACGCTAGCGACGTTTAACGTGCTGGTTTGCATAATATCCGCGTTGTTAGCTTCACCACTCTGAGTAACCGTCGCATCTAAATCAACACCTTCTTGGTTGATGAGTACTGAGCCACCAATAGTATCTGTTTGAGTCACTAAAGCCGTTAGTTCTGAGCCGTTTAGCTGGTTAACGGTAGTAAATGTACCGCTAACACCTGATTGTTCAACTGTAATGCTTGAATCCGCAGCTGCATTTTGTTGTGCAGTCACGTTTCCGCTAACACTCGCATTGAGTTGCTTTACTGTGACAACAGAGTTATCTGACTCGTTTACTTGGTCAATATCAACAATGTTGCTATCACCATTTTGCTCTACAGTAGCCATAGCTTCAAACGAAGTGTCTTGATTAATATTGACGTTGTTCGAGTTACCCGTTGTGGTAATTGTTGCTGATGCAGGCTCGTGCCAGCCAAAACCAAACTGACGAATAACCGTTGAATTGTCGTTGCCCGTTGCGCTGATAGAGGCTGCACTGTTATCTACGTGCTCTTGATTGACTGAGCCCATGTTACCTGTACCGTCTTGTGAAACGGTAACGTTAGAGGTGTAGGCGTGCTCTTGGAAAACAGTCATGCTGTTATTACTGCCATTTTGGCTAACAGAGGCTGTAGAGTCTGTCGTGTAATCAGTTTGAGTCACATTGATGGTGTTAGCTGTACCGTTAGACTGGCTTGCGGTAATGCTTGAGTTAGAGTCGCTCTCTTGCAATGTCGTAATGGTAGAGTTATCAGCCGTTGTTTGCGTCGCAATAACTGAGGCGTTGTTTGTTGTTTGAGTTGCAAATACTTTTGAATTTACAGAATCGGCTAATTGGTTAACGGTTGCAGTGTTATCGTTACCTGTTTGTGTTACGTCTGCCAATGCATCTGTAGATAGATCTTGATTGGTTGAAGCCGTATTGCGCTGACCACTTTGGCTAATTGTTGCGCCTGCTGGGTTATGAATACCAAAACCATGCTGACGAATATCAGCGCTGTTGGTGTCGCCTGTTTGGCTTACGTTTGCAGCGCTATCATTGACATGTAACTGATTAACTATCGCGCTATTGTTGTTACCGTCTTGGATAACATCAGCCGTGCTATTGAAGTTATGCTCCTGGTTTACTATCGCAGAATTTGGACCCAGGCCAGACTGAGTCACATTGACTGTTGAACCATCACCGTCACCCACTTGGCTCACTGTTGCAGTTTGAGCAGAACCCGACTGTGTCGTGTTAGTGGTATTGTTATCACCTTCTTGAGTGATTGTCGCTGTTTGGTTTGCACCAGACTGGAGTGCTGTAGCGGTATTACCGTTACCTACCTGGCTAGTATTAGCGAGCTGAGCTGCACCAGATTGAGTTGTAGATGCTGTGTTTGAGTTGCCATCTTGACTAATAGTTGCATTATTAGCTAGGGCTAACGCTGGATTTAGAGCGATTGCGACAGCGGCTGCAATAGGGAGTAGCTTTCTCATGAGTCATATCCTTAATTTGATTAATGTAAAAGTCCAGTTTTAAATTCTGTAGATCTGTGTTTTAGCGGCATTATGAGCTTTGTACTTGCCGATGAGTATGCAGGTCAGGAGTGTTTGTAGCGTCCAGCATTGGTATTAAAGCTGTGATTCTTAACTACTAATTTAGATTCGTAAGCTAGTATTTTTGTCTACTGCCTTTTGTTGGGGTTTCAGTGTTTTATCTAATTTTTTAGTGGGTTAACGTAATTATTGTTGGTGAGCATTTATTGGGCTTGCGCTTGCTGCTATCACTTTAGTCGTACTGGTATGATTAATATGTCATCAACAGGCGCTTACCTTGAGCTGCTCGTGAGGGGGAGACAAACAGTTGGCTCGTTACTGATATACATAGTGATATCAAGGGGTGAATAGATGTTGCAATTTGTTTATGATATCGCTACTCAGTCGTTAATTGTCGTTGGTTCGATAAGGATTGGGCGTTAAGTGGGTATTAGGTGATATTAAAGATATGAAATCTTGGCTATTTACTGATACTTCTTTTTACTTTTGCTTAGGGATGAACTCATTGTCATGGAACCCCAGTTAATTGAAATTAAAGATTTTGTCTCTTTTACTTTAGCGATAATTGCTTTGTTTATTGGTAAAAGCATTATTTCTCGCTACGAATTGCTCAGGAAGTACAGTATTCCTGAACCCGTCGTTGGTGGCTTCGCCTGCGCTGCAATCGTGGGTATTCTCTATTATGCCTTTGATATTCAAATTGAGTTTAACTTGAGTGTTCGAGACACCTTACTCTTATACTTTTTTGCGGGTATTGGCTTAAAGGCAGATTTTGCGACCTTAATTAAGGGCGGCAAACCGTTACTTATTCTCATCGTTCTAGCCAGTGTTTTCATCTTCTTACAAAACTTCACCGGCGTAACCATTGCCTCCTTATTTGGCCTAGATCCAAAGGCTGGCTTGATGTCGGGTTCTATTTCATTGATTGGCGGAGTGGGAACCGCAATGGCTTGGACGCCAACCTTTGTTGAAGAGCTTGGGATTGTGAATGCCAGCGAGCTCGGTATAGCATCAAATACGTTAGGGCTTATATCTGCCTGTGTGATTGGTGGTCCAATTGCGGCATATTTGATGAAGCGACACAATGTGAAAGCCAATCCAGACTCAGATCTTGATATTGGTACCAGCCATCAAGCCGGCTCATCGCATATTAAGGTCGATTATTTTGGTGTGTTACGTGCTTGGTTATGGCTCAACGTTACACTAATTATTGGCTATTTTATTGATTTATCGCTGCAAGAAGCTGGCGTTAAGCTGCCGATGTTCGTTGCCTGTCTATTAGCCGGCATTATTATCGGTAATGTGGGCAGGGTTATTATCAACCGTAGAGCGGTCAAAGATAGAACCTATTTAGATGATGCTTCACAAGGCTTGTCACTTATTCAAGATATCTGCCTAGGTATGTTCTTAACCATGGCTTTGATGAGCCTTAAAATCTGGGAGTTAGAAGGTAGCTTACTGTATATCTCGGTGGTTATGTCTGTGCAGGTATTCTTGTCAGTGATGTTTACCATTTTCGTGGTGTTCAGAATGATGGGTAAAGACTATGAGGCTGCGGTGATCTGCTCTGGTTTTGGTGGCGTCACACTTGGGTCGACAGCAACGGCGATTGTTAACATGACCGCGGTGACACAGCAATATGGTGCCGCCCACAGGGCCTTCATTATCGTACCGTTAGTCTGCGGCTTCTTTATCGATATTATCAATGCCATGATCATCAACTTGTTCGTCTATTTTTAAGTTTTATTCTTTTAAGCTTAAATCATTTTTAAATTACCAAAGCGGCAGGTAGAAGGGAGCAAATGCTCCCTTTTTTTATTAGGTTGGGTGAACCTTTTACTCAGCTGCATCGTCTTTATTCAAACAGATAAAGGAGCCGTTTATCTGCATTCAACATGGAACGATTAAGTCGCGTTTGTTCAGAGCCTGAGAGCTGCTAAAGCAAGTGTTAGAGCCCGGCGGTTAGAAAAGACATCTAGAAAGAAGCGTTAGCACAAGAGACACAAATAGGAGCAAACTTATGGATATCGATGAGAAAATCCGCAAGCAATTACTAAAAGAATCTGAGCAGCTAAGTAGTCAACTTAAACGCGGCCCAAGCCTGTTTACTATGTTGGGCGATGCTTATAAAGGGCGTTTGGGCGGCTGGATGATATTAATGAGCATTATTGCCTTTGTGCTGAGCTTGCTTATGTTGTGGTCAGGCTATCAATTCTTTTTTGTCGTCGTCAGTTCGGTGGCGCTAATCAAGTGGGGGGTGACGTTGCTGTTGGCAAGTATGATGCAGATCGCGATTAAGATGTGGATCTATAACGAGATGAATCGTAATGCGACTGCACGAGAGATTAAAAGGCTTGAATTAGCGGTTGTGAAACTTCAAGGCGACAAAGAGTGATTACAGCGTGGATGGGTTAAAAGTCCACGCTTTTCTATATTAAACCAAAATGTACAATTGCTTATAAAAGCTCTGCCACGATACGCTTGAGCAAAAAGGTTTCTCGTTCAATCGACATACCTTTTTTAGGGCTGTTAGCCATGGTGTGCTCGTTATGGGCGATGGCCTGGTGAATATTTATCCACACTGGGGTCATACCATTTTGGATCTCATGGGCCTCTAATTTTGTTTCGCCAAGCTCGGCATGAATATCGCAAACAAAGCAGAACGATTCCATATGTACCACATCAAAACCATCTCTATTCCAGGGCCTAAACTCTTCATATAGGCCAAATTCACTGATGATCTCGATATGCTTCGCCCCAGTTTCCTCTTCTAATTCACGAATAAGTCCGCTTTGAATATCTTCACCGTCATCAACGCCACCACCTGGAATACTGTAGTCATGGTAGCGCTCGGTGTAGAGCATTAAGATCTCTTCGCCTTTAAGAATAACCCCTCGAGCCGCTTGACGGTGAAAGCTTTTAGTCGCAAGTTCATCTGTGGCAAGGTGGGCGATGTCGGCGTGAATGGTCGATTTTAACAGGCGCATGGGTCAGCTCAGCTCGTATTGGTTAAGGGGGACTAAATGAAAGATGCGGGATTATACCCTATAGCGACAAAGTGGGGGTAACCGGCTTACCGCTGCAAATGACGGGCTGTTTACCAGTTGCGTGCAGGGAAACTTATTGAGCGGTTAAGGCTCGATAGTCTGCAATAATCAGTTCAATCTCTGCTTTTTCATTTTGCTGCTCGATTGTTAAATTAGCCTTTTCTAAACCTAGAGCCATTCTGTGGTAATGCTTTAAGGTACTCTGTAAGTAAGCTTTATCTAGCTCACGGCTATGATCCCACATTATTGAGCCAACAGGGCTTATTGTTTCTTGGCTGCTGCTTGATAAATGCAAGATCTCGTAGAAACGCTTATTTTCTTGGATTAATTGCTCATGCACTAGGCCTAAACCGAGTTTCTGCATCTCTGTACGGACGGTATAAATATGGTGCACAGGGCAAAGGATAAACTCAAGTGAATGCTCTGGGTGGCGTGTAACAATTTGCTGCACGAGTTCAACCGTCAGTTCGCCACCAACGCCAGCGATGATAATCAATTGACGCTGCTCTTTAGCGCCTAAATCGAGTTTAGCCACATCTAAGCAATGCACTTGCCAGCAGCTTTTAGGACTTGTTACAGGCGTTTGCTCTTCTTTGTTTGCATCGGGATAAAACCGCTGTAGTTTACTTTTCACCTCAGCCATCAAGCTTGGCACTACATCGACAAAGTGGATATGACTTGCCGCGCCTCGTTGTAGTAATGCCGCGCCTAACAAGCCATGATCGCAGCAGCAATCCCAAATCTGATCATAGTGGGTGTTAATCAGGCTGTTGATATATTGGAGGCGTTTGCTGAGCTTCAAAGGTATTCTCGATGACAGGGTAAAAGGCCGCTATGTTAAGGGCCATTATTTTAAAGGATGCTATTTTAAAGGATGTTATAGGTATGGAGTCAATAGCCATGCCGGCTATAGCATCTCTTTATTAGCAACCAAAGTGACACGTTGAGGCGATGCTGCATTGGACTCTAATGCTGATAGAGCATGCGCCAACATGGCATTCGCCACTTTTTCAGCCTCAATGGGGTGATATTGTCTCAGCGCGCCAATAAATAGCGGTGAGACTAAGCGAGATAATGACTTACCCAGATCTTCTAATACTCGTGTATTCGAACGCTCTCCTAAAAGCAGGCTTGGCTGAAATAACCATAATCGCTTAGGTGATGTGGGTTGTTGGTTTTTATTCAATAAGCTCGCAAGAGCCTCTTGGGTTTCGCCTTTGACGCGATTATAAAATGTTTTTGACTGGCTGTTTGCACCAAGGGCGGTCACGACATAGTTGTTACTGGCTTCGCACTTGGCAATAAAATCGATACAGGCTGTTTTATCCACGGCGATAAAGGCTTGTTGGCTACCAGCTTGCTTGATGGTGGTGCCGAGACAACAAAAGGCATGACCGACTGTAAATGGAAGCTCGAGAGAGGAAAGTTCATTAAGTTGGCATTGTAAAAATGTGACTTGAGTGTTTTGTGTTAATCGGTATTTTGGCTGATTTCTACCGAGTACTAAAATGTGCTCATAGCATCCTGAATCGATCAATTTTTGTAGCAGTAATTGGCCTATGAGTCCTGTGGCACCTATGATAGCAGCGTTCATTTTGGTAGTGTCGAGTTGAATATGAATAGCCTAAGTGTAGAGAGCGCGCAGAGGGAAGCAAATACTTTTTGCTGCCAAGGAAAATAGCGCGATTAACCGGATTGACCAAAAAGGCCTGTAATCACAGGCCTTTTATATTTTGATCTTGGCGACGCGTCTATTTATGTAATGCGGTCAGCTTAGCGATTTCAATAATCGTCTTGCTAGCTTGCTCCATCGACTCAAGACACAGGTATTCATGCTTGCCGTGGAAGTTATGCCCACCAGTAAATATATTTGGACAAGGCAAGCCCATATATGACAGGCGTGAGCCGTCTGTCCCACCACGAATCGGCTTAATAATGGGTTCTATGTTTAAGTTTTGCATCGCTTGTTTAGCGATATCGATAATATGTGGGTGGGGTAAAACTTGTTGTTTCATATTCAAGTAGGAGTCTTGAATATCTATGGTTAATTTACCGATAGCAAGCTCGGCATTATATTTTTCAACAACCTCAGCCAACCAGCGTTTTCTCTGCTCAAAAAGCGCAAAGTCGAAATCTCGAATGATATAAGTCAGTGTCGCTTTCTCGGTAACGCCTTCCATGCCAAGTAGGTGGAAGAAACCATCATAGTCTCGGCTGTATTCCGGTGTATCTTTTAGCGGCATTTTTGCGTGGAAACGCGCCGCAATAGTTTGGGCATTAACCATCACGCCATAGGCGGTACCGGGGTGACAGTTGTTTCCCGTGGCGGTGATTATTGCAGTGGCAGCGTTAAAGTTTTCATATTCAAGCTCGCCAACTTGACCACCGTCAACAGTGTAAGCCCACTGGGCACCAAAGCCCTCGACATCAAAATGATCGGCGCCGCGGCCAATCTCTTCGTCTGGGGTGAAGCAAAGTCTTATTTTACCGTGAGGGATCTCTGGGTGAGTTACAAGGTGGTGCAATGCACTGATGATCTCTGCGATGCCAGCTTTGTCGTCTCCGCCGAGTAAACTGTTGCCGTCGGTGGTGATAAGGGTTTGGCCGATATATTGCTTTAGACTGGTAAATTTCTCTGGCGACAGTACAGCCTCAAGGCCTAATTGAATCTCTTTGCCATCATATTTTTCAATGATTTGCGGCGATACATTCTCTCCGCTGTAGTCGGGAGCGGTATCTAAATGCGCAATAAATCCGATGCAAGGAGCGCCTTCTACGTTGCTAGGTACCGTTGCGGTTAAGTAGCCTTTGTCAGAGAGTTGCACATCGTCAAATCCAAGGCTAATAAGCTCTTGACGAAGATGTTGTGCAAAAACAAATTGGCTGTCTGTGCTAGGTACACTTTGGCTATTGCCGTCAGATTGAGTATTAAAACTGACGTAGCTTAAGAATCGCTCAAGTAGTTGCTGCTTCATAATCATGGTTTCTAAAATAGCAAAAAGTGACCAGAGTCTAACAAGGGCAATTGTGAATTCATTAGATATTGATCAAGTTTTTCCTAATGGGTGAATATTTCGTTATGGATAACCGCCACAATTGAGTGTCATTAACGCTATTTCAGTTATATTGTGGCATGGGCTTAGTGATTAGAGAATAATGAGATGGATATAGGTTGGCTGCAGTTAGGCCTATTTATGTTAGTGCTAGTGATCCCTATCGCGATAGGTCGATATTTTCGTCTAGCGCTCACTTTTGATATGGCTTGGGCGGTGCTGCGTATGACTGCTCAGCTGGTGCTGGTGGGCTTGTATCTACAGTATTTATTTATACTCAATAATCTTTGGGTCAATTTAGCTTGGCTAATGGTGATG
Organism: Shewanella sp. 30m-14; assembly: GCF_052977125.1. Taxonomy (NCBI): domain Bacteria; kingdom Pseudomonadati; phylum Pseudomonadota; class Gammaproteobacteria; order Alteromonadales; family Shewanellaceae; genus Shewanella; species Shewanella sp. 30m-14. Next base: position 124,809 of record NZ_JBRILW010000010.1, on the reverse strand, counting down.
TTACTTGTGGGAGCGAGTGCGATTATCAGCAAAGCAAAGTTACCTAAGAAGTTACTCTACTTTCCGGTTTTATCAGGCTTAGCTTTGGGAATGTTCCCTGTACTGTGGTTGATGATGGTCTATCTATTATCGCCAGAGCCCCTTTATGCCGCGCAATTCTTAATTCCTACCGCAGGTATGTTGCTGGGCAACTGTTTAAGCGGCAATATTGTGGCGCTGCAGCGGTTGTTTGGAGCCTTTAATGATAGAAAGGCTGAATATCAAGGTGCATTGGCGCTGGGCGCTTTACCGAGTCAGGCAAGCCTGCCATTTGTGCAAATGGCGATGCAGCAATCTTTCGCACCGATCTTGGCCTCAATGGCAACCATGGGGTTAGTGACGCTGCCCGGCATGATGACGGGACAGATTTTAGGGGGAGTCGATCCGTTAATCGCCATCAAGTATCAGATAGTGATTTCAGTTGCGATTTTTGTCACCCTGTCAATATCGGTATCAACCACTCTTGTGCTGTGTATTCGAAGTGCTATTACCCATACTGGCCGAGTGAGAGTGAGTCTTTAGCTGGCTAAGCGGTAACGCAGCGCCACAGGGCTTATCACTATCACTACCACTATCAAAAACGTGGCGAGTAGATAAAAAATGGCTGCTCAACATCTTAAGTTGGCAGCCATTATTACTGATAGCCAGTACTGTTCTAAAAAGCGTACTGCTCGAAAAAGCATACTATCCCCAAATAGCATATTTTCCGCAATAGAGCGCTCAGTGCTAAAGCACAAGCTCCATATCAAGTTCTATATCCGTACAACCTTTCTTGCAGCAAATTCCTGAAACACTCTCTTCTTGACCCCTAACTGGTAGCTTCATTTCAAGTGCTTGATTGCACACAGGGCACAGAACAGTGTTACCTTTAAATACTCTTTTAATAAGGTTTTTTTGTTCGATAAAAGATTTTGCTGTGGTGTCATTGATCACCGAGAAATCCATTTTTGCCATAGGAGTTATTTACCTTTGTATTCACTATTCACAATATTGATTGTGTCTTCTAACGCCGAGTATATCTAGGCTTTCAGAGGTAATAAAGCCCTACAGCCACGACAAATAGATATTCTGGTGCAAAACTAAAGATCTACATCAAGTTTCTTAATTGAGGCTATGGGGTTGTCTGAGTATAATGGTGCGCTAATTGTTATCGAAGAACGTGAATCTAAAAATCATGAGTGAAAATAAGCCAATTAATGCGCTCGATAAGGCTCCTGAGGAAGTAAAGCTCGCAGTCGATCTTATCTTTCTACTGGAGAATAACCAGATTGCTACTGACGTTGCATTGGCTGCGTTAGAGATTGTAAAAAAGGATCTACAAGCAAAACGAGTAAAATAAATATTAATTTAGATTTTTGCCTATTTAACACCTATTAACCATTTATCAGACTTAAGCCCTGCTATTACTGCTGCTGATAGATTTAAATTATGATGCGTTTTCCTCTTGACGGACCCAAGCATGACTATTTCGCTACTCGACCTTTTTGCACTATTTTGTTTTATAACTAGCTGGGTCGGCTATGCACTCTTTGCCAAACGCAAAGCTAAAAACACTAACTGTATTGCCCGCTGCTTGCATCAGCATCGTATTCACTGGATGTATGAGTTGCTAAAGCGAGAAGTGCGAGTTAGTGAAGCGGCGCTGCTGGCAAACCTTGAGCGCAATATCGCTTTTTTTGCCTCGACCACCATGTTTGTGCTCGCGGGGGTGTTAACCCTGTTTGCTCAGGCTGAGCGACTTGAGGCTGTTATAGCAACGATACCGTTTGCGGCCGCCCCAAATCATGCATTAGTTCAAGTCAAGCTAGGTATGCTGACCTTTATCTTTGTGTTGGCTTTTTTCGAATTTACTTGGTCAATGCGTCAATATGGCTTTTTAAATGTGATGGTGGGAGCCGCGCCTGTTGATAAGCTTGGGAACAATGAAAACCTTTGTGCTTACGCTAAGCAGATGGCTGTGGTACAAGATCAAGCTGCACACTCTTATAATTATGGTTTACGTTGTTATTATTTTTCGATGGCAGCCCTGTGTTGGTTCTATCATCCATTAGTGTTGATTTGCGCGAGTATTTTGGTTGTCATTATCCTTTACCTACGCGAGTTTAAATCAAAGGCTGTTGTTGCGATCACCAAAGGCCAAGATCTGTTAAAGCTCGAGCGAGATAATCGGGCTAAGGTGTCCTAATAGCGGCTTCGAAAATGGATTTAACATCAACCTGTGCATCGAGTTTTGAAGCAAGTAAGTAAATACCCGCTAATTTTCGATGAACGAAAATCGCATCGGCAGGCGGGGTATGCCATTTGTCAGCTTTTGTGCTCATCGACATACCCGCCGCTTTGATCCGTGTCGCGAGCGTGCTGTCGCCAAAATGATAGGCTTGCTCACTTCTGAGTGGTTCACAGGCTTGATAGAAAATATCTAGAATAACCGTTTTTTGCTGTTCACTAATGGCCTCTTGAAAGAAGCCAATCTTTTGGGCTGCCTCTTCCATTAACTCTCTGTTATTAACTTTGGCTGCACTCATGAGCTGTTTGTAATTGTCCGATAGCGGAGCCGGAATATCACGGGTGGCACCAAAATCGAGTAACACTATTTTCTGCTGTGAGTGTTGATACTGAAAATTGGCAAAGTTAGGGTCTGTTTGCACCAGCTTAAATTCAAATAATTCTCTAAAAAACAGCCTTAGCAGCTCACTGGCAACCCTATTGCGCACGCCTTGGCTTAAGTTCGCGACAGACTCAATGCTCTGTGCTTCGATAAAGTCCATAACCAGAATGTCTGCCGTGCATAATTCATCATAGGTTGATGGCAACACAAATGTCTCTTCATCGGCAATAAGGCGTTTGTAGCGTTTTAACATGGTGAGCTCGGCGTGGTAATCGGCCTCAATATGTAACTGTTTTTTAGCTTCTAATAGTAATGCCTCAAACTGTAGACCTTGAGGGATTAATTGCGATATACGCAGCAGAGCTGCGACGTTGTCGATATCGCTATCAATACTATTACGGATCCCGGGATACTGGACTTTTACCGCAAGTTTGTTGCCATTTGCGAGGGTTGCTTGATGTACCTGACCGATCGACGCCGCTGCAAATGGACGTAATTCGAAATGTGCTAAAGGTGCTAACCAATCTTCTCCCCAGTTTTGTTTTAACACGGCGACGAGTTGTTTATGGGGCATGATTTTGGCGTCAGATCTTAGCCTTACTAACAAAGCACTCAGCTCTTTTGGCATTAGCTCGCCAGAATCCATAGACAGCATTTGGCCGACTTTCATGGCCGCTCCTCTCATCTGAGCAAGCTTATCGGCAATATGGCCAATATTTGTCGGTGTTAGCACTAAATCTTGTAACTTAGGTGATTGACCCTGACTCAGTTTTTTGGCGCCCTCGACAGCAATACTTCCCGCTAATCGCGACGCTAAACCGCCTAAGGAGGTGAGTCGCGATAGCCGACTACTGGGGACTTTAGCTGTTTGGGATTTTTTCATCTGTAGGCCTTTATCCAAAGTGGAGTAGGGTTAAGTCAAAATACAATGTTATATCAATACGCTCTGTCAATACGCGATAAAGCGAGTATGGATCATTGAACCGATAGCCAAACACATTGAGGCAGATTGGTTTATGCATGCCTTGCTCTATGCCTTTCTCTATGCCTTTCTCTATGCCCGTGAATCGTATAGTATTGCGGGCTATTTTTCAGCGGCAATTAGGAACAAGATTTTGCACACCATTGAGCAGTTAACCTCTGGCCAGTTAAAGGGAATTAAACGCCTACAGATCTCTGAAGGCTTAACACAGTTTCCAGCAGCGATTTTTTCCCTCGCAGATAGTTTGGAGGTACTTGATTTATCTGACAACAAACTGTGTGAGTTGCCTGATAATTTAAGTGATTTGCATCAATTAAAGATTTTGTTTCTCACCAATAACAGCTTTGAATCTGTGCCACAGGTACTTGCACAGTGCCCTAAGCTGGAAATGATCAGCTTTAAGTCGAACAATTTAAAACGCCTGCCAGAAAAGGCCTTACCAGAAAATACCCGCTGGCTTATTTTAACCGACAATCAGCTCGAATCTTTACCTGAGGATATGGGGCGTTTACATCGATTACAAAAGTTAGCTTTGGCGGGCAATAAGCTGACGGCTTTACCTGTGAGTATGGCCAAATGCACCAAACTAGAATTAGCTCGCCTATCGGCTAATGCCTTTAAGTCGTTGCCAGATTGGTTATTTCAGTTGCCACGCCTAAGCTGGTTAGCGCTTGACGGAAGTCCGTTAAAACCGCAGCCACAAGCCTTAGTGGCAGAGTCGGGCTTAGTGAGTGGAACTGGCTTAGTCAATAAATCTGGCTTAATCAATGAACCAGGCTTAGCTGTTGTCACTATGCCTAGTGTGAGTCTTGATGATATTGAACTTAAAGAGGTTATTGGCCAAGGTGCGTCGGGCGTTATTTACCGCGCTAAATGGCTTAAGCAAGCAGCAGCGTTAACAGCTACTCCAGTTGATATTGCCGTTAAAATATTTAAAGGCGAGGTCACTAGCGATGGTTACCCCAAAGATGAGTTAGCTAATTGCTTACAGGCTGGGCACCATCACAATCTCATTAAGGTTGTAGCCCAGCTTAGTCAAGCTGAACGTTCTGGTTTAGTGATGGAGCTTATTCCTAGTCACTATCAAAACTTAGGCCTGCCGCCATCACTGGATACTTGCACGCGAGACACCTTCACTGCTGGCACTCAATTTGAACTAAAACAGATATTGCTTATCTTGAAACAGATGGCATCAGGCCTAACTCATCTGCACCATAACCAAGTGAGTCATGGTGATATCTACGCCCATAACACTATGTACAATGATAATGCTGAGATCCTATTTGGTGATTTTGGCGCTGCGACCAATTTAAGCCAATTGCCTTTACTGCAACAAGAAGCGATGGAAGCAATTGAAGTGCGAGCCTTAGGGTGCCTAATAGAGGATTTACTTGGGCAATGCTTACCAGTAAAAACAGGCTCACAATCTAAACTAGACAGCAGTGAAGCGATTCTTGCCCAGCTGTTGCAGTTAAAACTCGCATGTTTACAGCCCAGCATCGGCTTACGTCCACGCTTTAAAGAGATTGATACGCGACTACTGCAATGCACCGAGCTGCTTGAGCGCGAGCAATGTCTAAGCATCTAATTATCTTATTCTCTAAGCATCTAGGTGTATAGTACATAAATAGCAAAAACTTAACGTTAAGTATTTGTTTGTAAACAAAAAGCGCCATCGATTGACGGCGTTTTTTATGTCGCTAGTGATGTGATAGCTTAATCTTTCCTTGGTTTGTGCTGGTTATTCCTTGTTGAATTGCTCCTTGGCGAGTCGTTCCTTGGCGAATTGCCTCTAGATGCATGGCTACTAGGGGCGGGTCGCGGCTTAGTGGTATGGCTTTTATTGACTCTTGGTTGCAGAACCTTGGTCGCAGCATGTTGGGGCCGACTGTTTGTTGATATATTGTGTCGGCTGTCTGCCTTTGAGCTGGGTTGTAGCTTAGTGCGCATCTGCTGTTCACGTTTATGGGTGTTCTGCTGGTGAGTTTGCACGCGCTCACGGCTTTTGTTTTGCATCTGATTTTTAATGCGGTCATGGTTCTTAATTGGATCATGACGATTGATCCGCTCATGGCTGTTTACACGCTCATGGCTGTTTACACGCTCATGGCTGTTTACACGCTCATGGCTGTTATTCCGCTCACGGCTGTTTACCATGTTGTTGGCCACATGCTTGCTATCGTTTCGTCGTAACGCTTTACTCTGAGCGCGACTAGGATGATGGCTGTTATATTTGTGCCTAAGCGCATTATTACTGTAAGCCACACCGCGTCGATGCTGAGGCTTGTGGGCCCAGCGTTTTGCACCATGGCTGGTTACGATACGGCCGCGATGACGATATCGGTGCGAGTTATGGTGATGCACCACGACCACATGACGCTTGTGCCAGTGGAATGCACTAAAATAATAGTTAAAACTAATATGTACTCCCGCGCGCCAGTAAAAGTGGCCATAGCCAGGTCTGACATAGCCGGGATAAACCGCCCAATAGACTGGCGGGTAGTTATACCAGCGCCAATACCCGTAAACTGATCTTGGGTCATAGTAAGGCACATAAACAATTTCTTTTCTTACCGGCTCAATCACTATCTGATTATTCACCCGAGTGACCTGCATATTATCCATCTGCTCAAGACTGTTGGCATTATCAGCCTCTTGTCTCAGAGTTTGAATACTGTCTAAAACCTGTGCTTCATCTTGTAAAAAGGCATCACCAATAGACTGGGTCCAATTGAGATCTTCACTGAGCTTTTGTAGCACATTAGGAAAGGCGATAAGCGCGACCACACTGGGATCCCAGTCTTTATCTTGCGCCTTGTCTATCTGCTTTTGTGTACTCAAGTTGTTATGAGACGCTTGCCAGCGATGGGCTTGCACCACCTCTAATGGATAGGTCGCGGCAATCAAAATGTGAGTAAGCAAACTATCGGGGTACAGTGCGATAGGTGCAAGCATCTGCGCTAACTGACCTTCGCTATACTGACTTTCACTGTATTGAGCGCGCTCGGCGTCGTGATCTTGTGCGTTGACTGTGGCGGCAGACATCATCAAAGGCATTGCAATGACAAGTGTGATGACAAATAGCCAGCGCCATTTTTTGAATCTGTTCATATGCTCTCCTTATACGTTAGCATCAGTATAAAAAATCCAAGATGAACAGAAGCTGAAAGCCAAAAAGCGGGTAGATTAGAGCCGTTAGATGAGTGCCGTTAAATTAGCTGTTAAAGCGCAGCTCGAATTGAGCACCACCGAGTTTGGCCGACTGGCCGACAATGAGTTGGCCTTGATAGCTATCGACTAAGTCGCGCACAATTGCCAGACCTATACCATGACCTTGTTGGTAAGAATCGGCGCGAATGCCACGCTCAAATATTTGTGAATGCAGCGCCTCATCGATCCCTTTTCCATCATCTTCGATATCGATAACTAAGCAAGAGTCGACAGACTTTACTGTTAATAGCACTTGGCAGGTTGCGGCCTTACAGGCGTTATCTAGCAGGTTACCTAGAATTTCAGTCAAATCACTGGCATCGCCTTTAAAGACGGCGCTTCTGTCGACATCTTGATTGATAGTGATTGCTGGCTGGCAGTATATTTTGGGCAGGTTGCGCACCAGTTTATCTGAGACTTCAGCCACCTCTACGCCTAAGTGCCAGGCAGAGCCTGCTGCCGATTGCGCTCGTTTGAGCTGGTGGCCGATTATGCGATTGATATGAGATATCTGCTCGAATGATTGTGGACTTAAATCTTTCTGGCTTTGAATAACCGCCAGCGGTGTTTTTAGGCTGTGGGCCAAGTCCGCTAAGGCATTACGATAGCGTTTACGTTGATTTTGCTCAGTATTGAGCAGGGTGTTGAGCTGCTTGGCAACGGCACTGAGTTCGGTGGGGTAGTTATCATTTAAGTGATCGGCTTTTCCGTTTTCAATCGCGGCTAATTCATTTTGTAAACGAGTGAGGGGCTTTAGTGTCCACCATAGCCATAACATTTGAATTGAAAGCAGGGCGGCCATCAAGATCAATAACCAGCGCCAAAGTTGCTGATTAAACTCATTAACCTGTAGCTGGTAGTCACTTTGATCTTTAATGATATAAATCGTGACAGGAAAACGGGTGATCTGCTCATCCCCGTGCTTATCAATTTGCTGGGTTTCGAAACTCGCACTAAAGCCATAGACCAAATGAGGTTCGCCATTAAGCATAATCTCACTGAACTGGCCTTGGCCTTTTTCTGGTTGTGGAAAGGCCGGGTCAGTATGTACCGCAGTGGTGATTGCCGAAGTGAGGTCGATGCCAAGCAATGAGTTAGATCGCCAAGCGACCTCTGTTCCGGCTGTGACTTGTTGCTCGGCGATAATCTGATCGCTTGCCGGCCTTAGGGTTTCAGGCCCAACAAATTTAGCATCGAAGCTAGAGTCTTGTTTATGGTCACTTGTCGATGTGGATGCCGATGTGAGTGTCTGTTGTAGGCCTTCGGGAATAGTGATTAAGGCGTACAGCCCAGACTGAATCACATTAAACTGATTCTCTAACAACACCTCGGGCATAAATAACTGTTGATCGTCGACCTCGGTCACCGCCAAGATGGAATAAACATAGGCTTTAAGCTCTTTGACCGAGGCACTCTTGACCTGCAATTTAAAGGCGTCGTTGAGGGTTAAGCCCACGATAGGGATTAAGACTAAGCTCAGCAGCATGGCGCTGACGATAAGACGTGCCTTTAAAGAGTGCATTACAGTGGGCAAGCGCTTGAGGTTAATCATTGGCTTACTGTTTCGCGTCGTCATCGAGTGACACAAGACGATAACCTTGGCCACGAAGGGTTTCGATAAGGCCTATTTGATTATCAGGGTCGAGCTTTTTGCGTAAGCGCCGAATAAACACCTCAATCACGTTAGAGTCTAAATCAAAATCTTGGTCGTAAATATGCTCTGTTAGCACCGTTTTTGATTTCACTTCGCCAATATGCAGCATAAAGTATTCAAACAGCTTGTATTCAGAACCACTTAAGGTAATGGTTTCCCCAGACTTTTTAATCTCAAGGCTACTGGTGTTCAGGCTAAAGGGGCCATTGGTGATAATGGGGCTGGCTTTACCTGCAGAGCGGCGAATAAGGGCTTTTAAACGCGCGACGAGCTCTTCAGGATGAAAGGGTTTAGTGAGGTAATCATCAGCGCCAGCATCTAAGCCTTCAACCTTATCTTGCCAGCTATCACGGGCGGTCAAAATAAGAATAGGAAAGCCAATCTCAAGTGCTCTTAACTGAGTAATAAGCGCGATGCCATCAAGCTTAGGTAAGCCTACATCGATTATCGCTGCATCGTAATTATATTCACGGCCCTGAAATAGCCCTATCTCGCCGTTATCGGCAGTATCGACGGTGTAATTGGCCTCGATAAGGTGCTGCTTAAGGTTTGATTGCAGCTCTAAATCATCTTCAACTAATAACAATCTCATGGTCTGGCTCCTTGTTGTACGGCTCGATAATAAAACGTTGCAAGCAATAGCCTAAAGTTAGTTGCGAGAAACACGGCCTGTTTTGGCATCGACGTTGACATAAAAAACCACACCGTCATTCGATAGTAGCTTTACGCTATAACCTGGATTGCCATTAACCCGGCTAGACTGCACCTTCAGCACTTTGCCGCGATACTGGCGTTTCGCCAACTGTACAGCCTGCTCTTTGCTGCGAACTTTTAATTTCTGCTGCTGATTACTATTGGCCTTCATAGAGACCGACATCATAGATGTGACGGCATGCACAGTACTCGCCGCAGCAGGCTGTGCGGCTAATAGTGAGAGCGAGAGCAATATGATAGATAAAGCAGTTTTCATTAAAGGTACCAAAGGGTTGAGATACAGCCAGTTTAAAAGATCCTATTCGATTAGTCATTAGCTTGCCTATGTTAAGCCAAAGCCTAGATAGCCATAAGCCTAGAATTATCCTGTCTATGCCAAGTTAGTGCATAGATATACATAAGGTTAGATGAACGCTAGCTGAATGTGGCAGGTTGGCTACAGGTAGATTGGCTATAAAATGGCTTTCTTGAATCAGCTCTATCGGCTGTTCTACTCTTTCTATTTATTTATGAAGAATGCAGAGATGTCTGGATGTTAAAGAATTGCCTGATCAACAACACCTTGTTTAACGACCCGTTCGCCGTCGGAGGCTCTCGCTCATAAAGTCCATAAAAATGGACTTCACCCTTGCTTCCATCAATGCCCCCTATCGAAACTGTTGCTACTTTTCGGGGGAGGATTAGTGTATGTCGTTACTTACTCGATTGCGTATCGATAACCTTGTCTTCTTCTTTCACTAAGCTATCCATATCAACAAAATTGTTCGGTACAAGTAATTTTGCATCAGTTTGAACCACATGGCATTGGCTACAGAAATAACGTGTAGGTGACAACTCAGCTAAAAAGTTGCCATCCCAACTCTTAAAGTGGGTCACACTCACCATTGGTGCTTGTGACATGCGGGTACGTTTACGTGCGTGGCAGGAAATGCATTTATTTACATTAAGATTAACCTGATAATGATCAATTTTATGTGGGATCACTGGAGGCTGCATAGGGTAATTTCTCATCTCCTTTATATCCAAGTTAATCACTTTAGGCATATTAGGTGGAGTGGGTTCGACATTAATTGGTGCCTTTCTCAGTGTTGCCATCTGATCAACAGCGATAGTTTTGGCATTACTATCATTTGCTGAAGCATGCAATAGAGGCAAACTAAGCATTATTAACAAAGATAATTGGATCACTGTTTTCATCATGTTGTTCCTTATGCCTTGAGTACTTTCACTGCACATTTTTTGTAATCAGTTTCCTTAGAAATTGGATCTGTTGCATCTAAGGTCACTTTATTGATTAACTGACTTGCATCGAAAAATGGCACGTAAACCATACCCAGTGGCATTTTGTTTCGTCCACGAGTTTCGACTCTAGATTTCATTTCACCGCGCCGGGAGATTATTTTCACCTCATCGCCACGACGTAAACCGCGATTTTTAGCATCTGTTGGGTTCATAAAGCACAGCGCATCGGGAAAGGCTCGATACAACTCCGGCACCCTTTGTGTCATTGAACCGGTATGCCAATGCTCAAGTACGCGACCGGTCGATAGCCACATGTCATATTCATTATCTGGTGACTCTGCTGGAGGCTCATAAGGTTGAGCAAAAATAACCGCTTTGCCATCGGCATGGCCATAAAAATCAAAGCCACTGCCTGGTTTGACATAAGGATCTGTGCCTTCTCTAAAGCGCCATTTGGTTTGCTTACCTTTAACTACTGGCCACTGTAAACCATGGGCTTTATGGTAATCTTCAAAGGGAGCAAGATCATGGGCATGGCCGCGTCCAAATGTTGCATATTCTTCGAACATTCCTCTTTGTACATTAAACCCAAAGTAATGTGATTCATCATTAAGGTAATTTGGATTAAGCGAATCTTCTGGGTATTGATCCACATTACCGTTTTTAAATAACACTTCAAAAATGGTCTTACTCTTAAACTCAGGATGTTTAGCAAGTACCTCTTTAGGCCAAACTTCATCAGTAGTAAATCGCTTTGAAAACTCCATTAGTTGCCACAGATCCGAGCGTGCTTCACCCGGCGCTTTGACCATTTGTCGCCAAAACTGGGTTCGACGTTCGGCGTTACCATACGCCCCTTCCTTTTCAACCCACATAGCAGCAGGTAAGACTAAATCTGCAATTTGGGTCGTTACCGTAGGGTAAACATCAGATACTACAATGAAGTTTTCAGGGTTAAGGTAACCGGGTAGACTTTCTTCATTTAGGTTTGCTGCTGCTTGTAAATTGTTATTGGCCTGGATCCAGTACATATTTAATTCGCCATCTTTGAGCTTTCGATTTTGCTCAACAGCGTTAAACCCCGGCTTAGGTGGAATAACCCCACTTGGAATTTTCCAGATTTCTTCTGCTCTAGCGCGGTCGCTAGCTTTGTTGACGACAAGGTCTGCTGGTAAACGATTACAGAAGGTACCGACTTCACGGCTTGTACCACAAGCTGATGGTTGCCCGGTTAATGAGAATGGGCTATTGCCTGGGGTCGATATTTTACCAACCAGCAAGTGAATGTTGTAAATGAGGTTGTTACACCATACTCCTCGAGTATGCTGATTAAATCCCATGGTCCAGAAAGACATCACTTTGATATTTGGGTCGGCATATTGCTCTGCGAGGGTAATTAATTTTTCTTCAGGTACGCCAGATAACTCACTTACCGATTGCACATTATACTCAGCAACAAATGCTTTAAATTCATCAAAATCGATAGGGGTTGAGTCATTGGCCTTATCGGCATTTTTAGCATTGACCTGTAGTGGATTAGTAGGGCGTAAGCCATAACCAATATCGACTTCACCTTTTCGAAAGTTCACGTGTTTATTTACAAAGTCCCAGTTAACTTTGTTATTTTGAATAATATAGTTCGCTATAAAGTTCAGAATGGCTAAATCAGTTTGTGGAGTGAAAATAATATCCATATCAGCCAGTTCGAATGAGCGATTTACAAAGGTCGATAGCACGTTAACTTTTACATGGTCATGACCAAGTCGTCTATCTGTTAAGCGGGACCATAGAATAGGGTGCATTTCAGCCATGTTTGAACCCCATAACACAAATGCATCTGCGGCTTCGATATCATCATAACAACCCATAGGTTCATCGATACCAAAGGTACGCATAAAGCCACCTACAGCAGAGGCCATACAATGACGAGCGTTAGATTCTAAGTTATTTGAACAAAGCCCCGCCTTCATCAATTTAACTGCGGCATATCCCTCCCACACAGTCCATTGACCAGAACCAAACATACCAACGGCAGTAGGCCCTTTCTCTTTCAGTGTTTTTTTCCACTTTGCAGCCATGATGTCAAAAGCGGCATCCCAGGTTATAGGGGTAAACTCACCGTTTTTGTTATGTTTGCCATCTTTCATTTTTAGCATGGGTGTTTGTAGTCGATCATCGGCATACATTATTTTTGAAAGAAAATAGCCTTTGATACAGTTGAGGCCTCTGTTAACCTCGCTTTTTTCGTCTCCATGGGTGGCTACAACTTTACCGTCCTTTGTACCGACAATGACGGAACAACCTGTACCACAAAATCGACAAGGAGCTTTGTTCCATTCAATCTTGGTTTTTTCTGTACTCGTGATTAAATTACTAGCGCTACTGGGTAAGGCGAGTCCAGCCACGCTGGCAGCTGACAAGGCGGCATTCGCTTTGATAAATTGGCGTCGATTCATCTTCATTATTCACCCTCTTCCAGTATTTCGCTTTGTTGATAAACCATAGCAGCAGATAACACCCCTGGGAGACCATTTATCATTTCTATGCTCTTCATTAGGGTGCGTTGACTGTCTCCTTCAAGTACAACAACAAGCTTCATTTCATTGCTTACGGCTATTTCAGCGGCATCCATTAGTGCAATTGTCTGTTTAACTTGCGACATTTGAGCGGGCCTTACTTGCACAACCATGCTTGTTACATGAAATTCCTGTTCCATAGCGTTCACTCTTAAAAAGTTGGACCTGGTGGACTCGTTAGAATTTGGCTAAACCACACAATAAAGCCATAGATTGAAATTAATATTGATGTCGCTAGTGGACCGACTACCACTGCCAGCAATAAAACCACTGTTAACTCTTGCCCTTTGTCATGGTTATCATTTGTATTCATGTGTCCTCCAGTTAAGGTGAGTAACCTAATCCATAGAATTTGTTGTACTAAATGCTTTTGTCGCAGCGCTAAAAACCATCAACACCTTTCATGTCTGGTAAGTTGTGGGCAATACCTTTGTGGCAATTAATACAGGTTTTCTCACCTGTTAGCAGGTAGGTAGAATGCATATTGGCAGCGCGCGGAGACTGCAAAGTGATATCCATAGAATTGAGGTTATGACAATTGCGACATTCCTGAGAGTTGTTAGCTTGCAACCTTACCCATTCATGTTCAGCCATTTCACGTCGCTTAGCTTCAAATTTTTCTTGGGTATTAATAGCACCCGTGAGGTAGCCCCATATTTCTCTCGAGGCTTGCATTTTTCTGGCAATCTTATCTGTCCAGTTATGGGGAACATGACAATCATGGCACTCTGCGGTAACGCCACTGGCGTTAGTAAAGTGAGCTGTTAGCGCCATCTCTTCGTATACGTTTTGGTGGCAGCTGCTACAAAATTCTTCTGTACTTGTCATATCCAAACCTTTGTTGAAAGCTGTCCAGAAAATCACACCAGCAACAAAGCCACCTAACACAAGAAAAGCAACACTATAATGTACGCTCGGTCTTTTCATTAGATGCCAAATTTTAACTAAATACTGTTTTAACTTAGCCATTAGGTTTCCTTTTGTATTGCCATTTTTTTTGCGTATTACCTGATACTAATTGTTTAATGTTAGTGCAAATATCAGTTTTTATTCGCTGAATATGAGATTAGGTATATTAGGTAAAGGAAAATAAGCTTTTGGGTATGGAAGAAAATACGCTAGCCAGTATCTGATAGTTCACCTCAATCTTAGGAGCATCAAACTACTGACATACATTGCAACCACAGGGGCTTGGGATTAATGGCGGTGCTTGTGGTAGCGTGGCGCTACACAAGCCAACGTATGCTTTTAATGATAATATCTTGGTTTCTGCTTTGAGATATTGGCTTAAGCTCTTCATCTTTACCTCCGTTACCTCCGTGAAAGCGAAGCGCTTCGTGGTGAGATTAGTGCTATAAGATGTTGCCTTACTTTCCCTGTATTTACTGCTCAAACTAAACAATTTTATTTTCTAGGTTAGAAGTCGAATCATTACGATTTTTAACGTTCAGCTTGTGTTCACACTCTGTGGACTCTAATGGCCTCATTAAGAAAGAACTTCGAGGTGAAGATGAACACAAAACAAACTCATACAACTCATACAACTCATACAACTCATACAACAGATACAACTCATATAAGTGAGCAAAAATGCACGTTGGCGCGAGTAGCTCAACTTGCACTGTTAATGCTCCCTATGATGTTCATGCTACCTGCTAGTGCCAGTTCGGATATGAGCCTGCTTTCGCAGCCGAAAAGCACCTCGGTTACACAAACCGTTTCTGGTGACGACCAAGTTCCTCAAGCTGCCCAAGACGCCAATACCTTATCTGAGCTACAAATTAGCAAGCTTGAACAGCAGCGAGTTAAGCAAGCGGATCAGCAGGCTAGTGATGATGCGAAAGGAGAGGCTAGTGCTAAAAAGCTGACCCGTGAACAGATCATCCAGTCTCATCAGGATAAGGCGATGGAGGCTAATCAGGACTTAGTAAAGAGTGGTTCACTAAAGCAATTTGCCAACGGAATCTACCGTAACTTTTATATCTACGATGCCTATAGCCGTTTGTTTATTGATAACGATTATGACGGTTTTTATCAGACCTTTAGTGTGACGTTTGATGCCGATGTTGAGGGGAGGTATGTCAATGAACGGGCGGATGTGTTTGCTGAGTTATATCTAAGTCGCAATGGTGGGCCGTGGGAGCATTACTACACCACGGACATTTTTAGTATTTATGGTGATGCCACCGATGATGATTTTGAGGTGCTAACAACGCTGGAGTCAGGTTACCGAACCGATCATTACGATGTGTTAATTGATCTCTATGAAGTCGGTTACGGTGACATAGTGGCGACCGTGAGCTCGAATGACTTTGATAGCTTATATGCTCTGCCATTGGAGAGTAGCGATAGGGATGATGTGTATATCGAAGAGGATTACTATGGCGGAAGTGTATCAGTGGGTTTGTTATTAGCACTATTTAGTTTACTTGCGATAAGACGATACTCGCGCAGTTGTCAGTTTTAGTCAGTGGCAACAGGCTTAGATGATTTAAAGGTAATGAACAAAAATGCAGCCTAGGCTGCATTTTTTATACGTGCTATATCATCAAGCTAAGGGTTAGAACTGATAGTTCACACTCACGTTGAAGTAGCGACCCGGCTGGGTGAAGTCTTCTTTTTCAAGGTCCATACTTGCACCGAGTAAGAATACCGATTGGCCAGCAACATCGGCGTAATCGATATACTCTTTGTCAAACACGTTATAAACGCCAGCACGTAGTTTCCAGTTTTCATTGACTCTAAGACCGAACGTTAAGTCAACCACTGCATATCCGGCTGTATCGTATACGGCATTCCATTCTTTAGTCATTGCGTCCAGAATAGGATTTCCAGTTGGTCTGAACAGATCGAGATCTGTGGTACGGTCCATATTGTCAGCCCAGCGAACCACTGCACCAAAGTCTGCTTCCATATCGGCGATGTCGGTATACCAGTTAACACCTGCATTACCCTTAAGTGGGCTAACACTGTTAAGGTAGTCGCCGTTTTCATCTTCACCATAGGTGTAAGAGATGTTACCCCATAGCTCAATGCTATCAGTTAGCCAGTGATTAACCTGACCCTCTGCACCGTACAAAGTCACTTCATCACGGTTAAAGTACTGATAGTTGTAAGTAAATGGAGGCTTACTTCCCTCTGGAATATACTGCCAGTCAATAAAGTCTTTGGCCAGCGTGTAGAAAGCGGTTAGCTCATAGTTAGTGTCACTGTGATTTCCACGAACACCGATTTCCCAGGTATGCGACTCTTCAGACTCTAGATCGTAGTTAGCCTGAATAAGCACATCAGTCATAGGGCCTGCATCGACTTCTAACTCACCCCATTTTTGATCTGGGGTTGGCATCTTGTAGCCGTAGGCGTACTGACCATAAACGCTAACAGAGTCTGACAATTGATAGACTAGGCCCAGTTTAGGCGACCAGAAACTATCACGCATTGGCTCAAAGTTGGCCTCTTCGTATTTATCTCCTAGCCCTTCTTTAGCTTGATTTTTATCTGGGGTGTTATCGAAATAGTCATAACGCAAACCCGCAATTAAATTCAAATCGCCATCAAGTAGAGTGACATCATCCTGCATAAAAATACCTAGGCGCTGGCTGTCGGTAGTGGCAAAGGTAAATGGCGTATTTGTTTCGCCTGTTTGCGGGTCGTTGACCTCGCGATGACGAGACATGGTCGAAAACTCGTAGTCCAAACCATAGGTGATCTGATGACCATAGTTGTCGCCGCCAACATACTTACTAAAGGTGCTGTTAAGACCTATACGCTGATCTTCAAAGCTGTAGTCGCGAACTTCACTCAAACCGTAAACAGTTTCAGCTTTATTCCATTCAAAATAGTCTCTGTGCTCTAATTGCTCGGTTTGGCCAAAATAGGCTGTAACCGTCAGCGTATCATGCATTTGGGTTGGCTTGTCAGACACCAGCTGCACGGCACCATTAATGACTTGAGTGTCTCGGTCGGTATCGATATTTTCTTCAAGCGCATTGTCTTTATCAAAATCGTATTCCCAGCGCTTAAGGGTCTGCTCTAGATAATCTAAGGTCAACTGCACAGAGGTGTAGTCATTGAAGTGGTACTTACTCTTAAACAGCACACTGTCTTGCACTAGATCACTGTCTGGTTGAGTGTCATAGAAGTTTGGCAGTTCTTCGCCTTTGCGGTGCTGATAAGTCAGCAGGTTTTCAAAGCCGCCATAAGCTGCTGCACTGGTAAAACCTGCACTGTATTCGTTGTTGATCCCCGCATAGCCAGTATTAAGCGACACATAATAGTCATCACCCATTAGGTAATCGCTAGCATCTTTGGTGCGCATAACCACTACGCCGCCTAGTGCGTCAGAACCATACATGGTCGAGGCGGCGGCCTTAACCACTTCCACTTGTTTTAGGCTTTGTACTTCAGTAAGGCCGCGGCCAGTACCTTCAGCGCCAGGGCCTAATGGTGAGGCGTACTGGTTGTTAACGCGCACACCGTCTTTAACCATCATCACGCGGTTGCCGCCGATACCACGAATGGTCACTGTGGTCGGTTTACCTGCACCGCCTTTAACGCCAATAGCCGATTCATTTCTAAATAGGCTGCCAAAGTCATTACTCATGCTTTTTTCAATGGCATCTTCATCAATGACCAAAATAGAGCCAGCAACCTGCTCGATATCTTGCTCCATACGAGAGCCAGAAATAACGATCACTTCATGCTTTTGTGCACTCGTTTCTGGGCTTGACTTTGATTCCACTACAGCTTCTTGAGCCTGGGCATTGAGTACCGTACTGACAGCTATCGCCAGTACACTAACTTTGAGCTTATTCATGACGCACCTTAACTGATTACAACAAAATGAGAATGATTCTCTTTAGCGGGCGATATTTTATACTCTAATTTAGGTAGGGTCTTGTTTAGAGTGAGCTAATTTCCCTGCTTTATCTGATAAAAAAACAAATTTTTAAAGTTGATCACATTTATCTATTTCTGATAAAAATCAACTGGCTAGTTATTGCTCGCAAGTGTCACTATTATTAACAGATGTATTGATTTGTTACGGCTTGGGCGGGCTTGACCCCTTAAGGGGTGAACATTCCTTAACCGGATGATTTAGTGTGTGCGGATTTATCCCCCCAGCTGCAGTGCGAGCTTAGAGTATTTAGGTCTTGAAGCGTGATCCTGTTGATGTTTTGTAGTTTATATCTGCTTAAAATCAAGTGTTTAAGTGTGATTTGTTTGCTTGCGATACTGTTGGTGATAGCTTGATAACGGCTTGTTATGCTGGCCATTTAAACGGCGCTAAAGTTAAAGCTTATCTTCTATTTGCGCTAATAGTGTAAATGTTGGCTCGCGAAGCTGACTCAAATCTCTTTGGGTCACTATGGCTACGGATTGCTTTATCGCTTTATAGGCGAGGCTATAATTGTGCTGCAACATCTGCAGCTTAGCTAAGTTGTTAAGTGCTGCAACTTGGCCTGCTGGGTAACCTACTTTTTGCTGGTAATCGAATGAAAGCTGATATTGTGCATTGGCATTTTTATAGCGATTTAGTCGCTGATAAATATGTCCAGACCAGTTAGAGATATAGCCTAAATATAGCCAATCCTGGGTATTGGCGGCTAATATTCTTGCTTGTGAAAGCTCACTAATTGCCAGTTCAAGCTCACCATTTTTAAGCTTGTTTTGTGCTAATGCGAACTTTAATCGCGCCAGCTGGCGTTGATTGTTGGTGTCATTGGCAGCGCTGATCCCACGATCAAGCCACTGCTTGCTTATAGCTAACTTTTCTTGTGCCCCCTTATCATCTAGCTCTTCACTTTGAGCCATGATTAGTTCGGCCAGTCGCCTTATGGCAATAAGATTATTAGGAGATTGTGCTAACAGCACATTAAGGCTCGATTGTGCATCGTCAAGTTGTGCGTATTGGATCTGTTCTAGCGCATTGATGAGTTGGGGGTTGCTAAACCAAGCTTGCTGGCGCTGTGCATTCTGGCTAAAAGGCTGTCCTGCAAAGTCTTGTATACGTTCAGCGAGTTCTTTTTGGACAGCAGAGATTGAAGCGCCTTTGATTGAGCCTGTAATCACTTTTTTAGCGCTCAAAAAACGGTATTGAAGTCGATACTGCTTTGCTTCCAATGACAGCGAGCTTTCGACAATCAAGCTGCTACCTGAAAGAGTAAAAAGCCGATTAAGATCGATAGGTTCTGGGTCTTGAATATAGCTTTCCGCTTGTGACAGCATCGATATTACATCTTCAACCTGGAGCACCGGATACTGAGTTGAGGTGCCAAGGGCTAATATCACTTGCTCCATTTGTGCATAGGCTTGCCAGTCATTGTTATCACTCTCTAACTCAGGGCTAGCTAACTCAAGGCTATCTAACTCAGGGCTATTTAACTCAAGGCTATCTAATTCAGGGCTAGCTAACTCAAGGCTATCTAGTTCAGGACTATTTAACTCAACGCTATTTAATTCAAGAGCATTTAACTCAACACTAACGGGTAATATCAAAATTGAGCCCGGTGCTAATTGAGGCGATTGCCGATCCTTAATGGCAAAAAAAACACTGATAGCCAGTAAGCCGGTTAATACGATGGCGGCGATAAGCAGGCGTGGTCTTGAAGTGTTCTTCTGCATAAATGCAAGCATGATGCTCCTAGGGGAACCGGTTAAACATTATATAGTTCACTAGGTTAACAAATAGTTGCCGTGGTTAACAAATGGTTGTTGGGCACAGTGTTTATAGCATGAGTTTAATAGCATGAGTTTAATAGCATGAGGTTTATAGCTCGGGCGGGACAGTATGGTTTGTTAGTACGAGTAGTACAGTATGGGTTTTTGGCATAGGGCGCAGGCTGATAGCTAGGAGGCTTGATAGCGTTTTACTATGGCTGAGTATTATTACGTATAAGTATTACTATGCCTGAGTACTCTTGTTTAAAATGAAATTGTTTATGAGTACTATTTTTAATAAGTATTAGCTGATGTTAAAAAAGGGCTTAGCTGCTGCTAAACCCTTTTTGCTTGTATGCTTACTGCTAAACCGATAACTTCAGTTGTATTGAGCTAATAATACTGACAGGAGTGCTGGCAGAAGTACTGGCAGAAGTACTGGCAGAAGTAGTCTATAAATTCCAAGGGTTTGGCGGTAGTTTATTACTCTTGTTTTGGTCTGCTTTATCGTTATGGCTTGGCTTAGTGTCTGAATGCCTCGCATCTTTCGATCTAGCGCCTTTAGAGCTAACATCTTTAGAATTAGCCTCTTTACGCGGCGCTTTATCACCAACAGCAAGTTGTTTGCTCTTAGGTTTAAAATTTAAAATTGAAATCGGAACTTCTTTTCTTGGCGCAAAGCCTTCAATTTCTCTACGCTCAATCAAATGGCCTAAACGGCTTTCTATCATACATAAATTCTTAAAGTCATCTTTTGAGACTAACGCAACGGCTTGGCCACTGGCGCCAGCTCGTCCGGTACGACCAATACGGTGAATATAATCATCAGCTGGGTAAGGCAGGTCGTAGTTAATCACCAGTGGCAGCTCATCGATATCTAATCCACGTGCCGCAATTCCTGTTGCGATTAATAAACCAATTTTGCCGGATTTAAAGTCTGCAAGGATTTGCTCACGGATCTCCTGGCTACGGCCGCCATGAATACATTCTGCAACAATGCCACGTTTTTCAAGTTGGCTAACAAGCTTAGCGGCACCCTGTTTTGTTTCGATAAAAATAAGCGCCTGTTGCCAGTTATTCTCTTGAATTAAATGGCTCAGTAGCGCAGATTTTTTGTCTTTATCAACGGTAACTAACCACTGTTCAATTTTAGGCTTGTTGTCAGTGTTATGAGTGACAGAAATTTCGATAGGTCTATTAATCGTAGCCCTTGCCAGCTCTTTGACTTGTCTAGATAGGGTCGCCGAAAACAGCAAGGTTTGTCTATCTACAGGCAGCTTTTCGATGATCTTATTGATGTCTTCAATAAAGCCCATATCAAGCATTCTGTCAGCTTCATCAAGCACTAAAATTTCTAGTTCATCGAAATGAATAGCACGTTGGGTGTACATATCGAGTAGGCGACCCGGCGTGGCAACCAAGATATCGACACCATCAATTAAGCCCTGACGTTGCGGCTTTGAGTCAACGCCACCGTACATGGCCATTGAGGTTAGATTTAGGTGCTTACCATATTGGCTAATGTTGTCTTCAACCTGCACCGCAAGCTCACGGGTTGGGGTTAAAATCAGCGCACGAATACGCTTTTTACGTTGAGTCTCGGCTTGGCTTAGCATCTCTAAGATTGGCAGTACAAAGCTGGCCGTTTTACCGGTACCGGTTTGCGCTGCCGCAATCAGGTTACGCTGACTTAAAATAACGGGAATAGTCTTAGCTTGAATCGGAGTCGGGCTAGTGTAGCCTTGCTCAGTAACGGCTTTAACGATGGGAGTGCTTAATCCAAGCTTAGAAAACGGCATGCGAGTCTCAATTAGGTGTCTGATAGATATCAATATGGTTAGCGGTTATGGCGATGAATTACGCCTATAACGGTGTTGCTGCAAACCATTATAACAGTATGTTTGAAGTTGGGCGCGAATTGATTAATTCTGATATTTAACTTTTTGCTTGATGAACTGCCACTTTGCTTATTTCATCGTGACCTTGCCGCCAATCATTTTAAATGCAGGCGCACCGCGGATAAGTGTATCTCGAGCGAATCGCTGCTCGCAATTAGGGCATTGGCAAGGCGTTTGAGTGAAGTCCTCGACGATGCGTTCTTTGAAACATTTTACCAGCGTCCCTTTTCCGCCTTTTCGATACTTAAACAGTTGAGCTTTACATTTTGCGCAAAAGATTTCGACTGTTTGTGTTGGACCTTTTTTATTGGGTTTAGCCATATTAATTTCTACTAATAGCATCTAAAGGGGCGAGGCTATTTTGCCATAAATTACCTTCATCGGGGTAAATGAGTAAGACGTGCTGCTTTGGTTATCGGTGTGGATAAAATTCAAATGCTTGTTTAACATTTTTGTAACGGCGTTTATGATAGGAAAAAGCTTACTTTAATCGCGCAGGGAATATAGCGCAGGGAATAGCTAAATGCATAAAATAATAAAAATAGCACTTATTGGCACCTCGTCAGCTGCCGTAGCCGCCTTGGGGGGGGTGTACCTCTCGTTATCTTTGAGCTTACCCGCACTCGATAAAAGTGTGACCAGTGATAGCGTTAAGCAAACAGTGACTCTTGGGCGCGATAGGCTTGGCACCGCAGTTGTTCATGCCAGTGACCGACAAGATGCAGCCTATGGCTTAGGCTACGCTCATGGGCAAGATAGGTTCTTTCAAATGGATCTGCTGCGAAGAAACTCTGCCGGTGAGCTAGCGGAGATCTTCGGCGAAAAAGCATTAGATTTAGATAAGCGTCGTCGTTTTCATCAACTGCGTAAACGCGCCGAGCTGATTATTAGCAACTTGGATGCTGAGCACTTAAACGTACTGACCACATATGCTCAGGGGGTGAACGATGCACTTGCTGCGCAATCTCTTGAATCATTCGAATACATAGTGACGGGCGCAACGCCGAGATCTTGGGTGCCAGCCGACAGCTTGCTGGTTATTTACAGCATGTATCTGGATTTACAAGGCAACACGATTAAGCGTGATTTAGCCTTAACTCAAATTCAGGTACTTTTTGGTCGTGATATGGTGGATTTTCTCATTCAGCCTAGCCAATATCAAGCGGCGCTAGATGGCAGTCAATTTGCACTAGCTGACATACCCGTCACTACGCTAGCTAAAAAGCTACTCACTCAAGCCAAGCATATAGAAATTGCCGAGCCATTGGATATTGGCAGTAATAACTGGGCGGTGACAGGTGAGTTGACCGCGAACGGCAACGCTATGCTCTCTGATGACATGCACCTGTCTTTTGCTGTGCCCATCATCTGGTATCGCGCCCAACTGAACTATCAAAAAGCCGGCGAAAATGTGCAAGTGACCGGCGTATCATTGCCGGGGGCTCCCGCTATTGTCGTTGGCAGTAATGGTAAGGTGGCATGGGGCTTTACTAACGCCTATATCGACACTGCCGATTGGGTGGCGATTGATGAGCAAACGCCTATCTATCTGGAAAATGAAATAATTGCTTTACCCGATTCAGAGGTGAGTTACACCGTTCAAATCTCGCCTTATGGTCCAGTTCAAGAGATGGGTGACCAAAGGTACGCATTATCATGGGTGGGTCATAGCGACTATGCGGTAGACATGGATCTAATTGAGTTAGACGGTATTAACAGCGTTGAACAAGGTATTGAGGTGGCCAATAACATGGGGATCCCAGTACAAAATATGTTGCTGGTGGATAACGCTGGGAGCGCGGCCTGGAAACCAACCGGGGCGTTCCCATCAAGGACTAACCCAAGTAATGTCGCAATCGCAACTTCAGCTTTTCAGAACCTGAATTGGTTACAAGAGAGTGTTGCATTGCCACAGCTGATCAACCCTAAAAATAACCGATTATGGACAGGTAACTCTCGAGTCGTATCTGTTCAAGAACATCAACGTCTTGGTGACGGTGGTTATGCTCTTGGGGCTCGCAGCACGCAAATACGAGACCGATTATTTGAGACTGAAGATTTTTCTGTGCAGGACTTTTATCAGCTACAGCTCGATAATCAAGCGCGATTTTTGCAAGACTGGCATCAGTTGTTACTCAATGAACTCACTTTGCAACCTGAGCGTTTTGCTGAAGATATTGCTTATTTGAAATCATGGCAGGCTTGTGCCTGCGCTGACTCTGTGGGTTATAGCTTAGTGCGTAATTTTCGTAGCCAATTAATTGATAGCACTTTTGCGCCATTGGAAACAGAACTGGCTAAATATGACCTGAGTTTATCGCCGATTAAACGTTATTTAGAGCCAGGTATGTGGCAGCTAATTCATTCCCAAGCGCAAAGCTGGTTACCTCAGGGACAAGGTGATTGGTCATCATACATAACGGATATGTATTTGCAGAGTAAGGCGAAGCTTCTGGCTAAACATAGTGACAGTGACAGTGACAGTAATAGCGGCGATATGGCTGACTTAGCCTGGGGAAAGGTAAACCAGCTGAAGATCCAGCATCCGTTTTCTAAACAGATCCCAAGTCTAAGCGCATTGCTCGATATGCCGGTAGTTGCAGGCTTTGGCGACAGCTTTATGCCAGCAGTGCAAGGGGCGTCATTTGGTGCGTCGCAGCGCTTTATCGTACAGGCGGGTGATGAGGGAAATGGGATTATGACAATTCCAGGTGGGCAATCTGGGCATCCGTTATCCGATTTCTATCGTGCAGGTTTTGACGAATATGTGAGCCAACAAAGTACCCCTTTGTTACCCGGTGAGATTATTCATCAATTGCAAATAACGCCCTTAGCAAAGCAGGTTAACGAGTAGCGACTTGCCATATGGTAAGCATGACTTCCGATAAAGCTCTTTGTTGAGGAGTCTTATCGGGAGTTTTTTACTGAGTGTTGTCGATTACTGGCCGTTATGAAGGGCTGAAAGTGATTACGGCCTAGCAGTACTGCTAGAGCTCCCGTCAGAATGATAAAAAGCGTCTTTTACGGTAACCACGCCAGTATTGAAGTAATACTCCATTACTTGTGTTGTTTCGCCGCGTTGAATAAAGAATAGATCACGATAGATGCACCTGTCTGCGCCATAGGTGTATGCAATATCGACATCTGCAGTCATTAAATCAGCATCAGTTACATGGGCAATAGTGAAGTCTGTTGAGGTAATGCCATGCCAAACCTCTTTACAGGCTGTAAATACTTCGGTATCGGTTCCAGAGGTAGAGTAAGGGAAACCTGTTGGAGTTGATGACACATTACCCTCGCCAAAACTCTGCAGTTTATCGACGGCCCCCGTATCGCCAGCAGTTACCCAGCCGCTGTGATAAAGTGCAACAGCACTTTTAAAAGCGCCAAACTGGCCTGCCATTGCAGCCGTTCTGGCATCGTCTTGCAAATTGATAAACTTAGGGAGCGCTATAACGGCTAACACACCTAGGATGATAATCACTACGACCAACTCTATCAGTGTAAATCCTTTTGCATTAGGCTTCATTGATACTCTTCATATATGGGAGTTTAAATTTAGACACAAGTTTACATTCTTAATGGTGTATTTTATTTGATCCATTGCTAATAATTCACCATCGTTGATTGTTGAATATAACAACTTTGAAGTGGCCAGTTCGATTTGAACGCTCGTGGATAACGGATAACGGATAACGGATAACGGATAACGGATAACGGATAACGGATAGTGATTGCGTCTGTGACTGGGGAGTGTGGGTTGAGTAGCTGACTTATATAACCTTATAACCTTATAACCTTATAACCTTATTCGTCGCTTGCGTGATTGGTCTCTAATGCTTCAATCACATCGACTGATATTGTGATCTGTTTATATTGATTACGACCTGCTTTTTTGGCTTGATATAAGGCTTTATCTGCAAGTAACGCGGCTTGGTGAGCAATAATGTGCACGTCGTTTTTAAACTCAAAACCTTCAACTGCAATGACCTTGCAAACCCCAAGACTGATGGTGACAAATGGGGCTGTTTGGCTACAAGGATGAGGCAATGCCATCTCTTTAAACGCGTTGAGTATCGCCTCTAGTTTACCTTGTAATGCTTGATCGGGAATATCCCTAAACAGCATAATAAATTCTTCTCCACCAAATCGAGCACAGATATCTTCAGCACGGTAAAATTGCTGTGTAAGGGTTTGCGCGACTTTACTCAAGGCATCATCTCCAGCTAAATGACCAAGGGTGTCGTTATACTCCTTAAAGTGGTCAACATCGGCAATGATCAGCGTAAAACCTATCTGTTGTCTTGCAAGCAGCTGGCAATAGGTGTCAAGCCGTTGCTCAAACGCGCGGCGATTGGGGATCTTGGTTAAATTATCGATGTAGACTTGCTCATTGAGCAGTTGAGTTTGTTCTTGAATCGTGCCCATAAGGGCGTTGAAATGGGTCGCGACATTGACTAGCTCTGTGATGGGGTAGCGGTACCGCAACCTTTTTATCTCTCTGCTTCTTTCCATCTCTTCGATATCATTTGCCAGTTTTTGTACCGGGCGCACTAAGAAATAGGAATATAACAAATAGGCCAAAAGCAGTAGGGTGGTCATTTCTGCAAGTAAGACAAATACGCCAACGGTTAAAACGGGAGGCGGCATGGTATTGGTGTGCTTAAGGATGAGTTTGAACAGCGGTTTACCATCGATATTGCGAACAATGCGCTCTGATGTTGGCGAGAGGTTATTGAGTACTCTGTGTGAGCCTAAATTAAACATAGATGTAGCATTGTCTTGTGCACTCAATAAGCTCATCTCTACACCTGCTGAGGTATATTGAGATAGCTCGCTGATAAACTCTTTATCTATGAGTCTGATAAACACTAAATAGCCTAAAGCTGGGCCGCTGCGGTTGGATTGTAAAATCGAGGTTGAGCTAAACAGTGCAGGCCCATACTTTGTCGAGATAACCCCGGTTTTTGATGGTACATCTTCAGGGCTGCTTATGGGCTCATCGATTGGCGGCAGCGCCTGTTTTTGCTGTGGAGACAGCGCTTTGTTTTGTGGGTATAGGGTGAAATTGGTAAACCCAAACTCAAGAGACTGATCACTGCTGTGATTGAACCCTTTAGAGAAAACCAACCTATTAGCGTTGTTAAAAATAAAGACGCCATCCACTTCTAAACTTTTAAAGGTGTCATCAGGGTATTCATGTTGCTCATAAAACTGCTTAGCAGTAGCACTTTTTGATTTCATGTAGCTGTAAGTTCTGTCCCAAACAGCGTAATCATAATTAAGGGTATGCAGTGGTTTAATCATCTGCTTAAAGGCAAAGTCTAGCGCGATGAGCTCTTGTTCTGAGACTTTTAATAGTGACTTTTCAACAAGAGGGATCTGTACCCAAACTCTAAACGCAAACACCGCACTGGCGAATAATACAAATATCGCAACCGAAATCCGTAGCTGTAGTTGATTAAAGGTTTGGGGTTTTAATTTAACGATAGTTAGAAACCTTTTAAAACAGAGCATTACTTAAGTAAAGCTTATTAAATGGTGTGGAGCCAACTTTTTAAAACAGGTCTGCTTACTTTGCCGTTATGGATGCAAGCGAGTAAGAGCTGTGGCATTTATCTGTCGATTTTAAAGGTGATTCTATATGTGGAATTGAAATATAGAATTGAAATGTAGAATTGAAATGTAGAATTGAAATGTAGAATTGAAATGTAGAGTTTGACTATAGATTGAAGCTGTATAGCTGACGGGTAATTGATGAGGTAAAGAAGCGCAAAGCGTGCATATAAAGCAAAAGCCACCAACAGAAGTTAGTGGCTTTTTAAGGTCGTTTTATCTAAAGGCTGGGCTTATGCCATTCTTTGAGTCGGCTTCCAGCGCAGTAACTGAGCTGGAAGCTTAACGCCTTGGGCCGTTAGTGAGTTGACGCGGTTAAGATAAGCTGCGCCATACATAAGATGCTTAG
Source organism: Shewanella sp. 30m-14 (assembly GCF_052977125.1). Lineage (NCBI taxonomy): Bacteria > Pseudomonadati > Pseudomonadota > Gammaproteobacteria > Alteromonadales > Shewanellaceae > Shewanella > Shewanella sp. 30m-14. Next base: position 97,261 of record NZ_JBRILW010000010.1, on the reverse strand, counting down.
CCAAATCGACTGCGTTACGCTCTTGGTAGTTATCTAAGTAGCTACCTTTAGCCCACTGGTTGAAAGCACCTAGTGCTGGACCTGCCCAAATCTGATAATCCATCTCGCGGCCAACTTCGCCTGAATTTGACCAGCGGCTTGAAAGCCCCAAGTACCAGCGGAAAATCAATGCCATTTTACGTTTTGGATTACCTTCTGCACGCTCAATCTGTTTTGGGTCGCGTTCATTAAAGTGGGCAACGGTACCCGCCCAGATCTCATCTAAGCTTGAGCGGAACACCTGTTTCTCGAGTTTTTCACGCTCATCAGCAGGGATAGCTTCAATAGCGTCATAACGAGTGTAGATCTCGTAAAGCTTATTCGCGCGCATCGGGAATAAGGTACCACGCTTCACCACTTGCAGTTTTACGCCCATTTCGAACATATCAGCAGCAGGAGCCATGGTGACATCGGCCATCTCGGTGGTGGCAAGTAGTTTACGGGTATGCTCACTGGCGCCCGCTTCAACACAAGCCTGGTTAATTGAGCCTGTCACAATATACGCGGCGCCCATATTAAATGTCGCTAGCGCCGCATCGGGAGTGCCAACACCACCGCCGCAACCGACACGAATCGGTGTGTCGTACTGGTACTTGGTTTGGATCTCTTCTTTTAGGGCCAAAATCGTAGGTAGAAGCGTTACTAATGGGCGGTTATCAGTGTGTCCGCCCGAGTCTGCTTCTGCAGTTACGTCATCCGCCATCGGCACAAGTTGTGCCAGTTCCATCTGCTCGGCTGTGATAGAGCCGTCATCAACCAGTTTTTGCAGCATTTTGGCTGGGGCAGGCATCATGAACTTTTCAGCCACTTCGGTGCGGCTCACCTTGGCTATCACCTTGTTGGCGACAACAATTTTACCCTGTGCATCACGGCTTAAACCCGCGGCGCGGTAATAAACAATTTGCGGTGTTAAGCCTAAGAAAGCCGACGCCTCAACGGTACGTACTTTATGCTTTAAAAATAATTCCACGCTGCCACGCTCTAACGCTGGCTCACTTGGGCTATGGATAAGATTAAACATGTATGGGCCATTTGGCAGCGCCGCCTGAATGCGATTAATCGCGGCTTCTACACGGCTTGGGATAAGACCCGCGGCGCCAAATGAGCACAAAATACCGGCCTGACCCAGTGCAATAACGAGCTCTTCTGATGAAATACCGTTCGCCATTGCGCCAGCGTAATAGGCATATTTCACACCATGAACACGGCGGAAATTACTGTCGCCAAGGCTTTCCGTACCCAAAGCTGGGGTAAAAGCACTCACTGGTAAATCTGTGCTGTTAGCGGCTTGTTCAGTGACGATATTTGCTGATTGCGCGATACCAAAGCCATGTTCGCTGTGGTTTACCACATAGCAGCCACGGCGAAAATCTTTAAGTTGTTGCTCCATCACTTGCACGTCAAAGCTAATATTTGACTCTGTCACAGCCCATGGCCATGGAGAAAGCATTTCACTTGTTGTAGTAGGATTCATTATTTGTAAGACCCTTAATCATTTATATCGAGCTTGCGGCTCTTAGCTATTCTTTTAACTAAATTTTCAATCTAATTCATTTACTTTTTAATGGTTTAGAACGCAGCTAGTTGCTATTAAATCATTCATTATATAAATCGAGTTAGGACGCAGATACTTTTGCTCAATTTCCAGAAAAAAGCGCGCAGCCTATGAATATAGGTGAGCACTTTTGACACAGAAATTGAGTAAAATAGCCAGTCACTCACTCCGGTTTATAGAGATTCTTCGATGCAGATGGCTATATCAAACACTTCGTAAATACGCAATCCATCTTTACTTAAGCTGGCATTACCGGTGATCACCTTCTTACCATTTTCATCTTTAACCGAGGTGATACTCACATCCATCGACATCTGTTTGTTGAGCGGATTGATCTGACCGCGATACTTCCACTTGATGTTCGATAAAATCTGGCCAAACTTAGGGTTTTTAAAGCCAGCGCCTAAGTCTTTACTAATAGCATATGTCTGCATGGTTTCGATAATCGCTTCGACACCTAACGAGCCAGGCATGACTGGATCTTGGTGGAAGTGGAATTGGAAGAACCAATCACTTGGATCGATAGTGCGCTCAGCGTAGAGATAACCTAAGCCTTCGGTGCCACCATTATCGACAATTTCAACGCTGTCGATAAAGTTAAGCTGTCCGCCTGCAAGGCGATAATGAGGCTTGCCTACAGGTGGGTTAAAGTGACGACAGCCTTTGTCGAGCAGGTTGATCTTATCACTTGCTGCAACGCCGTTAGCCACATGCCAAGGTTGAGTGACTTTACCGTTATCTAGACCTAACTGATCTTTAAGGGCGTCACCTTTAAAATATCCAAATACCGCAGTACCGCGATAGAAAGGCTCATTATCAACGCTGAGCTCAAAGCTAAAGCTCTGAATGATGTTTGTGCCCGCCATCACCGTTGATAACAAACGTGAGTCGTTACGAATGGTTTTGCCGCGCAAATCAACATCACGCAGTAGCTCACCGCTGCCGTCTAAGTTACGGAAGAATAGCTCAAGGCCCGGAAAACCAAGGGTTGTGCCCATGTAACCTGAGATAAAGCCGTTAGGCTGCAGTGATATTTCCATTAAAATAGAGTAAGGCATTACAGCCTGGTGACTATTTTTGTCGAAATACCATGCATCAGCAGGTACTTCATACTCAGCGATACACGATGATGGTTTTTTAAATTCGCCGCGCTTGCCGTTAACTTCAATGACGCGAGTGGTGACCTGCAGGTCGCCACATGGCGTACGTGGCGGGATCATACCGCGATAGATTGAGAACTCAGGCCCGAAACAGTTTTCGATGTTACCTGTGGCGAACTCAAACATGTGATACGGCGTGAACGGCACGGTATCGGGTACACGATTCGGGTAATCTGGGGTAATGGGCGCTTCAACGTGCGAGATAGGAATCACGCCCTTGTTTGGCTCTTTGCTCAGATCAGGAATTTGCGCCATTAACGGAGCGTTTGCTGATGCAGGCTGGTATGACTTTTTGTTAAGAGACGCTGAAGGCTCAGACTCTTTACTAGCCGCAGGCGCTTGAGTGTTTTCAATAGCAGTGACGTTAGCAAAAGTTGGGTAACGAGTGCACTCATCTTCCTCGCGGATCATCACACCTAGATTTTGGAAATCTACCACCGCTTTGCCGTTGAGCAAGATATCGATGTTAGCTTTTGCATAAGGGCGAGGGCTAAAGCCTATTTCAGTCACTTCCATACGGTAAGTTAATTCGCCAGATTGCGGCAGCACTTGGCCGCGGCAGCGAACTTGCTGTGAGGCGTTCTCTAATGGTTGGAAACGACCATTTTTAGTTTGGGTGTGCATACCAAGGTGCAGCATATAGAACTGCAGCAATTGACCACAACCTTCGGCCATGAGCGAGCCTGCCATCACCTGATCGCCCTTAAAGTGACACGGGAAATACCAGTGGTCTGCTTCCAGTTGTTTATGACCTTCGATTAAGCCAAGCCCCCAAGTGCCGCCAGTGCGATCAATCTTGCTGACTTGTTCTATCATCAAAAACTTTTCAGAAGCAAAACACAGTGATGGTTGATGAGCGCCTTGATGAGTTGGGCCAAAACAGCCTTCAATATCCGCAGTTAACAGCTTATGTATTTCGCCATAATTAAATTGCGTTTTAGGGCAATCTAATAACGGATTAAAGCGTTGCTTAACCACAAGACTGCGGGCTTTTATCTCATCTTCGGTGCGAATCACCCCTTTACCGTCAGCAAGCTCTTCGTCGGTAAAGAAGCCAGCGCAGCCGCCGTCCATCTTCAAAATCATCTTGTCGCCAACAAAACACTCGTATGAGAAGAAAAACAGCAAGGTGTCGCCATTGCGAGCATAGTTGTTGATCTTAATGTCGTAACGCAGTGTGTCGCCGCCACGAGGCAGATCGCCTAAGAAGGTGAGGGTGCAATCAAGTAAACGATAAACGCGCTCGCCCTTGTTCTCAAAGTCGATGCCTAAGTAGCTAATTAGCATCAAGTCGCACTGACCTGATTCAACCGCGACTGCCCACGGAATTTGGCCATCTACAAGATACGGAGCATCAACTGGGATGTCGTACTCGGTGGTCATTGAACACGGCTTAAACTCATTCATAGTCGCATTGAGTTTGGTTACACGTGATACCAGTAGGTAGTCTGTGGTTGGTAGGCGTACGCGGCGTGAGTAACTATCGATGATAGCGTAATCACTGCCAAACACCTTGGCGATATCACCTTCTGCATACTCGACTAAATCAGCGTAGCTCCAGATGCATGGCTTAAGTGCAGGTACTGGCGGAGAATATGGCGGCACGTTAGCGTGATCGGGCACTAATGCTGCAACCTCTGCCGCTTGAGCAACAACAGCTGCAGGTGTATCGAATTGTTGAAAAGCGGCAACTTGAGCTGGTGCTAGTGTTGTCACAGCTTCTGCTACCTGACCTGTCACTTGAGCTAACTGCTGTTTTAGCAGCGCATCAGCTACCTTCATACCCGCATTGCGGCTTTGTAAAAATGCTTGGTGAGCTTGCAGAGTTAACTGTTGATTCTGTTGAAAACTGGCCAGGTCGCCAGGGGCAATATCGAGAGTCTTGTCTGTTGTATTGCTTATTGTATTCGTTGTCATTGGTGGGGTACCTAATTCACGTTTGGGTGCCTGAGCGGTGACGCCAATGTTTGCAGTCTGTTGTGCTGCAATTGTTATTTGTGGCTTTACTAAGTCAGCCGTTTCGACTGAGTCAGCTGCCTTAATCGGTTTAACTTTGTTTACCACGGTCGATGCTGTCGCCTGCGCCAACTTTTGCGTAATCGTTTCAAGGCTTGCAAGCGGCGTATCGATAATATGCTGGTAGATATCGCGGCCACCTAAGGTGACTTGCTTAACTAGTTGGTGTTTAGCATCAGATTTAAGCTCACTGCTTAAACGCTCGGTTAATGCGTGTTGCTCGCTGGCCGTTTGGCTAATCAATAACTGTGATAGTTGATTCTCGCTGATGTTATTGATCAGCGCGCAATTAACGCTACCTGCTTTGGCTACAGAGTGTTGCTTTAGAGGGTGTTTATTTAAGTTTAGTAAGCCATGTAATAGACTTGCCATGCCCGCTGCAGCAAAACAGTGACCAATACGTTGCTCGGCAGCAGTATGAGTCACTTGTGAAGCAGCACTCAGCGCTAATTGAATTTGGCTCGCTGGCGCGGCCATAGTTTCAATCACTTTAATCGCATTAAAATCGATAGCGGTTTGGCTGAGTAACTTGTCGGTGACCAAAGCCGCTTCAGCCGTTTTAGCAAATTCAAGTGCATCAATTTGGCCATATGAGCTGCCAGATGTACTTTGATCTTTAACTAACACCACTGCGCCAGCACCTTCACCCACATTCCACGTTGTAGAGGTTGGGCTAAGGTTAGGTTCAAGGGCAACCGGAGCAATGGCATTTTTCAAAATCACTTGCTCAAAGCTACCCGATAGATCGACGGCGGCAATGACCACAGCATCGAGGTTATCTTCCATGATCAAGTTTTGCGCAACATCGATACAGCGGCTAACTGACTGCTCTGCAGCAGAAATGGTAAAGGCTGGGCCATTAAAGTCCCATAATGATGCCACACGTGACGCCATGATATTACCAATAAAGCTGGTGTACTGATTCAGCTTTGCTGCATCAAGAACACTGTCCATGGCAATCGCTTCAAGTGCTTGGTATTCATCATCACTTAAATCGACGCCCATAGCGGCAAGGCTTTCTTGCAGTTGGGTATGCAGATTTACGCGGCCACGGAACTGGTGCAGCTCAAGCTCGGTTTCCATTGCCACTAATACCGCAACTTTTTGCCCTGGCTTAAGCTTGGCATCACGAATGGCTTCGTCTGTGACACGCATCAGCATAAGCTGCTGTGAAATCAGACGGTCATCTTCATTTGGTGGCAGTTTAAAGCGTAAGAAGTCTAACTCGAAGTTATCGACATAAGCGCCTTTAGGCGCCGATGCTAAGCCAAATTCAGCTAAAAGTTCATTGTGCTTTTCAAGGCCCTTCCAGCGTTTTTTCGGTAGCTTGATAAAGCCGTTACCGTTTTGGGTCACCGCATTGTTTAACGCATTGATGCTACTGAGCGGACCAAAGTGCGAGGCAAGGCCAACCACTTTTAGCGGCTGAGCTTGACGAGCGGGCTTAGTAGGCTGAGTTGCTTGCTCTGCTTGTGTTACAACAGTGCCTTTGCCGTTATATGACTCAAGCAAAAGGTGCGCATTACAGCCACCAAAGCCAAATACCGACACCCCCGCGTGACGGGTTCTCACACCAAAATGATTATTCGATGGTTTATCTGGCCAGCCCTGTACCATGCTAGGTAGAGTAGGTTTTCCAAACAGTTTTTTCGGTGAAGAGATGGCATCACTAATGTTGATGCTCGGCGGTAAAAAGCCCTCTTTCATGGCGAAGATCATCTTCATGATCCCCGGCATTCCGGCTGCAGTAAGCAGGTGGCCTAAGTTAGATTTAGCTGAGCCTATTAACGGCGCGTCGCTGCCCTCTAGCTTATCTTCAAAGAAGGTTTCCATTGAGGTCAGCTCAATTTTGTCACCCAGTGGCGTACCGGTTGCGTGACATTCAATCACTTCGATATCTTTAGGCGCTATATCGCTGGCGGCGTAAGCACGTTCAAATGCTTTTACCTGACCTTTTGGATTTGGGCTTAATACAAACTGACCTTTGCCGTCGTTTGATAAACCGACGCCACTGACAACGGCATAAATTTTATCGTTATCACGTTCAGCATCCTCAAGACGCTTAAGTACCAGTACGCCAGCGCCTTCACCGGCAAACAGGCCTTTACTGCTAGCATCAAACGGTACTGACACACCATGATCTGGATAGGCGTGAAAGATAGAGAACCCCATGTTGATAAAGAAGGGATCGGCACCCGATACTGCGCCCGCGAGCATGATGTCTGCTTTACCAGTGCTTAAGTAGTCACAGGCGAGCTTTAGTGAATAAACAGAGCTTGCGCAGGCGGCATCAAGGCTCAGTTGTACGCCGCCAAGACCGAGTGCATCGGCAACTAATTTTGAGCTGTTATGGGCAATTGCGCCGTTAGCAGCATAGAGACTTTTCTCGCTTGCTGCGCGCTGGCTATGGGCATTGGTCGGATTGAGTTTAAACCCTTTGCAGCCCAACTTATCTTGTAGCGCCTTTTCAACTGCACTGTGATAAATCGGCAGAAATAGGTCGTTTGAACGGGTAGTCGGAAATGATAATGCGCCCATCACCACACCTGTGCGGGCGAGGTTGGTATCGTCTAGGCTGATCCCTGCATCGTGTAAGGCTTTGCGACTGGTATCGAGCGCCCACAGAAAACTATCATCTAAGCCGTGTAAGCTTTGTTCGGGGAGTTTGTAGCCACGGGCATCAAAGTTAAAATTGTCAATGTAGCCGCCTTTATCGCAATAAAAACGGTCTGATTGTCCTTGAACGCCTTGGTAGTCGCAGCTGTTTGCCCCGAGCTTTTCATCCGTTAATGTGGTGCGAGAGTCGCGTTTATCCAGTAAGTTCTGCCAAAACTCTTCAGGACTCTTGGCGTCGGGATAAAGTGTCGCTAAGCCGATAATGGCAATTTTGCTCTGCTTGCTCGTGCGCTGCTCCGAGCTATTTGATACTGGGTGGTTAGAAGTGTTGTCTGTTAAAGACATTAGACTTCCCCTTTAAGTAAATGATTTTCTTGAGAGCTAATTTGGTCTACCTGATTAGCTTGTAACTGGCATAGAGCCAGCTCTCGTTGAAGTCCATCGATAAATGGTTGCAAAGATAGCGGCACTTTATGGCTTATCAATTGCCCGAGCGCTTTAAGTAAACTGGTTACATCGCTGCTGCCTTTGGCATTCATTGGCACAGTGCAGCATGGCTGCTGCGCGCTCTTGCTATCTTGCTTGGCAATTTTATCTATCAGAGTACAGTTTTGCCTGTCAGCCCCCATCTCAACAAATAACTTAGCGCCTTGGCGCTGAGCGCTATGGATAAGTGCAGTAAAGTCTAAGGTATGGCAGAAAGTGTCTGCAATCGACTGAGCAAGCATTTCACTGGTGAGTGGCTGTGAATTAACAGGCTTATCTGTGCTGCCAATTAGATTGGCTGCGCTGATAAATTGAATTGCCGACGGCAGTTCATCATTAAGCGGCTCAGTGTAAAAGCGCGTCACGTTAGCATGCTCTTCCATAGCTGGTGGGGTATGCATTGCCGTGACGCGATTAGCTGCAATGCCACGTTTGCCTAATGCAGCCAGTAACGCTTTGCATTGCTGCTCACAACCTGCGATAACGCACGTATCACCCTGAATGATGGCTAGGTATGCGTGAGGGTAATGACCGAGTAAGGCCTGAATTGGCGCCGCTTCGCTTCTTACCACAAAGCTATTCCAAACAATATCAGCGTCTTGCTCTTTTAGCTGCCAAGCGCGTCTGACTGCCGTTAGCTCGCCTGATATCGCTGAAGTAAACAGGGGATCGGTTTGAGTTTTGCTGATCAGTTCATGGGGCTTTGTCCAAACACCAAGGCTCGCCCACATAGAGGCTTCACCCATAGAGTAGCCTAGCGCAAAGTTAGGCTGAACCTTAAACTCATCGACGAGCAGTTGAGTTAATAGGTAACTGCTACCGACACCGGCGATGGCCAGCGAGCCAAGATCCATTGCTGGAGCAACGTTAGGATCTAAGTGATAGATGCTATCGGCTTGCAACATCGACTTAAGGTCACCTTCACGTTCAAGGCGAGCATAAAGCGCTGGAAAGTACTGATGGAGCTCGCTAAGCATATCGGCGTAAACCGTACCAACGCCTGGGTAGACAAAGGCTAAACCTGATTGCTCCGTGCAACCTAAAGGGGTACTGGTAAAGTAACTCCCCGCTGGGGTTTTATATTGCAGCAGCTGCTCAGGTGCTTTCGAGATCTCAAACTGTTTGGCTAAGGCATCATCAAATGCGCTTAGCTCTTGCTGTAAGCTATCAATCGAACTCGCCTGGATCACCGCTTGATAGGCTGCTTGCTGATTTTGTCGCTGGTTCTGTTCAAGGTTCTGTTCAAGATAGTTGCTGGCGTGCTGCAAGTTATCTTGCATTAAACTTAATAGCGCAAGTTGGCTAGCATCCGTACTCATGTTCGAGGCTAGCGCCTGTGCGCTGCTAATTGGCTTTAACGCATTACTTAGCTTATCTAACTCAGCTTTTAGCTCGGTTTGAGTGTGACCCGCTAAGATAAACATCAATCTATTGGCGTTCAGTAACGACTTAGGTGCAATAAAGCCTGTGCCTTGTGTTAACACATAACTGGTGCAGTTAAGGGCACTGCTTAAGCCATGAGTAAAGCTAATTGCTGCAACCCGCGCTTGATGAAAACCGCTAAACCAAAAATGACTCTTAGCCTGTTTGGAGGTTAACGCCACACCTTGGTTGGTTGCTTCTCGGTAATGGGTGCGAGTCGCCAACTTTTCAATCAGTTGATACACCTTCGAAAATTGTTCGCGGCTGCTGAGCTCGCTGTAAGACTCAATATGACAGTCACTATTGAGCTCACGTTTTGCCTGGGAAAAAGCCGCGCGTAGAACGTCATTAATGGTATCGGTGCGCTCAGTTGTACTCGCAGCTCTGGTACCAGAACTCATATCTGAAGTTATATCAGTAAGTTGCTGCATCGCACTTAGCACAGCATGTGGGTGCAAGCGCAACTGGGCAGCTTTAAGGGCCGGTAGCATCAACAGAGATTGCTTAGCAGTTGCTAGCTGTACCCATTTACCGGCATTTATCGCGTTAATACTGGTATTTAGCAGCTTATCAAAGCTGTCACTTGAGTGTTCAGTTGCGTTATCGACCAGAAGCTTGACCAGTTCAAATTCACTCGATTGGCTCAAGATGTTAGTTGCGCTTAACTCAGGCAAGAGTGCTGATAAGTTATCAGCACTCATTTGTGGCGCAGGCAGCAAAATCAGTGCGATGCGCAGCGGCATCACACTTGCTTTAGGCGTTTGTTCCACTATGTCGCCTCACTGTCAGTTGCTAACGTTTTGTTTGTTAGCGCAGCAGGCAAAAACGCTGAGTTCAAGCTTTTGCTAATGGTGATTTTAGCTGACTTGAACATGGCACTTAACTCGCCATTGTCATGGTATAGCATCACATTGGCTTCAAGTGAGCGCGTGTTGTGTTTAATCACTTCAAGCTCAATCACACCTGTTTCACCAAAGGCCATAGGCTGGTAGGAAACAAACTCGCCAATTGCCGAAGGCAGACTTGCCGATCCGGTTTTAAGTCGTGCCCAAACGAGCATGGCTTGCAGCAGTAGATCTTCGGCAAAAGGCTGGCTACCACCCAGATGATTTTGCGGTAAAAACTCGCCACAATCAGCGAGGTTTACTGCTGGTAAGGCAACCTTTGCGATTAAGCCTTGCTCGTCAAAACGAACAACAGACTCGATGCCCTGCAGGCGTGGACCATGAAACAGAGTCCCGTTGCTATAAAGCTCTTTAGCCGTGGTGATCACTTGAGTGGCACCTAAGTTAAATTGCTTGCTAGTGCGCTCACTGAGCTTGTTACTTATTTGGTCACTGACAAGCGTCGCCTTATATTGCGGACGACCATTGCAGCTGATCAATGCTTGCAGCGTTGCAGGGTCAGAGCTTGTAGGGGTTAGCTCAAGGGTTAGCTCTTGCGCCGCATCAGTCTCAAATACAATGCCTTTTAATAGCTTGTAATCAAGTACCTTAACTTGAGCGCCAAGCATGTCGCTTGCCACTTCTCGCATCCAGTCGATAGCACATACCGTTGGCAGCACACTGTTACCGCCAATGCGGTGATCTTCAATGAAGGCCATCGCACTTGGGGTTAGTAGGCGCGTTGCGGTGAAAGCTTGCAGTGGTGAATTTTGTGCATCAGCACGCGGATGCGATGTTGTTAGCACCTCATCCGCATTAAGCTTTTTTACAGAAGCAGCCTCAGTTGCTTTTGTGTCGCTTTTGCCTTGCATTGACGTACCAATTAGCAATTGCACGCCGGTTTCACCTAATAGCTGAGTCGCAAATAATTCAGCGCCCGCTTTAAGTGGAATAACGTACACACCACGGTCGGTAAACATCTTCTTCAGTGCAGGATTAACCATACCGCCATCCCAAGGGCCCCAGTTAAAGCTCATGACTTTAGCTTGAGGGTTGCGAGCAGTGAACTGCAATGCCGCCTTATTGAGAATATCGTTCGACATCGCATAATCGCTTTGCCCAGTGTTACCGTAGAACCCCGCTGCAGATGAGAACATAGCTAACAGTTTGATCTTGCTTGGCTCAAGTGCAGCAAGTAGTGCTTTAAGGCCATTGACCTTAGTGCCATAAACGCGTGCAAGTTCAGCAAGGGTTTTATCTTGAATGTGTTTGTCAGCTAACACGCCCGCGCCGTGAATCAGACCCGTGATTTCACTTGAGCGACCTTTTAGCGCTGCTGTGATTGCCGCGCTGTCGGTCACGTCCATGCTGACATATTCAGCTGAAGCGCCAACGTTGCTAAAGGCGGTTAGGGCAGCGTTGATCTCAATGCTGCTTTGTACTGGCCAAACAGCCGCTTCAACTTGCTTTGGCGTTGGCTTTTGACCTGTTGAGATAATATGCGCAATCGCCGCTGACTTTAGCTCGCTAGTTTGCTTACCTTCAGCCCAGCTTGGCAATGCTTGTAATTCGCTACGGCCAGCTAAAATAAAGTGTGATTGAGTGCGAGCGGCTAATGCCAGCGCGCATTCAAATGTCACACCTTTTGCGCCACCGGTCACCAGTATTTTATCTGTACTGTTTAGCTCGGCTGGAGCGGTTTTATTGCAGGCTTCACCGGCAATGAGTGTTACGCGGTTAATTTGACCTTCAACTAAGCTTAACCCTACTTCTGGCAGCTGAACTTGGCTATCAAATAGTTCACTAGTAATGGCATCAGCAAAGTGTGTTGCATCAACATCTGTTGCAATGTCCAGCGCACGACAGAAAACCTGTGGCCATTCATGGCTTAAGGTTTTAGTTAAGCCTGCTAGTGCAGCTTGGTTAAGTTCGGCATCTTTTAGTGCATCGGTATTTAAGTAACCAAAGCCACCGTCGATACGACTGACGGTAATGAAACAGCGACGAGCGTCAGCTTTTGCATCTACAAGCGGTGTTTGTACTAGCTTTGGTTGCAACAGTTTTGCCCACAAGAACGCATTGCTAACGTGAGTAAAGCTTTGCGCATCTAGATTGACTGCTGTTTGCTCAGTGGCATTGGCTTCAGGTTGTAAGTGGATAAAGCCACCAATAGTGCCAACCTGAGTTTCAATCTCTGCAATAACCGCAGTAATACTTGTTTCAAGCTCAGATTCTTCGCTTGAGGCAAGTTCAAAGCTGGCAACATCGCTTGAAAGTGGCGATTGTGGCTGGCCAGCAGCAAGACGCACAACGGCAACTTTAAGACCTTGTTTTGTTAGTTTCTCTGCAAGAACACCCGCGTTATGACCATCATCATTGATCACAAGGGTTGTATCTGCGGCGAAACAGTCTTGTAGCTTGTCCGCCGCATTAAGCTTTTTTAGCGCTACCTCGCTATGAGGAGGAAGTTCTACTCTTGGTTCTGCAGACAATGGCGCTGGCTTAGCAGAGCCTTCAGCTGCACTTGTATTAGCAGAGCCCTCAGCTGCACTTGGAGCGAGCTTAGAGCCTTCAGCTGGCAGTTTACTGCCCATATAGCTAACGATTTCGCCCAGTGTTCTACACTCTGCTAGATCTTCAGGATTAAGTTCAGGCAGACCCGGTAGCTCATCTTGTACTGTGCCAAGAATTTCAACGCGCTTAATCGAATCGATACCTAAATCGGCTTCCATATCCATGCTTAGCTCAAGCATTTCAGTTGGGTAACCGGTTTTATCGGCAACCACTGACATCATAGTAGCCTGTACCTTGTCGGCACTTAGACCGTTTGCAGCTGGTGTAGATGAAAGCGCAGAGCCTTCAGCGGCACTAACATTAAGAACCGCCGCAGCGCTAGAGCCCTCAGCTGGCAGTTTACTGCCCATATAAGCCACGATTTCGCCAAGAGTGCGACACTCAGCTAGATCTTCAGGATTAAGTTCAGGCAGACCCGGTAGCTCATCTTGTACTGTGCCAAGAATTTCAACGCGCTTAATCGAATCGATACCTAAATCAGCTTCCATATCCATGCTTAGCTCTAGCATTTCAGTTGGGTAACCCGTTTTCTCGGCAACTACAGACATCATAGTAGCCTGTACCTTGTCGGCACTTAGACCGTTTGCAGCTGGTGTAGATGAAAGCGCAGAGCCTTCAGCGGCACTAACATTAAGAACCACCGCAGCGCTAGAGCCCTCAGCTGGCAGTTTACTGCCCATATAAGCCACGATTTCGCCAAGAGTGCGACACTCTGCTAAATCTTCAGGATTAAGTTCAGGCAAACCCGGTAGTTCATCTTGTACTGTGCCAAGAATTTCAACGCGCTTAATCGAATCGATACCTAAATCGGCTTCCATATCCATGCTTAGCTCTAGCATTTCAGTTGGGTAACCGGTTTTATCGGCAACCACTGACATCATAGTAGCCTGCACTTTTTGCGCGCTAATATTAAGAGCCGCCGCGGCGCTATCACTCACAGTCGCTGCTGGTGTAGATGAAAGCGCAGAGCCTTCAGCTGCACTTGTAGAAAGCTTAGAGTTCATATAGCTAACGATTTCACCAAGGGTGCGACACTCAGCTAGATCTTCTGGGCTAAGCTCAGGCAAACCAGGTAGCTCATCTTGTACTGTGCCAAGAATTTCAACGCGCTTGATAGAATCGATGCCTAGGTCGGCTTCCATATCCATTTCAAGCTCTAGCATTTCAGTTGGGTAGCCCGTCTTTTCGGCAACCACTGACATCATAGTGCTTTGCACTTTTGCAGCGCTAATATTAAGAGCCGCCGCAGCGCTATCACTCACGGTCGCTGCTGATGTAGGTGAAAGCGCAGAGCCTTCAGCTGGCAGTTTACTGCCCATATAGCTAACGATCTCGCCAAGGGTACGACACTCTGCTAGATCTTCAGGGCTAAGCTCAGGCAGACCCGGTAGCTCATCTTGTACTGTGCCAAGAATTTCAACGCGCTTGATAGAATCGATGCCTAAATCGGCTTCCATATCCATTTCAAGCTCTAGCATTTCAGTTGGGTAACCTGTCTTCTCGGCAACCACTGACATCATAGTAGCCTGTACTTTTTGCGCGCTCAAGGCTGTTTCAGCGCTCAGACCGTTTACTGCTGGTGCAGCAGCTACTTGAGGCGCCGCGGCGGCAGTTGTTGAAAGCGCAGAGCCTTCTGCTGGCAGTTTACTGCCCATATAAGCCACGATCTCGCCAAGGGTACGACACTCTGCTAGATCTTCAGGGCTAAGCTCAGGCAGACCCGGTAGCTCGTCTTGTACTGTACCTAAAATCTCAACGCGCTTGATAGAATCAATGCCTAGGTCGGCTTCCATATCCATTTCAAGCTCTAGCATTTCAGTTGGGTAACCTGTCTTCTCGGCAACCACAGACATCATAGTGCTTTGCACTTTTGCAGCGCTCAGGGCTGTTTGCGAGCTCAAGGCTGATTCAGCGCTAATAGCGACAGCTGGGCTTGTAGCACTTGTATGAGTCGGTACGATAGCAGCTTGAGCTGGCGCTGCTTGACGAGCAACTTGTACTGGCGCAGTTTGAACAGGAGCTGATTGTACCGGCGTAGTCTGAATCGGAGCAGGTGCAGTTACAGGTGCTGGCTGTGCTTGTGGAGCTTGAGTCGGCTGCACTGGCGCACTGTTTACCGGAGCTTCAATTGCAGGTTGAGTAACAACTTGGCTTTGAATAGCTTCATTGTGAATGACAGGCGCATAAGTTGCTTGGTTGCCATTGAGTAGGTTCAATGCTGCAATATTGCTACCCGCTTGCATTTCTAAGAATTGGGTATGGCTTTGCAGTGTTTGCGCTTGTAGCTGGTGGAACTGCTCCATAGAGCGCTGTAGGCTCTCAGGGATCGCAACACCTGAACTTGCCAGTTTAGTCTGCTCTGTCATCAAGGTTGTGAAAGTCTCGCCGTATTGCTGCGGGATCTCCAAGAACTGCTGATGCAGCTGAGCGGTTTGCTGCTGCGCGGCAAAGAAGTTACTTAATGCATCACCGCTAATGCTATGAGCTGCTGGCTTACTGTTTTTAGACACAAATTGGCTCTCTATACCGGAATCTATAACTGGATCTACAACTGAACGGGCTTGGACTGCATTGGCTTGCATTGCACCCGCTGGGGCTGCAACCTCAATAATCTTTTCAACTTCAACGATTTTTTCTACAATTTTTTCGACTTCAACAAGCTTTTCAACTTCAACCACTTTTTCCTCAATCACACGTTCGATTTGAGACGTTACTATGCCCGTCTCTAGTGACTTAGCCATTTTAGCCCGTGTTGCTTTACTGATATGGTTGGCAGCGTTCAGCGAAATACTCATTGGTGACTTTTTCGCTGGCGCTGCGATATCGGCCTGGTATGGGTCGATATTATCAAGCTTGATACCGGCAACCGCTAATTGAACTGCAGCTTGCTTTAGCTGTAGGTCGCTATCGCCTTTAGGGCTTGGGTTAATTGAGATGGCGCAAATGTCGCTCATATGCTCTGCAAGGGTGCCTTGTACCAACTTTTGCAGGATGTTTTTTGGGCCAAATTCGACAAATATGCGTGCACCCGCTTCATACATAGCATCAAGTTGAGTGGTAAAGCGTACCGATTGAAGCATATGTTTCTTAAACGAGGTTTTAATCTTTGCTGCAGTGCTGTCATAAAGTGCGCCAGTTGCATTTGAGTAAAGCGCACGGCTCGCTTTAGTAAACTTGGCGGCATCAATCGCTTTGGCAAATGGCGCCTGAGCATGACCAACAAGTTCGGTGTGGAAAGCGCCAGATACGGGTAGGTTAATCGCTTTATAACCAAGCTCGCCTAGTGCTTTGGCGGCATCCGCTGTGGTGGCGGTTGGGCCGGCTATAACCGATTGCGTTGGGGCGTTGTAGTTAGCGACTTTTACGCCGTCGAACTTGGCGATTGTGTTTTCAAGTGTACCTAAATCATCCGCTTTATGGATAACCGCAAACATGGCGCCACAATCAGCATCTTGACCGTCTTTCGTTTTAGCTTTAGTGGCCATGGCATCACCACGAGCAAAAGCCAGCTTGTAGTAATCATCAGCTGAAATCACACCTGCGGCGCATAAGGCGCTTAGCTCACCAAAACTATGACCCGCCACCATATCGGCATTAAAACCTGCAGCGGTGAACAGCTCATACTGACCCATAGAGATCGCGCCGATAGCACTTTGTGCATTGGCGGTATTGGTCAGAATCGCTTCTTGGGTTGTTAAGTCGTCTTTATTAAATACAGGCTTTGGATATAGCGTTTGCGACAATGGTGTTTTGTTGTTGGCGGCAAAAACTTTATCGGCAGTCACAAACTGCTGGCGCATCTCTGGGTAGTAACAGGCAAGCTCGCGGCCCATATTCAGATACTGAGAGCCTTGGCCTGCAAATAATGCGGCGACTTTACCTTCAATCGCGGCTGTGCGGTAGCTCGTGCCACCAGGCAGCTGCCATGCGGCATCATCACTCGATGACAGTTTTGCAATCGCTTGCTTAATTTGGTTGGCTAATTCTTCGCGAGAGTTTGCCACTAAACCAAGACGTGGCGCAGTTGTATCAAGCTCACGTAAGGCGTAGTTTGCAGCAGCATCTTTGAGGTTAAATTCAGCTTGCTCTGCTGATGCTGCAAGTGTGTTTAGCTCCTTTATCAATGTCGCTTTATCGCTAGCGCTGACTAAGAAGCTTTGAGCTACATGGCGTTGGCGGTACTTAGCCTTCTCACTATCATCGCGTTTATGCTCATTATTGTACTCTTCCAATACAAAGTGGAAGTTAGTGCCACCAAAACCAAACGAGCTAATACCCGCACGGCGCGGCGTACCATCAGTACGTGGTAACCACGGACGGGTTTCAGTGTTTAGATAAAACGGCGAGTTCTCGATATCAAGCTTTGGACTTGGCTGGCTAACGTTAATTGTTGCCGGTAGCACTTTATGATGCAGTGCAAGTGCGGCTTTAATAAGCCCCGCAGTACCTGCAGTTGATTTAGTGTGGCCAATTTGAGATTTAACTGAGCCCAGTGCAATGTGCTGTTTGGTGTCATTGTCGTCGCGAAACACTGAACAAAGACCGGCAAATTCTGCTGCATCGCCTGCTGCCGTACCAGTACCATGGGCTTCGATAAGTCCAAGTGTGTGCGGTGCAAAACCTGCGTCATCATAAGCGCGGTTTAACGCTTTTGCTTGACCAGACGGACGAGGGGCGTAGATAGATTTAAACTTACCATCAGATGATGAGCCTACACCTTTGATCACTGAATAGATCCGGTCGCCATCACGCTCGGCATCTTCAAGGCGCTTAAGCGCCACCATACCAATACCTTCACCAATCATCATGCCTTTAGAGTCGATATCAAATGGCTGAATGGTTTCATTAGTGGTAAAGGCGGGGGTTTTTGAGAAGCTCATGTACATAGATGGTGAGTTATCGGTACAGACACCACCTGTGATCATCATCTCTGAGCGACCTTCGGTCAGCTCTGTGAGCGCCATACGCATCGCGGCGAGTGAGCCTGCACATGCCGCATCAACGACGCAGTTCATGCCACCAAAATCAAATCGGTTGGCAATACGACCAGCAATTACATTACCTAGAGAGCCTGGGAATGAGTTCTCTTCCCAATGCACATATTGGTCTTGGAACTTCTTGATCAGCATTTCGCTGTCAGTGTCACTGATGCCACTGCTAGCGAATACTTTCTTTAGCACTGGGTACTGCAGGCGCGCTGTTAGGCTGTGGCTAATTTTTTGACCGCCGCCGACACCTAAGGTGATACCAATCTTATCTCTGTCGTAACCTTCAGGTAGGTTGGCGTCGGCCAAGACTTCTTTCGCCACGATAAGCGAAAGTAGCTGTGAAGAATCTGTTAGCTCTAGGATATTTGGCGGCAGGCCAAATTCCATTGGGTTGAAATCGACTTCTGGTAAGAAGCCACCACGCTTACAGTAACTCTTGTCTGGCGTACTCTTATTGGCATCATAATATTCTTCTGGCTGCCAGTGAGTCGATGGTAGCTCGGTGATAGCATCAATTTTTTCACTAATAAGATCCCAGAACTTATTTAAGTAACGAGAGTTAGCAAAGATGCTCGCCATGCCAACGATGGCAATCGGCATATCTTTAAGGCGCTTGTTTAAGCGTGAATCAGCTTGTGACTCTTGTGCTTGCTCAGTCGCTTTAGCTGATTGTGTAGGTTTAGAGGTCTGGCTCATTATGAGTCTCCACTGGATGCCTGATTATCAGGCGTCTTGTTGTTTGTTTTAGGCTTATCTTTTGTGGTGTGGCGATTTGGCGTCGCACCAGGAAAGCGCTGTAAAAAAGTGTGATAGTTACGCACGAGTAACTTTCGTAAATGGAATGGCCCATGTTTAAGGACATAGGTCATGTAACGGTTGGTGGCTTGAGTATTGCCATCTTGATATATGTCGAGATAGATCCAATCACTATGGGGATCGATGCCGAGTAAAATAGAGCTAGGTTGCTGCTGTGTTAGCTTTGGCGGAATGGTGAGTGAAACCACCTGTACTACGTTGTCGCCGTCGGTGCTCGGAAGAGCTAAGGTTTTAGCGAGCGTTTCGTAATGCAAGGTATAGGTTTGCACGTCGCTGCCTTGGGTGACCGGAATATGATTAAAGTAACGCATCGGCACGTTAGGGCTAGTAATGTCACTGACCCGTGAGACCCCATAGCGCTTTAAACACCGAGCTAAACCAGAGCGCGACACATTAGGGTTAATAAATTTCTGCGTGGCTTTTAATAAGGTGTCTAGCGGCATCTTCAATTGATAACGCAATCCTACTACCACATATTCTTGTAGCGGGGTTAACGTGGTATTGAGGTGATGCGGTGTATTGGGGGTATTTTCGACAGAGTCGCGTCTGCGCCATTTACGAACGGTGGCTTCACTGATATTCAATATTTTTGAGAGTTGACTCACCCCCAGATCGGATCCTTGAATGAATCGACGCATCTCAGGAGTCGTAGTGGCATTGCGATGCCTTGTTTCGTTGTCAACTTGCGTACACTTATTCGAGTTGTTGTTAACTTCTTTTAAGTATGCACTATTTATTTCTGCCATCAGTTTAGCGGGTATCCGTTAATAATCTGTTGGGACTACATGGTCAAATAGCGCTAGAACCCCAGTTCTAAGTCTGCTGTCATCACAATTTCGTCGATAATTTCAAGCTAATGGCAGAGCAGACTACCTGAGCTGATAAGGCAATACAATCACCTGGGACTTAATAATTGCTGATACGACCAGATTCGGCGAACACTTGTAAGTTAGATTGTTGTTTTGTTGTGTGAATTAAGTAGGTGGATTAAAGGGTGATCTAGGTCAAGTATTAAGCTTTTTAACAGGTCTATACTTGCAATTAACAAAGGTGAAACACGTGTCTTGATGAAATATGGAATGATTTAATAATGTGATAAAAGGAGGCCAATATGGCTACGTTTACGACTGAGCAAATCCGCAATTTTGCGGTGCTCGGACACACAGGTTCAGGGAAATCATCGCTATTGGAGGCGTTGCTGTTTCGCGCTAAAGCGATAACATTAAAGGGCAGGGTCGATAGGGGCACAAATCATGCTGATTTCACTGCCCAAGAAAAATCCCACCGTCACAGTTTAGAACCCTCTTTTCTTAATCTTGATTACAGCTCTCACCATATCAACCTCATCGATACTCCCGGTCTGCCTGACTTTTTTGGACGCGCTTTATTGCCGTTACCCGGTGTAGAGTCGGTGATCTTGGTTATCCATGCGGCAGTCGGTATTGAACCTGTGACGAAAAGAGCCTTTGATGCCGCCCGAAGTCAAGGTAAGGCGGTACTGATTGCGATCAATCATATCGACGGCAATGAGGCGGGGTTGGCGGCGTTATTGCAAAGTATTCAAACTCAGTTTGGCCACCGATGCTTACCCGTTAATCTACCTAACACTGCAGGTGATGGCGTTGTTGATTGCTATCTTCATTACGACCATCACACTGAAACCGCATTTATTGGGGCGCAATCGGCAAGAGATGAACTGGTCGATACCGTACTTGAAGAAGATGAGCAATTAATGGAGCTCTACCTTGAGCAGGGCGAATCTTTAACACCAGAGCAACTGCATGCACCGTTAGAAACTGCATTACGTATGGGGCATTTAGTGCCAGTGTGTTTTACCAGCGCTGAAAGAGATATTGGGATCAGTTCATTACTTGAGGTATTGGTTAAATTAATGCCGAGTCCGTTAGAGGCGAACCCGCCGCAATTTTTTAAGGGCTTTGCCAATGAGGCTAAGCCAATTGATGTTAGCCAGTCAGCCAACGATCATGTATTAGCGCATGTATTTAGAGTGTCGATAGACCCATTTTTTGGCCGCATGGGCGTATTTCGTCTCTATCAAGGCACGATAAACGTAGGGATGAAGTTGTTTCTTGGTCGTGGCCGCAAGCCCTTTAAAGTGACTCACCTGACGAAGCTACAAGGTGATAAACATATTGAGGTTAGCCAGGCTATCCCTGGGGATATTTGTGCAATCGCTAAAGTTGAAGAGTTAGAGGTGGGCACCGTTTTACATGATAGCCACGATGAAGATGAGTTGCACTTGGCTGAGCTCGTTCTGCCTCTGCCAATTTTTGGTTTAGCTGTATCACCCAAAAAACGTGGCGATGAGCAAAAAATATCGGAAGTGCTGAACAAGTTAGTGGCAGAAGATCCGAGTTTACAGATCAGTCGAAGTGACGCTGAGGGGCAAACGGTGTTGAAAGGCCAAGGAGACTTACATCTTCAAATTGCTCTAGAAAAAGCGCAAACCTTATTTAACGTTGATATGGATACCGATACACCGGCAGTTGCTTATCGCGAAACGATTTTGGGAGAAGCCAAATATCGTTACCGTCATAAGAAGCAATCGGGAGGCTCTGGCCAATTTGGTGAAGTGGAGTTGCTGGTTCAGCCTCTATCCCGTGGCGCGGGCTTTGAGTTTGTGAGTAAAGTGGTGGGTGGTTCTGTACCGAGTCAATATATCCCCGCAGTAGAGAAAGGGGTGCGCGAAGCGATGTTAGCTGGAGGCTTAGGTGGTTTCCCAATGCAAGATATTAAGGTCACTATATTAGATGGTAAGCACCATAGCGTTGATTCAAAAGAGATCGCATTTGTGATGGCGGGCAAGCGGGCTTTTATGGAGGCGGTCACATCGGCGCAGCCAGTCATTCTTGAACCAGTTGTAGATATGCAGATTTGCGTTGAACAGAATCAGGTCGGTGATATCACTGGCGATATTAGCGCATCCAGAGGCATAGTGTGTGGTACACAGGCGCAAACTAATGGCATGGTCGAGGTGAGTGTGGAAGCGCCACTGGCAAATGTTGCAGATTATTCCACCAGGCTTAAATCTATGACAGGAGGAGAGGGGCAGTTTTCAATGAGCTTTAGCCGTTACGATGTGGTTCCCGATAGAGTGCAGTCTTCGTTAATGCGTTAAAAGATTGATTTCAGTGGTTTTGGCTATTGTGGTGCCATTTTAGTTTGTGACTGTTGTTTTTAATTAAAACAGGCCACAATAGCCTTACTACCTAAGTTTACATTTGAGCTCGTCTTGTCTGAATTTACTTCAATTAAACTGTATTTTTGTCCGTTAAGGTTAGGGACGCTCGATGCTGACTCTGCGGCCTTAATTAAGACTTGGCTACCGCAAGATGAAGCCGATAAAGTTAATCGTTACATCAAGCAAGAAGCTAAAGATCAAGGCTTGATGGTGAGAGGCTATCTGCGTGCACTTTTATCTAGACAAGTATCCAAACAGGCTAGCTTGAAGCCCCATGAATGGTGTTTTGAGTATGGTGATAAAGGCAAGCCTAGGCTAAGTGCAGCCCAGTTTAAACAAACCGGGATCCATTTTAATATCAGCCATAGCGGCGACTGGCTACTGGTGGGGATCTGTCAGTCAAACTCCCACTCAAATTCTCAATCAAATTTCCGATCTGAGCATGCTAACCAGACTGGTGCAATTGAGTTTGGGGTCGATATTGAGCGTTGCCGCAGTAGTACCAATATTCATTCGATTTTAAGTCATTATTTCTCTGAGCCTGAAAAGACTGCATTGTTGGCATTACCAACAGCGTTACAGCGCGAGCGCTTTTTCGACTTATGGGCACTTAAAGAGTCATACATTAAAGCTAAAGGCTTAGGTTTAGCTTTGTCGCTGAAATCTTTCGCCTTCGATTTTGCGCCCTTGATTGAAACGTCATTAGAGCTTGATGGAGCAGTCAGCATTAGCCCGACAATAAAGACTGCTACAAGTGAGCTCGATACAGCTCATCTTCCTGTTAATCAGAACATTCCAGTTAAACACAATATTGACCTTAAACAGGGCATTCCTCTTAAGCAGAGCATTTGCCTCTCGATAGCTCAAGGTCATGGGGATGGGCAAGACGAAATGAAGGCGCGGCCACAGCAGATGACGGTTGCTAAAGATTGGCATTGCTGGCTTGGGCACTTGGATGCTAACTATCGTTTTGCGCTGAGTATTGGCCCCTGCCATCAGGCAAGCATTAACGCGGCAGAGGTTAACTTAAAGTCACTATTAGCCGATTGATGCTAGCGGATTAATATTAGCAGAGTGATTTGTGGATTTTGAGTAATAAAAGCGGGGCCTCAACAAATAGCCCCGTTTTATGTTTAACCACTTTTGTTAGCGAACTTTACCTTACTGAGCTTTGCGCTAGTGAGCTAACCGCTTACTTTACTGGGGTCGGTACAATCTCAAAGTCAGGATTGAACTCCACCATGCTGCTGGCTATTTTGCCAAAGGCTTCTTTATCGCCTGTCAGCTTTGCATCACCGCTTGCTAATAGCGCTTTAAGGGTTACCTGCCCGAGTAGAATGCGATTAACATCCGCTTTGTTGACGATGAGGTTGGCATCTGCTTGTTGCTCCTTATCGACAACGGCGTTACTTAGGTTGCCGTTGCTAAGTTCAACGTAAAGAATGTCTTTAGTGTCTGGGGTGATAATATTCATCTTAACTAAGCCGTGCTTTGCGGCGAGCTGACTGTCAATTTTAACGGCAAGGAAGTCGAACAGTGTTGGCATATCCATTTCACTAATGACATCTGCTGATGCGGTCTTAGGTGCACCTGCTTGAATGCCGACCCTTAGCTCTTGCGCACCAGTAAGATAGATATTTCTCCACCCTGCGCCTTCAGACTGATAACCTAATTGCTCGTAAGAATCGGCAAGAAGTTGTCGCGCTTCATTGTTTTCAGGATAGGCGGTCACGACCTTATTTAGTGCCGTAGCGACAAAGCGATACTCACCCTGAGCGTAGTCATTTTTAGCACGTTTAACCGCAGCATCTGCTCCGCCCATATATTCGACAAACTTTGCCGACTCTTGTTGAGTTGGCAGCGGATTTAGGTTGGCTGGATTCATATCAAAGTAGCCTAGATACTTGTTATATACCGCTTTGGCATTATGGCTATAAGTGCCGTGATAGCCGTTAGTGTGCCAAGTTTTATAGATGGACTCTGGGATTGTATCTTGAATCGCATCGCCAATATCTTGAATGCCTACGCCATCATTTGCCAATCTCAAGGTTTGGTTATGGACTAATCCGTAGTTATCTCGTTGTAGGCGCAAGAATTCATTGATCTCCTGTTTACCCCAGACCGGCGCTGAGTGAGCGGCAAACAGCACCTCAACATCATTACCAAAGGCATTAATCATCTCGTTAATATCTTTTGACCATTTGAGTGAGTCACGTACTTTCGCGCCACGCAAGGTGTAAATATTGTGCATTCCTTGGTAAGTCAGCTCTGCAGTCCAAAGTGCGTTTTTTGATGGAATGTAGGTGATCATTTCTGATTCAGCCTCAGTACCAGATGCGTCCATAAACACCATTTCTAGACCATCAATAGTGAGTGTTTCCCACTTACCCTCGCCATTTAAGGTGTAATCTGGTGCCACATAAGTGATCTCACCTTTTGATAAGCCTTTACCTAATGCGGCGTCAACAATACCGTGATCATGCTTGCCTAGTGTTGCACCATATTGGTAAGCGGCTCGGCGGCTCATGGCATTACCAGCGAGCACGTTTTCATCAACAATCTCTTTGGTGATGTTATCTGAGCCGTAGACTTTGACATTAGGAAACATCTCTTGTACCCCACGAGCGCCACCAAAGTGATCGGCATGGCTATGGGAGTAAATCATGGCAACCACGGGAAGCTCGCCGTCTTCAGGCAAGTTAGCTAAAGCAAATTTAAGTGATGCCTTTGCAGCTTCTTTAGTTAGCAAGACATCGTAGGCTATCCAGCCATTGTCACTGCGAATAAGGGTTAGGTTCGATAAATCAGTCCCGCGAACTTGGTAGATCCCATCGCTAACCTTGTATAAACCATTCGGTACCATATTGAGCTGGGCTTGGCGATAGAGTGATGGGTTCACTGAGTCGGGAGTCTTGTCGCTGATAAAGGCAAATTCAGCTCTGAGAATGTCGGCTGTGGCTTTATCAAATTTGGCTACGAGGTTTTTTGAGGACTGCTCGAAAGCGCGAGTATCGGTAAAATTAAGGGTGTCCGCTACGGCCTGATTGTGGGCGATAGTGTGTTTAGTCGCATCTTTACCTTGATAATGCACTGTTATGTGATCATGTTCGTGCTGGGCTGCGGTAGCATTGAACGAGAAAATAGAGACGATTGAGATAGCAAGTAGTGTCTGTTTCATAGGATACCCTTTTAAGATTGAATAGGTTCAAAGTGTTAAGTCTCTGTGCTGCCATTAACTTGTGATGCTGTAACGAGACTTTTGCTTGATTGAGGCCAGTATATTGATCTTGGAAGGATTAATAATTAGCGCTAACTTAGAACTTGGTATTTATAATATGAATGAGTGGACCCTCTATGTTTGTGACGACTAATCATGGTTTACTAAAGCGTTGGACTTTATTTTCACCCTGCAATGTTGAAGATTTGAGTTAATGACATAGTCTGATTCGGCTCTGTGATTAGGGCCTGTGTTTAGGCTCTGTGATTAGGGCCTGTGTTTAGGCTTAGTGATTAGGCTCTGTGAATCGGTCTATCAAGATCCGATAGGCTTGGATGTAATATGTTGGGTTAATCTTTTATGGGAGCGAGAGTGTCTTATGTCACAGCAAAAAGCATTCGATCTTAATCTATTTCGGGTTTTTACTGCCGTATATCGAACGTCATCATTTAGCCAGGCTGCAGAGGAGCTCGACTTGACGCAGTCCTCAGTGAGTAACGCCATAGCCCGGTTAAAAATAATAGTCGGAGAGGCGTTGTTCATTCGGGTGGGAAGAGGAGTGAAACCCACCGCCAGTGCGATGAATCTGTATCAACAATTAGCACCAGCAATGTCAACGATTGAACAGGTGGCGACGAGTTTTGAAGCATTTGATGCCCACTCAAGCGAGCGTACCTTTTATGTGTATGCGAGCGAGTCGGCGATACAACTTCTGCAAGGCTTGGTTGAGCAAGTCTTACATGGCCTTTCAATCAATATTGTATTTCGTGAACCGCCGTTAATAGAGGAAGAGTTGCAGATGGATCTGCAGCTAGAGAAAATCGACTTAGCACTGGATATCTGGCTACCCGAGTCGACATCGTTTAAAAGTCAGAAGGTGATGCAGGATAAATTGGTGTGTGTGGCAAGAAAAGATCACCCACGGATCAATGGCACAATGACCCAGGATCAATATTTTAGTGAAAAGCATATTATTTTTAAAATGCGCCGCTATAACTTAAGTGTTGCCGAACTGCTGACTAAACATGTTTTACCGGCGAGACAGATGCACAGTGAGCAATCATCGATTTTAAGTATGATGGCAGTGGCCTCTAAAAGTGATGCACTAGCTATCGCCTCTAAATCCTATACTGATGAATATGCAGCCTTGTTAGGGTTACAGGTATTTGAGTTGCCCTTTGATGTGGAGCCTATCGAGTATTACATGGTATGGAGTCACAAATTGCAGCTAAGTCCGGCGAATATCTGGCTTAGGGATACGTTAAATTTAGCCATTGAACTTAGAGGACTGGCTTGAGGGACGGGGGCTTTTTACTTCTGTGTTGATTGATTTCATACGGGAACAAGCATTCCACCATCTCTTTGCCTGAATGAGTTAGCCAAAAAACACTCTAGGTAGATCACTTTATTATACTGGTTGGTATGGGTGTAAAAAATGCCTGTCAGCTCATGCTGTACAGGCATTTTTAAAGCCGAGATACTTACTGTCTGGCTAGACGTTGGTTCTCTGCCGGATGTTCAAAGTCGCTGCGATACGGATTGATATCTAAACCACCACGGCGAGTGTAACGGGCGTAAACGGTTAGTTTCGCACATTGGCAGAAACGTTTGAGATCAACGAAAATTCGCTCAACACATTGCTCGTGAAACTCATTATGCTGTCTAAATGAGATGAGATATCTAAGTAACTTCTCACGGTCAATCTTTGGCCCTTGATAGCGGATCATCACTGTGCCCCAGTCTGGCTGTGAAGTGATTAGGCAGTTTGATTTTAACAAGTTTGATGTCAAGGTCTCTGCGACAATCGCTTTACTATCGACGCTGTCAACTAAGTAGTCAGGGTTGAAGCTATAGTCATCAACTTCAATATCTAGATCATCGATACAGGTACCCGGTAGCTCTACAATGCGCTGGTGGCTAAACTGTTTCGGCTCGATAACTTTAACAGTGACTTCGCCATCGGCGCAGGCGCATAAATCTTGGGTTAAGCGCTCTTGTACCGCTTGCAGGCTATCGAATCGAGTCTGGTTATAGCTGTTTAAATACAGCTTGAACGATTTAGACTCGATAAGATTCTTACTATCAAAACTGAGACTAAACTCAGCAATAGCCACCATAGGCTTGCCTTTCGCATTTAACCAGGAAAGCTCATAGCCAGTCCAAATATCACTGCCATGAAACGGCAATTCTTGAGTCAGGCCAATAGCATCACGGTTTAACTTACGCGGCACGCCTTGAAGTAAAGATGCATCATACTGCTCTTGATAACCTGTCGACTTTCCAAGCGTTAATTCTGAAAGTTCGGGTGCGTTACTATAGGGATCATGATGTTGTGTCATCAATACGGTTTCCATGTCAAAATAGACCCCTATTATAACTGATTTTGGAACTGGCTTAAGTGTCTTCTTTACCCGCTTTAGATCTTTTTTTATCTAAATATCAACAAGCCTATGTAGAAAAGCTTGGTGAGCAGCCTCGATATTACGCCCAGCAGCAAGAGTCTGACTGCATTACGAGTGAACCTGATGCCGATGAAGCGGTTTTTTGGCAAGCTGTGATCAGAGACGAGCCTGGTCAGTTTGATAATGTTGAAACAGCACTAGAGCTTAGCTTGACCCCTGAAATTAATGCTTTTTATGGCCGTCACTTTTCTGCGCCGCTGTTTTTTGACTCAAAGTGGGGCACTGGTGAGCTTATTCAAGTTTGGAATCAAACAGACTTTGAATACTTGCAGCAAAATATCATTGGTCACTTAATGATGAAGAAGAAGCTTAAGCAAGAGCAAACTTGGTTTATTGGCGTTCTCGATGAAGCTGATAACATGCTGACGGTGAATAATGCCGACGGCAGTGTGTGGATTGAGATCCCAGGTGAAGCGCAGAGTACTATGCTTGCTAAGTCGTTGAATGAATTTATTGAGCAATTAACGCCCAGAGTGACGCCGCCAGTAAAGCTGATTGAAGAGTCTATGCCAGAGCTCGATCACCCAGGTATTTGGCAGCGTATGAAATTAATGTGGCGCAATCTACGCGGCAAGTAATCGATTTATTCATTGTATAAAGAAAAATGGCTCAATATTAATTGAGCCATTTTTTTATGGGGAAATTTATAGCAAAGCTATTTTTTTAGGAAAGCTATCGAGCTTTATAAGTGATCCCAAGAGATATTAGACACGATGCGGCAGGTCTCGCAGCGAAAATGAAACATATCTAATAATGGCTCATCGAGTAACCAGTCTTTGCTACCACACTTAGGGCAGGGGCGCTGCTTTTCAACGGCAAGGCTTTCACCGCCAACGCGGTACAAGTAATAATAAGTTGGAATTTGGGTTAGGTATTCAACTCTGCCCCGTAGATCCCAGCCACGTCTAAAGAGGTCACTTTGGTGGCTAGTTAACTCTTCAAGCGCTGCAAACTCAGCCTTGGTTGCAGCAGCCATTTGCAGCTCATCACAGGCTTGCCATTCAGTTTGCCAACGGATCAGGCGTTTATGGTCGCCATTGGCTGTCGCTGGGATTTGATATAACGGGATAGGCTGCAGGGTATCGCCGTTTCGAAGCGGTGAGCACATATGCACATAACTGGTATATAACAGCTGCCAGCTAGGAGTCTCTTGACTTGAGACCTCAGAATTAATGTCCTGGCCGATATACTTCTCTCGTGGGGCTAATAGCTTGGCTTCGGTCAGTTCACTGAGTGCTGTTTCAACCCATGGGCTGTTGAAGCGCTTAGATAAGCTACTTTTCTCTGGCGTTAGCAGCCTGACTTTAAATTCGCCATCGTTAAAGGCGACGGCAAATTCACGGCCTAAAATTTGCCCATTAGCGCGATACGCTTCAAGTAAGCCATTAATCGCTTTTTCTGCGGCTGTGATTGTAGTGTTATCAAAGCATTCAAATCGTAACTCAATCACATGCATTAGATATTGTTTCCTTCACTGGTATTTTGGTGTGTTTTAACTTCACTAAGTTGCTGCTTTAGTTCGCTATACTGCTGTTTTAGAACACTGAACTCACCTTTTAACAGGCTAAACTCTTGCTCAAGTTGAGTGATTTTATTTGCTTGCTCTGAGTGACTTAATGCGGCGTTGTCATCGCTTTCCTTTGCAGTGGATATCAGCGCCGACAAGGCTTTTTTGTCTTCATTACTCATGGATTTAAACTGTTGCAACCCTTGGATCAATATAGGCATTGCTATGCTATTGCCGAGTTTAGTCTTTATGAGTGCCAGTGTTGCGGCTTTGCCTTCATCATCGAGCCTTTTGGCGGCAGCTAGTACTTGTTCTATTGGACTCATGGTTCGTCAAATTCCTTACTCGTTAGCATTTTCGTTAATCTATTAGCGAAGCTAAAACGATGAAATTAATAAAGTATTGTTAAAACAGTAACTTAGTGTTTGGCATGTTAATTGCTTTTTAAATAAAATCAAAACAATGTTAATACAGGAAGTTAAAGTGAAAAATAATTTATTAGGTTTAGTGTTTTTTGGGATTGCAAGCTTAGGGCTAACTGGCTGCGTGGTCAACGTTGGTGATGGCGGTTCAGAGAATGGTTCATGGGAAAAGGTTCAGGATAAAAACCGCGACAATTTGTCAAAAATCTCTCTTGGTATGTCTAAGAACCAAGTAACGACGCTAATGGGAACGGCTGATTTTAATGAAGCATACATTCAGCAAGATAAAGAGGTATACGTGCTTTTTTATCGAACTCAACGCACCCATGGTGATGGCAAGACTACAAAGGATGAATGTACACCTGTGGTGATCAGTAATAATG
Source organism: Shewanella sp. 30m-14 (assembly GCF_052977125.1). NCBI lineage: Bacteria > Pseudomonadati > Pseudomonadota > Gammaproteobacteria > Alteromonadales > Shewanellaceae > Shewanella > Shewanella sp. 30m-14. The sequence continues at coordinate 67,512 of NZ_JBRILW010000010.1, read as the reverse complement.
CGGTAGTAGGCTGGGGAGAAATGGCCTACAGCAAAATTTAGATCGCAATAGGCTTATTTTCTTAAAAGGGTGTCCAGCTGGTCGATTATTTCAGTCCACTGGGCATCTTCATTAAACGATTCAACTAAAAAATGTTTCTGTGAAGCTGTCCAAAACGGCGCTTCATGTAGCCGTACGTCAGCTGCTAATCCATGTTCAGCAATGAACTTTTCAATGGCTTCTTCATGACTTTCTAAACCCATTTGTAAAAAGAGTTGGGTGAGATCTTGTGGGGTGGTATCCATAACATATTTTACCTTGCGTTAATGATTTCTCGCTTTATCTCAGTATGGACGATAAAGCGATTTATCGGCAAAACCGTCACTCATTTTTTGACATTGCGCTTTGGAATTGATTATTAATTGCACTTTTCTAAGGGCTTGCTACATTGGAGTTGTGTGATGGAGAACAAGGAAAATAACAATGGAAAATCAAACCATGGAAGAATGCCGCGCAGTTTACTTAACCGCTGAAGATTTACGCATTGCAGCCTCTATTCTATATAACGCCTATCATGATGACCCTTTCTTTTTAGAAGCTTTATTTAATGGCGATAAAGCGCAGTACGAACAAAAACTTCGAGGTGCGATTCGAGAAGAACTTAATGAGATCTGGCAGCAAGAACAGGCACTAATTGGTATGTTTGCTGGAGAAAGATTGGTAGGTGTTGCTTGTATCATGACTCAGCAAATACCGTTAGGTGAGGCGCGTTATTGGCATTGGCGTTTAAAAATGCTGTTAAGTACGGGCTGGCAATCGACTCAGGCACTTATTCATAAAGAAAATCAAATAATCGATAATTTGCCGAGTAATCAATGTGGCATTTTGCAATTTATTGCGATAGCAAATAACGAGCAAGGCAAAGGCTATGGTAGCTTACTGGTAAAAGCTGTTCAAAGTTGGTGTGATGAACAGCCGCATCTTGATGGCGTGGGTGTTTTTGCCAGCACGGCATCTCATATTGGTTTGTTTGCTGCACATGGCTTTGAAAGTCTAGAGCAGTTAGCGATTGGAAAAGTAAGCGGAGAACTACTGTTTTATCGAGGGCTGAACAATGAGTAAGCGCTTTGAGTCTTTTTGGGAGTTTTATCCTTTTTACTTGTCTCAACATCAGCATCAAACCTGTCGAGCTTTGCATTATGTAGGTAGTAGCCTAGTTATCTTAACGATGATTTATGCCTTATTGAGTGGTCAATGGTGGATGTTATGGCTGTTACCTGTAATTGGCTATGGCTTTGCTTGGATAGGCCATTTTATTTTTGAAAAAAATCGTCCCGCAACATTTGAGTATCCCTTATACAGTTTTTTAGCTGATTGGGTAATGCTATTTAGGGCGTTAACTCATAAAAATCAGTAAGAAACTCGCTTTGAGATAGGATTCTTGTAAGAGATCTCTCACGCAATTGTGGGATATCAGTAAAGTCTCATAGAGATACGAGTCTTTGTTTGTTATCAAGCTGTTGTTTTTAAATGTTTTTCGGGTTTATTTTGTTGTTAGTGTTTGGTTGCCACTTTGTATTTTTAATAAAACTGTTAAGTAATCGCTATAGCGAGTGAGTAAACTGGAAACCAGAAAGTGATTGATTTTGCAGGATGCAAATAGGACAACCTCAGGAAGAGGATTTTAGCTTAGGATAGGCTAATGAATGGACTCAGTACGTTTAGTACAAGGATATAAAAGGACTTACAAGGAAGATGCTGGAAGCAAGTTAACCAAGGATGATGCAAGGATCGCACATATATAGCGGGAAAGCTAAAATAAAGCTGTGCTAGGGCGTACCAATTGGTACGCCCTTTCTATTTTGGGCGAGATCAGATTATTCGCTTCGATTGATGTAAGAGATCTCTTACAGGTTCGTGAGAAATTAGTCCTAAATTAAGCTGTTTAAATGTATCTAAATAGCATAAACAATTTAAATACAATGTGTTAGCTTGGTTGGTTGTTTAATGGTTTGTTAAGGTGCGTGTTAAATAAATGTTTGGTCACGTATTTATCTTACATTTTGAATTACTATTTAGATGTGCAAGGAAGCATGATTTATTAAGGAAGGTTCACGGACGAGCGAGTGTCGAGACTACGGCACTTAATGGATGACTATCATGGACGAGGCTTTCAAGGACTGATTGCTGGTACTACCAAGGAACGGCCAAACAATCCAGGATGGAAGGTTTTGCTACCTAGGAAGGTAGGAGCGCTAAGGATAGTGATGGAATGGACTCTCAAGGATGACGTTGGACACGCTCAGGATAGAGCAAGCTTGGTAAATGGACTATCAAGAAGAATGGAAGCGTATCGTAAGATACAAGGAAGATAAGGACTCATGGATGATGCAGGAGCAAAGTTACGCATGGATGGTGCAGGGAGCACTCATATAGCAGGATGAGCTTACACAATGATAGAAAAGGCGCGTCTCCTCTGGGGCCGCGCCTTTACTTCTTTTATAGGGCTCTGTTTATTTACATCAGCTTTAACGTTAAAGCTAACCTAACGTGCAGGGTTATTTACACCCACCAGAGCTGCAGTTGCCACGAGAGCGCCCGCCACCACAACCACCACCTAAAGAACCTTTCGACTCTGGCGCTTCATGCCATTCAGGTTCAGGGAAAATTGGCCATTGGATTTTTTGTATTTTTTTGCCGTGCATCCATAAGTTGCCACGGTATTGATTAATCCCATCAGTGCTAAACTCAAACAAATACTTTACTTTCCATGTGAGACCACTGCTGCCCCCTAGACTCGGTTTGGCTGACTCTTGGGCAATAGCAAGTAATTGTACTTTCTGTTTTTGGCATTCTTTATTTACGAAAATACGACTAATCTCAGCCATTTGCCTGAGTTGCCAAAAAAAAGCTGCAATAAGAATTACTGCTGCAATGATTAAAAAGTCTGTCATCATCCTTTCGTTACCTTAAACAAGCCGCCAATCGCGGCTGCAAGCTCTGCGCTACGATTAGGATTTCGCAATTGAGCCAGTAGCTGAGTGCGAATTAATGGAATAGCCACAATATCAGCAAAAATCTGGTTAAAGAAGTGCTGTTCTTGCTTTGCTAAAGCTTCTAAGTAGATAGTGAGAGTTTGCTCATCTTTTAATGCTGACCAATTACGAGCGGCTATGGTGATGAGCATGTCTAAAGATAAGTTGTTCGTTTCATGTAAGTGAACAATGGCTTGTTGACTTAACTGCGGCTGAGAAGCCAATGCCCTAAGGAAATAAGCTTTTTCAGTTTGGTCTGCACTGTACAGCTTTTCGAGTAGTTTTTGAGCTAGCTCATTATCGATATTCAAGTGTTCTAAACATTGACATGCGGCAATTTGAACCTCTGTTGCCCAGTTATCAAAGCCGTTTGTTAGATGTGTTTGATGGTCAAGCTCATCGGCTCTAACACTGACATCAGCAATACCCTGTAAGCCAATGTTCTGCCATTCTTCTGTCGGGTGTTGCCCCGATAGATACTGGTATGCAAACTCATACTGGGGTGACGCTTTTTGTCCTAGCTGTTTTCTAACTAATGCGTTAAATACAGCCAGCTTTTCTTGGGTTGGCTTAAAATTGAATGGATGATTTGCTAGCTGCTCTTGCTCTTGTTCGGTTAACGTTTTGGTTGGATCTCTGCCTAACGCTTCGACAATCATCTTAATAAACTGTGTGCGTGGTGCAGGAGACAATAGCCCGCGTTCATCTAACGGCAGTTTAATAAACCAAATATAGTGTTGCTGACTCGCATCCCAGAATACGATGGCAAATTGAGCGTGACCTTGAATGGGTGATGGGTAAGGTGAATTAAGCTCTTCAATCTGATGAAATGCCATCATATCGATATGTTGTACTCGACGGCCCATGTCATAAACTTGGAATTGAGTGTTAGCAGTTTTTAAAAATTGGCTGAGGGTCGTTATTTCTGTCATATCGTTTTCAAGTGTAGGTTAATTGGCACATATTATAGGGATAAGTCAGGCTAGATGGTATCATCGCGCGTTAAATTTCCTGAGTTGTATTTACCTAAACGGCATGTAGTTGCTATCGATAAGTGACAGCGTTTAGAGTGTGAAATGACCATTTATTGAGTGATTACCAAGTAACGGCATCGAATATGGACTGAATAATGGCGATTAAATGCAGCTCATATCAACTAAAGAGGCTACCTTGATAGAAGTTGAAACAAGCGAGAAACTGGATGCTTTAGAGGCTGAGTTAGCTAAACAAGATTTATTAAGCTTACACGCCCCATCATTAGAGGCATTAGCCAGTACCACACCTTTTGCGTGCGATGTGATGCCCTTTGAGCACTGGTTGCAGTTTATTTTTTTACCCAAAATGCGTTATATGCTCGATAATAATATACCGTTACCAAAAGCGATGGCCATCGCGCCAATGGCACAACATGTCTGGGCTAGTGAGCCTAAGTTACAAAATCTAATTAGTATTTTAACTGATTTAGATGCGCTATTGAGTCAAACACAATAGTGCTGTTAAGAGAGATTTAAAATGAGTGAAGAGACAAGAGAAGTAGCAGATAACGAACAACTTGATATTGAGGTTGAGCAAGAAGTCGCCCCTCATATTGAAGTGTTATATGAAGATGATGATGTGGTGGCTATTCATAAGCCTGCCGGTCTTTTGGTTCACCGTAGTTATCTTGCTCGTCGTGAGCGTTTTTTTGCCATGCAGCTCACGCGCGATAAAGTTGGCTGTCATGTATTTCCGGTACACAGGCTAGATAGGCCAACTTCGGGAATATTGTTGTTTGCCAAAAGTAGTGAAATGGCCAACGCACTATGTGGGCAATTTGCCGAACATAGCGTCGATAAAGAGTACCTGGCCATTGTTCGTGGCAATATGCATGAGGCTGGCACTCTTGATTATGCATTAAAAGAGGAGCTTGATGATCTAGGTGATAAAGATGTCGATCCTAACAAGCCTGCGCAAGATGCTGTGACAAGTTATCAGCCGTTGCTAAATAGTGAGATCCCGTATTCATCCGGCCGTTATGCCACGAGCCGTTTCGCGTTAGTTCAGCTTTCTCCACACACCGGGCGTAAGCACCAGCTAAGACGTCATATGGCGCACTTACGTCACCCGATCCTTGGTGACACAACCCATGGTGATGGAAAACAAAATAAGTTTTTCCGCTCTCACTTTGGAATTAACCGGTTATGGCTTATCGCAAAGAAACTGAGCTTTAATCACCCTAGAACAGGGGAGAGGATCCAAATTGAGACAGAGCTAGAAGCTGAATGGTTACAATTATTTGAAGGTTTAGGCTGGCACGATGATATTTTATCTGATGACAAGCAGCCACTCATCATCGCTTAATTGATACCAGAGCCTGTTAACGATTAACTAAGCTCTCGATACGCACAGTCTCATGAAGTTGAACTTTTAGTTAACTTGTTGATTATTTCTTCGCTTTGATTGTTATCGCTAAGACGACTAAGGGGCGTCATATTGGACTTTAGATATTGTACCGAATGGAAGTAACACATTCTTCGGATATGGGCACTGCGTTGAAGGTGTTTTCGGTGCCTTTGTCTACAAGAATGCTTCATTACGGCCTGTCCTTCTTGAGGTAACTTTTATTATTGCAGCAAAGCTTGCAGCAATATTCATTGATACAGTATGTTAAGGATATAACTAAATAGCTTTTAGGCGAAGTAAAACATGAAAAAAGTGAATCTAGTTTTTGGAACAGTTTATGGTGGCGCGCAGTTTGTGGCACAGACACTACAGCAAGCGTTAATCGAGCTTGGGCGTGATGCTGTGCTGCATCAACCCGAGCAGTTATCAGGTTTTGTACCACCAGAAGATGAACTGCTATTGATAGTATGTTCAACAACTGGACAAGGTGACTTACCTGATGATATCCAGCCCTGGTTCTATGAGATGCAGTCAAAAGCCCCTTACTTGCCACAACTTAAATTTGGCTTAATTGCACTTGGCGACTCCAGTTACGAAACATACTGCGGCGCAGGTGAGCAGTTATTGGCTCTCTTTGAAGACTTAGGTGCTAAGCGTCTTGGTCATTTTCTGAAAATTGATGCTGGTGAAACTATGGAGCCTGAAGTGGAAGCGTTAGCTTGGCTGCCTGGTTGGAATAAACTCATCGATACCGAGTTAGCTGCATAGCAACAGAGTCAGTTGTACTGATCCAAAGCGCGTTTACTTAACGCGCTTTTTTGTGCTTATAAATCAAACTTTAGCCTAGCCTTATGGCTGGTTAGTGTGCTTAGTCTCATGGCTGGCACGGTTAATTTATTGAGGCATGGTTAAAGATGTGAACATTCAGCGAAATTCAAGGATCTGCAGCCAAGGCTGATGATTGAAGCTAATCGTTATTCTCGGCTCTGCATACTACTTCGTCCTACCTCCTAAATCCCTTTCGTCGTATATCGAGAGCATCTTACGCAGTATGCAGAGCTTTACCATTTGCTTTAAACATCAAACATCAGGCGCACAGCGTGAGCCATTCTGCCATGCCACTTCTGTGTTGCACTGACTGAAAAGGGAAAAACCATTTCTTCATCAACACGCCTTGAATTGAAAAGCCTGAGAGGCTCTGAACTGACCACATATTGAGTACGATGGGTATAAATAACTGTCGGTGATTGAAAGTTTTTTTTGAGCAAGGTAGCTTGATAGGTTCGGGTAAGGTTAACGGGTTACAGAGGGCGTATGGAAAGGAAAATATTAATCATTGATTGTGCAGACGCGCCAGGACTTATCACTAAGATCACCGGGGTTTGTTTTGAGCACGGGCTAAATATTATTAAAAATAGTGAATTTGTTGATAATGCTCAAGGGCGCTTTTTTATGCGTACCGAGCTCGAAGGGCTAACTTTTTCTCCCTCGTTACAGCGAGAATTACAGGCGGTACTGCCAGAGAAAAACCATACCCGATTAGTTGATGCAGGTAAAAAGCGCATTGTGATTATGGTGACCAAAGAAGCTCATTGTTTAGGTGATATCTTAATTAAATCCTACTCAGGCGCCTTAGATGTCGAAATCGCGGCGGTGATTGGTAATCATCAGGTGCTGCAGCCGTTGGTTGAAAAGTTTGATATCCCTTTTCATTACATCAGCCACCAAGATGTAAGTCGTAGCGAACATGAAGCTATGATGCTTAACGTTATCGCTAATTACAGCCCTGATTATATTGTATTAGCAAAGTTTATGCGGGTGTTAGCTCCTGAATTTGTCAGCCAATATCCGAGCAAGATTATTAATATCCATCACTCATTTCTACCTGCATTTGTCGGGGCCGCCCCATACAAACAAGCATGGGAGCGAGGTGTCAAAATCATCGGGGCGACAGCGCACTTTGTGACGGATTCGCTCGATGAGGGACCCATTATCAAACAAGATGTGATCCCGGTTGATCATAGTTTTAGTGCTGAGGATTTGGCTCGCTGTGGCCGTGATGTTGAAAAAAGCGTTTTGAGCAAAGCATTGCATTTAGTGGTTAATGAAGAGGTGATTGTTTACGGTAATAAAACGGTGGTGTTTTAGCTTTTATAAAGCTGAGCGGCCTTGAGATCACCAAAGAATGCTAACCAAAGTATGATAACAACAGAAGAAAAAAATCCCGCAAAATGCGGGATTTTAAAGCGTGGAGTAATGAGCCCTAGGCTCAATTAATCGACGATGCGCAGTAGTTCGTTAATGCCGACTTTTCCGCGAGTCTTCTCATCGACTTTTTTAACGATGATGGCAGCGTATAAACTATAGGTACCACACTTAGAGGGTAGGTTGCCTGCAACAACTACCGAGCCTGCTGGAACGCGGCCGTAATGTACTTCACCGGTTTCACGGTCAAAAATACGTGTGCTTTGGCCGATATAAACGCCCATAGAGATCACACTACCTTCTTCAACCACAACACCTTCAACAATTTCAGAGCGTGCGCCGATAAAGCAGTTATCTTCAATGATGGTCGGGCCGGCTTGTAATGGCTCTAAAACGCCACCAATTCCGACACCGCCAGACAAGTGAACGTTCTTACCAATTTGAGCACAAGAACCGACAGTTGCCCATGTATCAACCATAGAACCTTCATCAACATAAGCGCCAAGGTTGACGTAAGATGGCATTAGTACTGTGTTCTTACCAATAAATGAACCTTTGCGGACTGCTGCTGGTGGTACTACGCGGATCGCTTCTTTGCGGAAACGGGCTTCGTCGTAATCAGCAAACTTCATTGGTACTTTGTCGAAGTATTTGGTTTCTGCGCCATCGATAACTTGGTTGTCGAAAATGCGGAATGAAAGTAATACCGCTTTTTTCAACCACTGGTGAACGTGCCATTCGCCATTAATTTTTTCAGCAACTCTGGCTTCGCCAGTGTCTAGCATGGCAATCACTTTTTCGACATCAGCGCGAACACTTGCATCAACTGTTGCCGGAGTGATCTCTGCGCGTGCTTCAAAAGCCGCTTCAATTCGTTGGCGTAAAGCCTCCATTTACTTCTCCCAATATTTTCGTTTAATGATAAATCTATAAAGCACTCATGAGTGCTTCACGTAATGTGTGTTGTTGAGTGTCATTTAGTTGCTGGCCATCGGCGCTCTGCAACAAAAAGAAATCTTCAGCTCTTTCACCAATGGTGGTGATTTTCGCTGCGAGTAAGGTAATTTCACAGCGGTACAATACTTCACCGACTCTGGCGAGTAACCCTGGGGAGTCGAGAGCGATAAGCTCCATCATACTTTTACCATGGCTACGGGTCTCAGGGAAACTGACTTGGGTTGCAACTTTAAAAGGTTTCATCTTTCTTGAAAGATTTCTAAACTTTGGCAACTTAGGCGTTTCATTACTTAAGGCTTTTATTAACGTCTTCTTGATCCCCTGGATCCGTGAGAGCTGTGATACGGGCTGGCCATCTTGTTCCAAAATAACAAAAGAGTCCAGCGCGTAGTTGTCCTTAGAGGTCATGATGCTTGCATCGTGAACGGTAATATTTTTATTATCTAAAATAGCCATCACGGCGGCAAATAACTTTGGTTTATCCTTGCCATATACAAACAACTCAGTTCCCCCGCGAGTAGCGTGCTTGGAGATCAAGACTAAGGCTTCATCATGTTTGTGTTTGATAATTGCCTCAGCATGCCAAGCAACTTGGTTAGGTTGATTTCGTAAAAAGTAATCGGCCTTAAAGCGCTGCCAAAGAGCGTCTAATTCTTTTTCCTTAATACCACGGCGCAGTAATTCTTTTTTCGCTTTAGCTTGATGTTCACGCACGCGGGCGCGAATGTCGACCGGCTTTTCCTTACCTCTGGCGAGCACTCTTTGGGTTGAAAAGTATAAGTCACGCAGCAGTGAGCCTTTCCAGTTATTCCAGGTTCTTTCATTGGTGGCACAGATATCGGCAACGGTTAAGCAATAGAGATAACTTAAATGCACGGCGTCGCGAACGCGCTCTGCAAAATCAGCGACAACATCGGGGTCGGAGATATCCCGGCGCTGGGCGGTAACAGACATCACCAGGTGGTTTTCAACCAACCAGCTGACTAAGCGACCATCATGATCATTCATGCCATGTAATTTACAAAAATCAAGCGCATCGGTCGCGCCGAGCTTGCTATGATCGCCGCCGCGCCCTTTGGCGATATCGTGGAAGATTGCTGCGAGTACCAGTAAGCCTTTTTTAGGGAGTTGGTTTATGAGGACAGAGCCTAGTGGGAACTCCTCTTTTTGCTCTGGCTGAGAGAATCGCTCAATATTGAGTAGTAGCCTGTGGGTGTGCTCATCAACGGTATAAGCATGAAACAGATCAAACTGCATCTGGCCTTCAATGGCGCGCCATGCGGGAAGATATGCCGACAGTACACCGTGCTTGTGCATCAGCGACAGTGCCACAATTCCTCGAGGGTGACGCAAAATCTGCATAAACAGTTTACGGCATGACTCGTGGTACATAAGCGGTTGTAGCTGAGCACGTCTAGCGCGGCGTAAACTGCGTAACGTGACGGCGTAGATAGCTTGAATATTGGAGTTTTTAGCGACCAACAAAAACAGCTGTAAGATATTTTCTGGCGTATCAAATAAGTCGCTGTGTAAACTTTCAATAAAGATACCGCGGCGTTGGAAGTTGTCATCTATCGGGACGACTTCTAATGCTTTTATGTGGCCTAATGTTGCCCGTTTGAAGAGTTGAAGCAGCATTTGGTTTAGCTCCATGACTCGTCTAACCGTGCGGTAGTAGCGCTTCATCATCTGCTCAACAGCAAGCTGGGTGCCATCTTCATAACCCATTAACTTAGCGACCTGCGGCTGCAAGTCAAACAACAGCCTGTTTTCATCACGGCCGGAAATTAAGTGCAATGAACAGCGCAGTTGCCACAAAAAGTCTTGGGCTTCTAATAGCTCGTCAAGCTCTGTTGGCTCAAGAAAGCCGTGGTACACCAACTCTTCAAATTTCTCAGCGTTGAAGTGGCGCATGGCGACCCAGGCGACAGTCTGAATGTCGCGTAACCCACCGGGGCAGCTTTTTAAATTAGGCTCTAAATCAAATGCGCTGGCGCGAGTATGACGGGCTATTTGTTCGTCCCGCTTGGCGACATAAAACTCACTGCTGGGCCAAAAATTATCTTGGCGAATATTGCGGTAAAGTAGAGTAAACAAAGCCTGGGGGCCACAAAGTAGGCGCGATTCAAGTAAATTGGTTGCCACAGTGACATCTATGCGGCCTTGCTCAAGGGTTTGTTCAATGCTGCGTACACTATGACCGACTTCTAAGCCTGCATCCCAAATAAACGCGATGAAGGCACCTAGGGCTTGTTCTGCATCTTGAGATAGCTCGCCTTCGGTCAGGAATAATAGGTCGACGTCTGAATGTGGGTGTAGTTCACCGCGGCCATAACCACCTACAGCGATTAATGCGATAGGAAACTGTTCGAGATGATGGGCGTGCCACTGCTTTTGCAACAGTTTATCAACGTGTTGGCAGCGAGTACTCACTATCGAGCGAATATCAGAAGTTGCATTAAAGGTTTCTAATAATTCTTGGTTCTGGTCGATTAACGCATTTTTTGCAGCTTGAGCACTATTCATCAAATCTCTTTTTCGAGAACGGATCCGTTGTGAACGATTATCTCTGCAAAAAAAGCTAATTTAAAGGGCTTTATTATGATTAATCATCAGTTAGCTAGGATTACGGCATCTTGCTTTATTTTGGTGCAGGTATTTGGCTGTAGACTCAGCGTTTGAAGCGGGTTTTAGATAGAAAAAAAGCGTGCTAAGCACGCTTTTTTGAGCAGAGGCCATAAAATTAGTGATTAATCACTCGAGGCAACTCTTTTTCTTCTTCTCGTAAGGTCAAGACTTCTACGCCAGTTTGGGTAACAAGTAATGTATGTTCCCACTGAGCTGAATTTTTGCCGTCAGAGGTGGTGACTGTCCAGTTATCTTTCTTATCCAGAACGCTAGTATGGCGGCCGGCATTAATCATAGGTTCGATAGTGAAACACATGCCTGGGCGTAATACGGTTTTGTCATTATTTTTGTAATGCATGACCTGTGGCTCTTCATGAAAGCCTGCGCCAATGCCGTGACCGCAGTAATCGGTCACAATGCTGTATTTTTCAAGGCCGGTTTTCTTTGATTTGATGAACTTTTCAATCAAGGTGCCGATTTCACCTAACTTCATGCCTGGACGCACTTTTTTAATGCTGAGATATAACGCTTCTTGGGCGATACGGCATAGGCGAGCGTTCTTTGGACTGACATCGCCGATAAGGAACATCTTAGAGGTATCACCGTGGTAACCATCAACAATGACCGTGATATCAATATTGATGATATCACCATCAATAAGCGGACGATCACTTGGAATGCCGTGACAGATCACATCGTTAATTGAGGTGCAAATTGATTTTGGAAAACCATGATAATCAAGAGGTGCAGAGATAGCGCCATTATCTTCAGTGAATTTAGCGCAGATAGCGTTTAATTCATTGGTCGTCGCACCCGCTTTGACATGTGGTGCGATCATTTCGAGTACTTGTGCGGCTAGTTTACCCGCGGCACGCATCTTTTCAATCTCTTCAGCTGTCTTAATTACTATACTCATTCTAGTATCTCTTAGTCTTTAAATTGTCGTCTTTCAATCTGACGATTATGCCTGAAAAACGACGTAAATATTTGTGCTTTTTTTCATATTATGGTATAAAGCGCGCCGTTATGTTTGACTCTTGTCGATCTCACCTTAAGGTGGTTCGTTCGAGTTAAGATGGCGGCCATTATACATGGCTATTGATAAATACTAAATCACACACATATCGACACGTTCTTCGGGGTGCCCTCAATAGGGTCGAAGATATGGGATATGTGGAGGTCTAACCCCTAATATTTTAAGGTAAATAAAATGACTACAGTTTCAATGCGCGACATGCTACAAGCCGGTGTTCACTTCGGTCACCAGACTCGTTACTGGAACCCAAAGATGAAGCCATTCATCTTTGGCGCTCGTAACGGTGTTCACATCATCAACCTAGAGCACACTGTACCAATGTTCAACGAAGCACTTGCTTTCATCAGCAACGTTGCATCTAAGAAAGGTAAAGTTCTTTTTGTTGGTACTAAGCGTGCTGCAAGCGAAGCTATCAAAGAAGCTGCTGTTTCTTGTGATCAGTACTATGTTGATCACCGTTGGTTAGGTGGTATGTTGACTAACTGGAAAACAGTTCGTCAATCAATCAAGCGTCTTAAAGACCTTGAAAGCCAGTCTGTAGACGGTACTTTCGACAAGCTGACTAAGAAAGAAGCGCTAATGCGTACTCGTGAACTTGATAAGCTAGAGAAGTCTCTAGGTGGTATCAAGAACATGGCTGGTCTACCAGACGTGATTTTCGTAATCGGTGCTGACCACGAGCATATCGCTATTAAAGAAGCTAACAACCTAGGTATTCCAGTTGTTGCTGTTGTTGATACAAACTCTTCTCCAGACGGTATCAACTACATCGTTCCTGGTAACGATGATGCTATGCGTTCTATCCGTCTTTACACTGGTGCTGTTGCTGCTGCTGCGAAAGCTGGCCGTGGTCAAGACCTAGCTGTACAAGCTGAGCAAGACGGTTTCGTAGAAGCTGAATAATAAAGGTCGATGATTTTCATCACCCTTATTAACCAAGATACATGATTGGTGAACAGGGGCGCTCTCATTTAAACTGATAGGCCCCTGTTTTATATCTATTGAATTTGAAGAATTATCTGTAGAGGATTTAGCAATGGCAATTACTGCTGCCCAAGTTAAAGAACTTCGTGACCGCACTGGCGCTGGCATGATGGACTGTAAAAAAGCACTGACTGAAACTAACGGTGACATCGAGTTAGCAATTGATAACATGCGTAAGAGCGGTGCTGCTAAGGCTGCTAAAAAAGCGGGTAACATCGCTGCTGAAGGTACTATCCTTATCAAGCAAGGTGAAGGTTACGCTGCTCTACTAGAAGTTAACTGTCAAACTGACTTCGTAGCAAAAGATTCTAACTTCCTAGCATTTGCTAACGAAGTACTAGATGTTGCTGCAGCATCTAAAGTAACTATCGAAGATTTGAAAGCACAGTTCGAAGAGACTCGTGTTGCACTAGTTGCAAAAATCGGCGAAAACATCAACGTTCGTCGCGTTGAATACATCGATGGTGCAAACCTAGCTGAATACCGTCACGGTGATCGTATCGGTGTTGTTGTTACTGGTGAAGCTGACGAAGACACACTAAAGCACATTGCTATGCATGTTGCTGCGTCTAAGCCTGAGTATGTTAACCCTTCTGACGTTCCTGCTGAAGTTGTTGAGAAAGAAAAAGCACTTCAAATCGAAATCGCTATGAACGAAGGTAAGCCTGCTGAGATCGCTGAGAAGATGGTTGTCGGTCGTATGAAGAAGTTCACTGGTGAGGTTTCTCTTACTGGTCAAGCTTTCATCATGGAACCAAAGAAAACTGTTGGCGAAATTCTTAAAGAGAAAGGCGCTTCAGTAACTAACTTCATCCGCTTAGAAGTGGGTGAAGGTATCGAAAGAAAAGAAGAAGATTTTGCTGCTGAAGTAGCTGCACAAATCGCTGCTACAAATAAGGCTTAATCTCCTTTTTTAGCAAACATAAGACCGTAGCAATTGCTGCGGTCTTATCGTATATACTCGAATAGTTTTGTGTTTTGCTAAGTAACATTCGGTATAACTATTCCAGTGTATAACCCCTATCGCCATAATCAGGACTAATAAATATGAGTACCAATCCTAAACCTGCATTTCGTCGTGTTCTTTTAAAACTAAGTGGTGAAGCCCTAATGGGTGAAGAAGGCTTCGGCATTGATCCTAAAGTGCTTGATCGTATGGGGCAGGAGATCAAAGAGCTAGTAGAGCTAGGTATTCAAGTGGGTGTTGTCATTGGCGGTGGTAACTTGTTCAGGGGTGAAGGTCTGGCTAACGCGGGTATGAACCGTGTAGTGGGCGATCACATGGGCATGTTGGCAACAGTGATGAACGGCTTAGCAATGCGTGATTCGTTGCACCGTGCATATGTTAATGCACGTTTAATGTCAGCTATTCCGCTTAAAGGCGTATGTGATGACTATAACTGGGCTGAAGCAATTAGTTTGCTTAAATCAGGCCGTGTTGTTATTTTTGCTGCAGGTACAGGTAACCCATTCTGTACGACTGACTCTGCTGCGTGTTTACGCGGTATTGAGATTGAAGCAGAAGTAGTGATTAAAGGCACGAAAGTTGACGGTGTTTATTCAGATGATCCAGTTAAAAACCCAGAAGCCGTCAAGTATGATGTAATGGGGTACAATGAAGTACTCGAAAAAGAATTGAAAGTAATGGATTTGGCTGCATTCACTATGGCCAGAGACCATAATATGCCATTGCTTGTATTTAACATGAATAAACCAGGTGCACTGCGCCGCGTTATCATGGGCGAGCAAGAAGGCACAATGATTAAAGCTGATTAAGCAATATTTAGTGACTTAAAAGGACATATAACGTGATAAACGAAATTAAGAGCGATGCGCAAACTCGCATGGACAAGTGTGTAGAGTCAACAAAAACTCAAATGGCTAAAGTTCGTACTGGCCGTGCACACCCAAGCTTATTGGATACTATCCAAGTACCTTACTACGGTTCGCTGACTCCGCTTAAGCAAGTTGCAAGTGTCTCTATTGGCGATGCTCGTACGTTAACGGTATCTGTATTTGACCGTACTATGATTGCAGCTGTTGAAAAGGCAATCATGAGTTCAGATCTTGGTTTAAACCCAATGTCTGCAGGCGCGACTATTCGCATTCCATTGCCAGCCCTAACTGAAGAGCGTCGTAAAGACCTTATCAAAGTGGTTCGTGCAGAAGCAGAAAACGGCCGTATTGCTATCCGTAATGTTCGCCGTGATGCTAATTCGAATGTAAAAGAATTAGAGAAAGACAAAGAGTGCACTGAAGATGACGTTCGTCGCAGTGAAGATGATGTGCAGAAGCTAACTGATGCGCACATTAAGCTAATTGATGAAATCTTGGCTGCTAAAGAAAAGGAGCTGATGGAGTTCTAATCGTACTCATCAGCATAGGGGAATGTTCACTATTTAGGTTGATTTTTAATGAGGCCTTGTGCAGGTTTTTTGCTTCTTTATTGAGAAGTAGCGAGCTTTTTGCGACAGGTATTAAGCTTCACAGTTCACGCCTTGTAATAAAAGCGGCGAGCTCGGACAAAAATTAAACTTGAATGGACAACATGCCCTAGAGTTCAGACGCCGTGTAGAGTTATACTACACGGCGTTTGTCTATTTTTAAGGGTTGTAATAGATGTCAATCGATTCCCAATCTGACACTGAAGTGACAGAGACATTACCAAATGAGATATCGACTTTGGTAAAACAGTCTATCCCCAAACACGTTGCTATCATTATGGATGGTAATGGTCGTTGGGCACAGGCGCAGGGAAAGCCAAGAGTCATCGGCCATAAGGCGGGTGTAAAGGCGGTTAGGCGAGCGGTGAGTACGGCCCGAAATTTGGGTGTTGAATCATTAACATTGTTTGCGTTTTCTAGTGAAAACTGGCGCAGACCAGACAAAGAAGTCAGCTTGTTAATGGAGCTGTTTTTTACAGTGCTTCAGCGTGAACTTAAGCTGTTACACAACAATGGGGTTCGCCTCAATATTATCGGTGATATCAGTCGATTTTCTCCCCGTTTGCAAAAGCAGATTGCAGCAGCAGAAGAGAAAACGGCAGACAATCATGATTTAGTGCTTAATGTCGCGGCCAACTACGGTGGACGATGGGACATTATGCAAGCGGCGCAAAAATTAGCAGCTAAGGTCGAATCTGGTGAAATGAGCAGCACTCAGTTTACCGAAGAGGCAATTAGTGAGCATTTGTGCATGCAAAATCAAGCCGAAGTTGATTTAATGATCCGCACAGGTGGTGACTATCGCATAAGTAACTTTGTCTTGTGGCAAGCCGCTTACGCTGAGTTAGTCTTTACTGACACTCTGTGGCCGGATTTTGATGAGGATGCGTTTAAAGACGCGATTGCTATTTTTGCTAATCGTCAGCGTCGATTCGGTTTGACAGGAACTCAAATCGATACCATCCGCTCTTTATAATAATTAATGAGGGAAGTTTTTTGCTAAAACAACGAATAATAACAGCAATATGGTTAATCCCCTTAGTTTTTGGTGCCATTTTCGGTTTACCGACTGAGTATTTTTCTTGGGCACTATTGGGAGTCTTTTTAATAGCCGCCAAGGAGTGGGGGCGTATTATCGATAGCAACTGTGAGATGACTCAATGGAGTTTCACCGTCACTATCGGCGTCCTATTAACCGCGCTAAACCTAATGGTGCCAGCTGATGAAATTTGGCACCGTGGTATGCTACATCCGATATTTCTCGCGGTGATCCTAATTGGTGGGTTCTGGTGGTTTATGTCGTTCATCATGGTGTTATCTTTCCCGAAAAGCGCACGCTTCTGGGAAAATAGCCACATGCTGAAATCCATGTTTGGTCAGTTGACCCTGATCCCATGTTTCGTTTCGTTACTTTCCCTTAAGGCACTTAGTACTCAAGCATCGCCATATTACGGTGGCACCTTGGTATTTTTAGTTATGCTTGTCGTTTGGGCTACAGACTCAGGTGCTTATTTTGCAGGTAAGCGATTTGGTAAGCGCAAGCTTATGCCAAATGTGAGTCCAGCCAAAACGATAGAAGGGTTGCTCGGTGGTCTGTTGACGACCATGTTAGTGGTTGCAGGTATTATGTATTTCTCACCAGAGCAAGAGATTGGTTTACTTATCGCTGTGACTTTATTTACTGCACTAGCCTCTGCAGTAGGCGACTTGTCTGAAAGTATGTTTAAGCGAGTGGCGAAAATTAAAGACTCTGGCACGATCCTACCGGGTCACGGTGGCGTATTAGATAGAATCGATAGCCTCACGGCTGCTTTACCTGTATTCACATTAATCTATATAGCTTTTTGGATGTAACTAAATGCAAAACATGGTGATTTTAGGCGCGACCGGCTCTATCGGAGCGAGCACTTTAAGTGTTGTCGCGTGTAATCCTGAGCAGTACAAGGTATTTGCACTGGTCGCAAATACCAATGTCGCAAAGATGCTAGAGATCTGTACTTTGCATCAACCTAAAATTGCCCATATGGTCGATGCAAATGCTGCTCAAGCACTGAAGCAGCAACTGCCAAGCCATTTAAATATCGAAGTGACAAGCGGTGAAGATGAACTCTTATCGCTTGTCAGTAGCAATGACGTTGATACGGTGATGGCGGCCATTGTTGGCGCAGCGGGCTTGCCTTCGACACTTGCGGCGGTTAACGCCGGTAAGCGAGTGCTACTTGCCAATAAAGAGTCGCTGGTGATGTCGGGTCAATTGTTTATCGAAGCGATGCAAAACTCTGGTGCGCAAGTGTTACCCGTCGATAGTGAACACAATGCCATTTTTCAGTGTTTGTCTGAGCGTTCTCAGCTTGAAATTGGCCGCTGCGATCTAGTGGCTGCAGGGGTTTCTCACATCTTGCTGACAGGTTCTGGCGGACCATTTTTAACGTCTGATTTGGCTACGTTATCGGCAATGACTCCTGAGCAGGCTTGTAAGCATCCTAACTGGTCTATGGGGCGTAAAATCTCTGTGGATTCAGCGACCATGATGAACAAAGGTCTTGAGTACATTGAGGCGCGTTGGTTGTTTAACGCCAGTCCTGAGCAGCTAAAGGTTGTGATCCACCCTCAAAGTGTGATTCATTCTATGGTGCAGTATCGTGACGGCTCAGTGTTAGCACAATTAGGTAACCCTGATATGCGTACACCGATTGCTCATTGTATGTCTTTTCCACAGAGAATTAACTCAGGAGTTGAACCTTTAGACTTTTTCAAAGTCGGACAGTTAAGCTTCTTAGAACCTGATTTTAATCGTTTCCCCTGTTTAGCGCTGGCGATCGAAGCCTGTAAGCAAGGCCAGGAAGCGACAACGGTATTAAACGCTGCCAACGAAATTTCGGTACAAGCATTTTTAGATGGCAAGATACGTTTTACCGATATAGCAAGAATAAACGAACAAAGCTTAATGAATACGGCGACGCATCCATTAAACAGTATCGATGATATTTTGGCGTTAGACTTTCAAAGTCGTCAATACACGTTAGACGCTATCACTAAGCTCAATTAGTTCAGAGGAAAGGAATGATCGATTTTTTATGGAACCTAGGTTCCTTTGTTGTTGCATTGGGGATATTAATTGCTGCTCATGAATATGGGCACTTTTGGGTCGCACGTCGCTGCGGCGTAAAAGTTGAGCGCTTCTCTATCGGTTTTGGTCGGGCTATTTGGCGCAAGACTGGCAAAGATGGCACAGAGTATGTCCTTGCGATGATCCCACTGGGTGGCTATGTCAAAATGCTCGACGAGCGCGTTGATGAGGTGCCTGAAGAGTTAAAAGAACAAGCCTTTAACCGTAAGTCAGTTTGGCAGCGCATCGCCATTGTAAGTGCTGGCCCCATTGCTAACTTTATCTTTGCGATTATTGCATTGTACGCCATGTATCTTATTGGCGTTCCAGCCATTAAACCAATCATCGACTCAACTATCGCGGGCACACCTGCTGCGCAAATCGTGGTTAAAGAGCCGATGCAGATCATGGCGATTGGTAGCCAAAAAGTCAGGGATTGGGAAGAAGTTAATCTCGCCCTAGCTGGACACATAGGTGACAGTAATGTCGATGTGACCGTCGCGCCACTGTCTCGCTTGCAAGGCTCGTCTGGCGATGAGCATACCTATTCGTTAAATACACAAGATTGGAAGATTAACCCCGAAAAAGAACTGCCGATCACCGCTATTGGTCTTGGCATGTATCGTCCTGCGATATTACCCACACTGGCACTCGTTAGTGATGATGGCGCAGCGGGTCAGGCCGGTATCAAGGTGGGTGACACCTTAGTTGCGATTGATGGTGAAAAATACCAAGATTGGCCGCGTTTCGTAGAGATTATTCAGGGCTCAGCCAATAAGCCTGTCAGCATTACCATACGTCGTGATGGAGAGCAGTTCACGGTTAAGGTAACGCCTAAGTCTCGTGAAAATGCTGAAGGTCAACTTGAAGGCGTGATTGGCGTGGCCCCAACATCTGAACCATGGCCAGAAAACATGAAGATACAATTGGAATACGGATTTTTAGATTCTTTTCCAGTTGCAGTCGATAAAACATGGCAACTTGTCTCTGTCAGCATTAAGATGATTGGCAAGTTACTTACTGGTGACGTTTCAGTTAAAAACTTGAGTGGTCCTATTTCTATTGCACAAGGTGCGGGAAATAGCGCTGACGTCGGACTGGTATATTTTTTAGGTTTTCTTGCATTGATTAGCGTGAACTTAGGCATTATCAATTTATTGCCTTTGCCAGTGTTAGATGGGGGACACCTTTTGTATTACTTCATTGAGGTAATTACAGGCAGGCCTGTACCGGATAAGGTACAGGAAATTGGATTCAGAATTGGGGCAGCTATGCTGCTGATGTTGATGAGTGTTGCGCTTTTCAATGACTTTTCCCGACTCTGAGCAAGGACAGACAAATAATTAGAAGTGCTCTATGAGATTGAATAAACTTTTTGCCTCGATGTTATTAGTCGGAGCGTCTTTTTCAGGGAACGGTTGGGCCGAAACATTCCAACCTTTTGAAGTAGCTGATATCCAAGTTGAAGGTTTACAGCGAGTGGCACTCGGTGCGGCTTTGCTCAACCTACCTGTGAAGGTTGGGGATACTGTTGATCAATTAAAATTGCAGCAAGCAATAAAAAGCTTATATGCATCAACTAACTTCGAAAAAATTGAAGTGCTGCGCGATGGTAATGTGCTGGTCGTTAAAGTGACTGAGCGCCCAACCATTAGCTCTGTTACCTTTGAAGGTAACAAAGATATTAAAGATGAGCAGTTACAAGAGAGTCTTGATGGCTCTGGTGTGAAAGTCGGCGAGTCTCTCGACCGTACTATGCTCTCTGGTATCGAAAAAGGCTTGCAGGATTTCTATTACGGCGTAGGTAAGTACGGTGCTAAAGTTAAAGCCGAAATTATCAATCTACCCCGTAACCGAGTTGAGCTTAAGTTCACCTTTACCGAAGGTTTAGCCGCCGAAATTCGTCAGATTAATGTCGTGGGTAACACCGAGTTTAGTGATGCTGAGCTTATCGGCATGCTTGAGCTAAAAGACTATGTCGCTTGGTGGGATCTGTTTGGCGAGCGCCGTTATCAAAAACAAAAGCTACAAGCTGATCTTGAAACGATTAAGACTTACTACCAAAACCGTGGCTACATTCGTTTTGATGTAACCTCTACGCAGGTGGCAATGACACCTGATCGTAAAGGCCTCTATATTACGATTAACGTCGATGAAGGTGAGCAGTACAAAGTCAAAGACGTTAATCTAACTGGCGACTTAATGGGTAAAGAAGAGGTGCTTGAAGCCATCTTACCTTTGAAAGCCGGTGATATGTATAACGGCGGTGATGTGACCTTTACCGAAGAGATGTACGGTAAATACTTAGGTCGATTTGGTTACGCCTATCCTGAAGTGAAAACCTACCCAGAAATTGATGATGAAACGAAAGAGGTAAACCTCAACATCAACATCAATCCTGGCAAGCGTGTATATGTTCGTAATATCAGCTTTACGGGTAACACGGTAACAAAAGATGAAGTCATGCGTCGTCAGTTACGTCAGATGGAAGGTGCTTGGCTTAACTCTGCGCAAGTAGAGCTGTCAAAATCTAATCTTAACCGTTTAGGTTACTTCGAGACTGTTGATACTGAAACTGTGCAAGTGCCAGGTACCGATGATTTAGTCGATGTGGCATTTAGTGTTAAAGAGCAGCCATCAGGCTCATTTAATGCTGGCGTTGGTTACGGTACTGAATCTGGACTTAGTCTTCAGTTTGGTGTTCAGCAAAGTAACTTCTTAGGCACGGGTAATCAGGCTGGTATTAATTTAAACACCAACAAATACTCTAAGAACGTCAATATTAACTATACCGATCCATACTTCACTAAAGATGGCGTGAGCCTAGGTGGTAGTATCTATTGGAGTGAGTTTGATGCTGATGAGGCAAACCTTGAAGCCTATAAGAACAGCTCTTATGGTATTTCGTTAAACTCAGGTTTCCCTATTAACGAATATAACCGTATTAACGGTGGTATTGGATATCGTCATAACGAGATCTCTGAAATCTCTGCTTATGAGCAAGCGATTCGCTTCTACGATATTTACCGTGACAGTGATGATCCAAATGCTGGCTTAGCTTTCGATAACTTCGAATTAAGTCTGGGTTGGTCACGCAGTAACTTAAACCGTGGTACTTTCCCATCGGATGGTTCATCACAGCGTTTAAACGGTAAGATGACGGTACCAGGTTCTGATCTGCAGTATTTTAAAGCGGATTTTGATACAAGCTTTTACTTCCCACTTAACCGTAATCACAGCTTTGTTGTGCTAAGCCGAGCGCGTTTAGGTTACGGTAACGGTTACGGTAAGTTTAACGATAATGACCAGATCTTACCTTTCTGGGAAAACTATTACTCGGGTGGTAGCAGCTCATTGCGTGGCTTTAAGTCTAACTCAGTGGGTCCGCGCTCATTCTACTTGTATCGTGGCAGCGAGCCATGTGCGCCAGATCCATCGGGTGAAGGCTGTAGCTTACCTGGCGATCCTAACCAGATTCAGGTGAGTTCAGGTCGCTCAATTGGTGGTAACGCCATTGCAACTGCCAGTTTAGAGCTTATTGTGCCTACCCCATTCCTGGACGAGGCTTATACAAATTCTGTACGTACTAGTTTCTTTGTGGATGCCGGTAACGTGTGGGACACTGAGTTTGACTACGATTCATATCGTTACCTTCCAGTTGAAGAGTTTGATAGACTAGAAGATTATAGCGATCCGAGCCGTATTCGTGCCTCTTGGGGTATGAGCGTGCAGTGGCTATCGCCGATGGGACCTATGGTCTTTAGCCTTGCATGGCCAATCAAGGAATACGAGGATGATGAAACTGAGATCTTCTCGTTTAATATTGGTAAAACTTTCTAAAATCAATTTGAAAAAATCGGCAAGTTTTGCTGAGATAAAGGAGTTTGTTTTGAATAAGATGTTGAATCGCGCAATGATGGTTTTGGTTCTTTTAGGTGCACCGCTAGCGGCACACGCAGAAAAGATCGCAGTAGTTGATATGCAAGCAGTTTTTGAGCAGTTGCCACAGCGCGAGCAAGTGAACGAAACATTAAAAGCTGAGTTCGGTGACCGTGTTGCTGATGTGCAAAAGATGCAAGAAGAGCTTCGTGGTTTGCTAGAAAAACAGCAACGTGATGCGGCGCTAATGAGCGAGTCACAAAAGACCGACATGATGCGTAAAATGGAATCTATGAAAGCTGAGCTACAATTGAAAGGCAAAGCGTTAGATGAAGATATGCGTCGCCGTAACGGTGAAGAGCAAAACAAGCTACTGCTTGAAGTTCAAAAGACAATTAATACTATTGCTGAAAAAGAGCAGTATGACATGGTACTTCAACGTGGTGCTGTTATCTATGTTAAGCCAAGTGCTGACATCAGTAACAAAGTGGTTGAAGCTTTAGGTAAAGGCAAGTAAATAGATGAAAAGCTATACTTTAAGAGTATTGGCTGACCATTTAAATGCAGACGTTCAAGGTGATGACTCAGTTGAAATCTCAACTGTAGGCACCTTGGACGGTGCAGGTTCAGGTCAAATCTCTTTTTTGGCAAATTCAAAGTATCGTTCGCAGCTGACTAGTTCAGCTGCGTCTGCGATCTTAATGACGCCTAAAGATGCAGAAGGTTTTACAGGCAATGCGATTGTATTAAATGATCCCTATGTCGGTTTTGCTCGCATCGCACAATTTCTTGATACAACCCCAAAGGCGGCAGACGGTATCCACCCATCGGCACAAATAGCGGCCTCGGCCATGCTAGGTGAAGGCGTGGCAATTGGTGCGAATGCGGTCATTGGCGAGAATGTTATTCTTGGTAATAACGTTCAAGTTGGGGCGGGCTGTGTTATTGGTCAAGATAGTGTGATTGGTTCAAATACACTGTTATGGGCTAATGTAACGGTTTATCACAACGTTCATTTAGGCCAAGATTGCATCATCCATTCGGGAACGATTTTAGGTTCTGATGGTTTCGGTTACGCTAATGAACGCGGTCAGTGGGTTAAGATCCCGCAAACTGGTGGTGTGCGTATTGGTGATCGAGTTGAAATCGGTGCTAACACGACGGTAGACCGAGGCGCCATAGCCCATACTGAAATTCACGACGGGGTTATTCTAGATAACCAAGTCCAGATTGCCCATAACGATATTATCGGTGCTAATACTGCTATAGCAGGTAGTACGGTTGTTGCGGGTAGTGTAACGATTGGCAAGTATTGTATTATCGGCGGTAATTGTGCGATTTCAGGTCATTTAAGTATTGCTGATGGCGTACATGTGACTGGCAGTACCAACGTCACTAGCATTATTCGCGAAAAAGGCGTTTATTCATCGGCAACAGCCGCAATGGATAATAAGCTGTGGCGTAAGAATACCGTTCGTTTTAGACAGCTAGATACGCTATTTCAGCGCGTAAAAGCACTGGAAAATAACGTAAAGTAAATGACTGCTTTGTGCAGATAAAGGAAAGATTCGTGTCAAATCAATTGAATACAATGGATATCAAAGAGATCCTAAAATTTTTACCTCATAGGTATCCATTTTTATTGATCGATAGAGTATTGGATTTCACACCAGGTGAAACCTTACACGCTATTAAAAACGTCACAATTAATGAGCCATTTTTTCAGGGACATTTCCCGGTTCAACCTGTGATGCCAGGCGTATTGATTTTAGAGGCTATGGCGCAGGCTACAGGACTCCTTGCTTTTAAAACCATGAGCGATGAGCCGTCTAATGACGCGTTATACTATTTTGCCGGTATTGATAAAGCGCGTTTTAAGCGCGTTGTTGAGCCTGGTGACCAACTTCATTTTGAAGTGCAAATGATTAAAGAGCGCCGTGGGATTGGCGTGTTTACTGGCGTTGCTAAAGTGGATGGCGAGATTGTTTGTTCAGCGGAAATCATGTGTGCACGTAGAGAGATTTCTAAGTGATTGATAAATTAGCTTATGTTCACCCTGATGCCAAAATAGGCAAAAATGTCACTATTGGTCCGTGGACCTATATTGGTGCTGATGTTGAAATCGGTGATGACTGTTGGTTCAGTTCACACGTTGTTGTGAAAGGACCTACCGTCATTGGTAAAGGTAATAAGTTTTACCAATTTGCCTCAGTCGGTGAAGATTGCCAAGATAAGAAATATGCCGGTGAAGCAACCCGATTAATTATTGGCGACAATAACGTTATTCGTGAGTCTGTCACCATTCACCGTGGTACCACTCAAGATGAGTGGGAAACACGTATTGGCTCTAACAACCTATTTATGGCCTATGTGCATATCGCTCATGACTGTGTGGTAGGTAACAACGTCATTATGGCTAATAACGCATCGATTGCCGGTCATGTTCATGTTGGTGATTGGGCTATTTTAGGTGGCATGACCGGTGTGCATCAGTTCGTGCATATTGGTGCTCACGCCTTCACGGCTGGTAGCTCCCTTATCCTTAACGATGTGCCGCCTTTTGTGATGGCATCGGGTCAGCCTGCGATTCCTCGAGGTTTGAACATCGAAGGCTTAAAGCGCCGTGGATTCTCAAAAGAATCACAGCTTTCAGTCCGCAGAGCCTATAAGACGCTATATCGCAGCAACTTAACGGTTGCAGAAGCGATTGAGCAGCTTAAAGAGGCTGCAGTTGATGACGAACAAGTTCAAATGCTAATTGAATTTGTTGCTTCCTCTCAGCGAGGCATCATCCGCTAAGTAAGTTATTGAACCCGTGTAAAAGCGGGTTCTTTCTTTCCTCCCATTATTAACCACAGACGTTATTCTATGAGTTCAAACAATCCTCGTGTATTTGCAATGGTTGCCGGAGAGATCTCGGGCGACATCCTCGGAGCAGGCTTAATAAAAGCGTTGCAGAAGCAATATCCTGATGCTCGATTTATTGGGGTTGGTGGTCCACGTATGGACGCCCTTGGTTTTGAGTCTATCTTCTCTTATGAAGAGCTGGCTGTTATGGGAATTGTTGAAGTATTGTCACGCCTACCGAGACTACTAAAAGTTCGAGCAACATTAGTTGATGAGTTCACTAAGCTGAATCCCGATTGTTTTATTGGCATCGACGCACCCGATTTTAATATTGGCTTGGAACTCAAGCTTAAAGCTCGGGGTATTAAAACCGTACATTACGTCAGTCCATCTGTATGGGCGTGGCGACCAAAACGTATTTTTAAAATCGCTAGGGCAACGGATATGGTGTTGTCATTGTTACCTTTTGAAAAAGCGTTTTACGATGAATACCAAGTGCCTTGCACCTTTGTTGGACATACGTTAGCCGATGACATTGAGCTTGAAAGTGATAAAGCACAGGCACGTGAATTACTCGGTCTGGATAAAGATGCTGAGTATTTAGCGATATTACCTGGTTCTCGTGGTGGTGAGCTTAAGATGTTAGCCGAGCCCTTTGTTAAAGCGGCAACCCTAATCAAGCAGCGCTATCCTGATATTAAATTTGTTACGCCTTTGGTTAATCAAAAACGTCGCGATCAATTCGAGCTTGCCTTACGCGAGTATGCGCCAGATTTAGAGATCCACCTCATTGAAGGTCATTCTCGTGAAGTGATGGCGGCGGCTGATTGTATTTTATTGGCATCGGGCACAGCCACGCTTGAAGCTATGTTAGTTAAGCGACCTATGGTGGTGGCATATCGAGTGAGTCCTATCACTTATCGTATTGCCAAAGGCATGATGCTGACTAAACGCTATTCATTGCCTAACCTACTGGCAGATGAAGATATTGTTGAAGAGCTTATTCAAGCAGATTGTACGCCAGAGAAAATAGCAACAGCAGTGTCAAAGCAGTTGGACGATGATTTTACACCGCTGCATGACCGTTTCATGTCAATTCATCAAATGATAAGACGAGACGCCAGTGCTCGGGCAGCTGATGCGGTGATAAAACTGATTGAGGAACAAGCATAATGGCTGTAATAAAAGATATCACTCCTGAACAAGTGGCCCAAATTTGTATTGGTCAATACGCAGGTGTTGATGAAGTAGGCCGCGGACCTTTGATTGGTAATGTTGTCACCGCAGCGGTGATTTTAGATCCTAATAACCCTATCGAAGGGTTAAATGATTCTAAGAAACTGTCAGAGAAAAAGCGTGAGTTGCTGTTTGAACAAATTCAGCAAAAGGCCTTAAGTGTTAGTGTGGGCTCAGCGACACCAGCTGAAATTGACGATCTAAATATTTTGCATGCGACTATGCTGGCGATGCAGCGTGCTGTTGCAGGGCTCAGTATTAAGCCAAGCAGTGTGTTAGTCGATGGTAATCGCAGTCCTGACTTTGGTGTGCTCAGTCATGCAATTATCAAAGGTGATGGCCTTATCGATGCGATTAGTGCAGCTTCAATTATTGCCAAGGTTGTTCGTGATAGAGAGATGGATGTCCTTGCTGCGCAATACCCAGATTATGGTTTTGACAAACATAAAGGTTACCCTACTAAAGCGCACTTTGAAGCACTCGCAAAGCACGGTGTACTGCCTGAGCATCGTAAAAGCTTTCGCCCCGTTCGTGAGGCATTAATTTAGCTCGACACAATTTTTCCGGTGAAAGATTTACTTGCTTGAGGCATCCTTTTGCCGGAAAATTAACTCATCAGCCTGAGCGATTGCAGTTAAACTTGTTTGCAATCACCCCATGTTTTACTCTGTAAGATTGACCAGCAGTCTTCATTTATCAAAAAAGAAAGATACTCCTAATTATGTCTGATCCACGTTTTGTTCACTTGCGCGTCCACAGCGATTTTTCTATGTCTGATGGACTTTCTAAAGTTAAGCCTATTCTAGGGAAAGTGGCTGAGCTTGGAATGCCTGCGGTTGCATTAACCGATCAGACGAACATGTGTGGTTTGGTCAAGTTTTATGGAGGCTGCCATGATGCGGGTATCAAGCCTATTATTGGCACCGATTTTTGGGTAAAAGTCCCAGGATTTGATGAGTTTTGTTCTATTACTGCCTTAGCGATGGACAATAAAGGTTACTCAAACCTGACTTTGTTGATTAGCGATGCGTATCTGCGCGGCAATATTAACGACAAAGCTGTGATTGACCATGAATGGTTAGTGAAATATAACGAAGGGTTAATTCTGCTTTCAGGTGGCAAAGACGGTGATGTTGGTCGTGCGTTGCTGAAAGATAACCATGGTCAAGTAGAGTCATTAATCGACTTTTATAAGAGTCACTTTCCTGACCGATATTATTTAGAGCTGCTACGAACAGGTCGTCCAGATGAAGAGCGTTATCTGCACATGGCGGTCGCACTTGCCGAGCAAAAAGACTTACCAGTGGTTGCGACTAATCAGGTGGTATTTAATAAGCCTGAGCAGTTTGACGCCCACGAAATTCGGGTCGCAATTTATGATGGCTTTACGCTAGCCGATCCGCGCAGACCGAAGAAATACAGTGACCAACAATACTTTAAAAGTAGCGATGAGATGTGCGAGCTATTTGAAGATATTCCTGAGGCGATTCAAAATACGGTCGAAATTGCTAAGCGCTGTAACGTTACCGTAAGACTGCACGAATACTTCTTGCCGAACTTCCCGACAGGTGATTTGACCATTGAAGACTTCTTGGTCGATGTATCAGAAAAGGGCCTTGAGGAGCGACTCGAGTTTCTTTTCCCTGATCCAGATCTTAGAGCTGAGAAACGCCCTGAATACGATGAGCGTCTCGATATCGAGCTTAAAGTGATTAACCAGATGGGCTTTCCTGGTTACTTCCTTATCGTAATGGAGTTTATTCAGTGGGGTAAAGATAACGATATTCCAATTGGTCCTGGCCGTGGTTCAGGTGCAGGGTCATTGGTGGCTTATGCACTTAAAATTACCGACTTGGATCCCCTTGAATACGACTTGCTATTCGAGCGCTTTCTAAACCCAGAACGTGTATCTATGCCCGACTTCGACGTCGACTTTTGCATGGACAGACGTGATGAGGTCATTGACCACGTTGCCGACCTTTATGGTCGTGATGCGGTATCGCAGATCATTACCTTTGGTACTATGGCGGCTAAAGCGGTAATTCGAGATGTTGGCCGCGTGCTTGGTCACCCGTATGGTTTTGTTGACCGTATTTCAAAAATGATCCCAGCGGAACCCGGCATGACTTTGGCTAAAGCCTTTGAAGTCGAGCCAGGCTTGCAAGAGTCATACGACGCTGATGAGGAAGTAAAAGATCTTATCGATATGTGTCGCATTCTGGAAGGGGTGACACGTAACGCGGGTAAACACGCTGGTGGTGTGGTTATTGCCCCGACTAAGATCACTGACTTCTCGCCAATTTATTGTGACACCGAAGGCTTAAACCCGGTAACTCAGTTCGACAAAAACGATGTTGAAACCGCAGGCCTAGTGAAGTTCGACTTCTTGGGTCTAAGAACGCTCACCATTATTGATTGGGCGTTGCAGATGGTCAACAGCGTCAAAAAGAAGAACGGTGAAGAGCCGGTGCGTATTGAGTCGATTTCGCTGACTGATCCAAAGTGTTTTAAATTACTACAACGATATGAAACAACCGCGGTATTCCAGTTGGAATCTCGTGGTATGAAAGACTTGATTAAACGCCTACAGCCAGATTGCTTTGAAGATATGATCGCACTGGTTGCACTGTTTAGACCGGGTCCACTGCAATCAGGCATGGTAGATAACTTTATCGAGCGTAAGCACGGCCGTGAGGAAGTGTCATACCCTGACGCCGAATATCAACATGAGTCGCTGAAAGAGCTGTTATCACCAACCTACGGCATTATTCTCTATCAAGAGCAGGTGATGCAGATTGCTCAGGTACTTGCTGGCTATACCTTGGGCGGCGCCGATATGCTTCGTCGTGCTATGGGTAAGAAAAAGCCTGAAGAGATGGCCAAGCAGCGCGGTACGTTTGAGGCCGGTTCAATTGCCAATGGCGTTGATGGTCCGTTGTCGATGAAAATTTTCGATTTGGTGGAAAAATTCGCGGGTTACGGTTTTAACAAATCTCACTCGGCCGCTTACGCATTAGTGTCTTATCAAACACTTTGGTTAAAAACCCATTATCCACAGCAGTTTATGGCGGCAGTAATGTCGGCGGATATGGATAACACCGATAAGATTGTCACCTTGGTTGATGAGTGTGAGCGTATGGGCTTGCCACTTATTCCGCCTGATGTAAATAAAGGCTTATTTAGATTTACCGTTGATGACGATCTGAATATTGTTTACGGCATTGGCGCGGTGAAAGGTGTTGGTGAAGGTCCTGTAGACTCGATTCTCGCTGCGCGTAAAAATGGCCCCTTTAAGGACTTGTTTGATTTCTGCGCTCGAATCGATTTAAAGAAGCTTAACCGCCGCGTCATTGAAAAACTGATTTGCGCTGGTGCGCTTGATAATTTAGGCCCGCATCGAGCCGCGATGATGGCAACGTTACCGGAAGCTATTCGCGCAGCCGATCAGCATGCTAAAGCCGAAGCGATTGGTCAGCATGATATGTTTGGTCTACTCAATAATGAACCTGAAGACAGTAAGCAGCAGTTTGTTGAATGTACGCCTTGGCCCGATAAAGTTTGGCTTGAAGGCGAGCGTGACACATTAGGTTTATACCTCACAGGTCACCCGATTAACCAGTATCTGAAAGAGCTTAAGCATTACACTTCGGGTCGGTTAAAAGATGTGCATCCTACTGAACGTGGCAAAACCATGAAAGCCGCTGGGCTTGTAGTGGCGACACGTGTGATGATGACTAAGCGTGGCTCCAAGATGGGTCTGGTGACCCTAGATGATAAGAGTGCGCGTCTTGAGGTGATGCTGTTTACTGAAGCCTTTGAGAAGTTTAATCACCTGCTTGAGAAAGACCGCATTTTGATTATTGAAGGAGAGGTTAGTTTCGATGACTTCTCTGGTGGTAACCGAATGACTGCGCGTAACATTATCGATATGGGGGAAGCGCGTAGCCATTTTGCCAATGCGGTTGAAATTGACTTGCAAGCAGACAAGGTTAACGATGAGTGGTTAAGCGAGTTTAAGGCTGCGGTTGAGCCTTGGAAAGCCGGCGCTGTACCTGTGTTGATTAATTACGCCCAGCCTCAGTCACAAGCGCAGTTTACTTTAGGCGATAATTGGCGAGTCAATCCAACCGATGAGTTGATGTTGGCACTCGAGTCGTTAACAGGTTCAGGAAAGGTTCGGATCGTTTTTTAGCATGAATATTGTCTCGCTGATCCAAGCTTGCCTGCAACAGTTGCCACCTAAGGTGGCGGCAGCGGGTAAGGTAGAAAATACTCAAAATCAAACTCTCACCAATAAGCCTAAGTTAGTGCTAGCTTATAGTGGCGGCGTCGACTCTGAAATTCTGGCCTATGGTTTAGGTCAGTTTGCCAAAATCACTCCTGATTTTGAGTGTGTGTTAGTGCACGTTCACCATGGGTTAAGTGCTAATGCTGACACTTGGGTTGAGCATTGCTTATTGCAAGCAAAATCATACGATCTGAAATGTGTTGTAAAGCATGTCGAGGTTAAGCTCGCACCTAGGGTGAGCGTTGAGGCGCAGGCCCGCAGTATGCGCTATGAAGCGTTATTATCAGAGTTATCCAACAATGATATTTTAATGACTGCCCACCATCAAGATGATCAACTTGAGACCGTTTTATTAGCGCTCAAGCGAGGCCTTGGCCCTAAAGGCTTATCAGCCATGGGTAAAGTGCAGCGCTTTAATCAGCGAAACTGGATTATTAGACCACTGCTCGATTGCAGTAAAGATGAAATAGAAGCCTACGCGAAGCAAGACAATATCCTTCATATTCAAGATGAGAGTAATTTTGATGATAAGTATGATAGAAACTTTCTTCGCTTAGATATTATCCCTAAACTCAAGCAACGCTGGCCTAGTATCGCCGCGACAGCCAGTCGCAGCGCTGAACTGTGCGCATTACAGCAGTCGGTACTCGATGAAGAGATTGCGCAGAAATTACCGAATATTCAGCTTCGAAAGGGCAGTGATTGGTTGCTTGATTTAGATAAATTAACCCAGCACTCCCATGCTTGGCAGTCATTATTACTGCGCGGTCACATGGACATGCTAGGTTTTGCTCCGCCCTCTAAGGTGCAAGGAGAGCAGATCCTAGCCCAGTTGCTCGATGCTAAAGTTGATGCCAATGTTGAGATCCGCTTAACCGACGTTATCATCAAGCGTTATAAGCGCGAAGGCTATTTTATGCCGCTGAAGAATGCTCACTTTGTCGCGGACAAAAAAGGTTTGTTGAGTATTGAACTTAATGGCTGTGATGACTTGATAAACGGAGTTATTAAGCTAGTCACTGGAGAGGCCTTATCGGCAAGATATTGTCAAAGTGGAGCGCGTCTTAGATTGCCTTTAGGAGTGGAGAAGGTCTCTATCGAGTTTGCACTGCCTGGCAGTACTCGTTGTCAGCCCCATAACCGTAGTAAAGGCCGTGAACTTAAAAAGTTATGGCAGGAGTGGGGACTTGCTCCCTGGCGGCGTGGCACCGTGCCGCTGCTTTGTTATGACGGTAAACTCGTATCTGCTGTGGGCTACTGGATAGAAAGGCCATATTTAGCGACCGGTGATGATGTCGGGCTGGTTTTATACTAATAAGTATTAGGTATCGGTAAGCAAAGGGGCTTTAATGTGCCTTATGAGTTTGTTTATTCGATATTGCTAGCCATTACCCTCTCTTTTCTAACTTTCATCTTAACCATTATCAGGCATTAAGTGCTGCTGATCGCAAGTTAGCTGTTTTCGACACAGTAGCACTGGCGGCCAGCGGCTTTAGCTTCATATAGCGCATTATCTGCACGTTGGTAAAGACTATCTTCAGTATCATGATGTCGCCATTGCGCCACGCCCATACTGGTTTTCACTTGATACTTTTCTAAATATTGATGAGTAGAGATGGCATCTAAGATCCGCTGACACAAAATGCTAGCGGCCTCAACGTTGGCTTGAACCAATATGGTAAATTCATCGCCACCTATTCGAAATGCCTGGTCACTGTTTCTGATGGTTGTATTTAGCATCTGTGCAAACTCAACTAAGGCGCTATCGCCTAACTGATGGCCAAAGTCATCATTGAGCTGTTTAAAATTATCTAAATCTAGGGTAATTAATGAAAACTCATCACTATTGCGCTCGGCTCGAGCGAGCTCTTTTTTTAATGACTCTTGATAGTAATGGCGGTTACCTAAGTTTGTTAGCGCATCATACATGGCCTGTAGAGACATCTCTTTAAATTGAATCGCATTAAACAACGGTTGTAAAACGAGCTGCTGGATCTGGTTCAACTTCTGGGTTTGAGACGGCACTAAAGGGGCTTTTAGATTATAGTTAACGATGACTTGGCAGTCGGCTAAGGTCAACTTTTGCTCAATGGCGTAACCATTTTGCTGACCCCAATGGAACTGATAGTCCTTATAGGCTAAGCGAACACCATAAAGCGGCAAATGTTGCCCCATTATTTTGCCGAAGCAGGCAAAGACTGTCCTAGGATCTAAATGTTGATGCAGTTGCTGGATGATAGCAACAAGATCAACCTCCACTGGCATAGAGTTATTTACCCCAGTAGGTTTTCGATAAAGATCAACCTCCATTGGCATAGAGTTATTTACCCCAGTAGGTTTTCGATAAAGATCAATCTCCACTGGCATAGACATAGTTACCACAGTAGGTTTTCGATATTCAATAGGGGAAGACTCGGTTACTAGCCCAAATTCCATTGGTATTGACTCCCAGTTTTCTAACAGTGTTGCGCTAACGCAAAGTTAATGCTCTTAGATATACCAAGCAAAAACTGTGCCTAGTGCTAAGGGAATTATATTTGTCTTTATTTGTCATTCAGTTACTCTCTAGATAAGTGAATGGAATATATTGGTGTCGGCATTTTGACGAATGTCTTCGGGTTAAGGAGTACACCGCACAGATGGAACATAGCTTTCTCATTCAAATGCTACTGATGTTGGTCATTGCAATTGTTTCTATTGCAATACTACGACGTGCAGGTTTACCAGCGATCTTAGCTTACTTAGTGACAGGGGTAATTAGCGGTCCAAGTGGTTTTCACTGGTTTACCCAACAGCAAATGCAGTCAGTTGCTGAGCTCGGTGTCGTGTTACTGATGTTTAGTTTAGGGCTCGAGTTTTCTTTGCCTAGGCTATGGGCAATGCGCCGTACTGTATTTGGTTTAGGTAGTGCGCAAGTCGTTGTAACGACTGTGTTAAGCATGGGAATCGCACTGCTATGTAATCTCAGTGTGACCGAGTCAGTCGTCGTAGGCTCTGCGATAGCGCTTTCTTCTACGGCGATAGTACTTAAGTTATTGAATGAGCAAGGATGGATGAGGCGCCGCCATGGCGAGCTTTCGGTCAGTGTGCTGTTATTTCAAGATATCGCCGTTGTCCCTTTACTTATTTTGTTACCTATTTTAGCCAGTGATGGCGCGCCGTTACTGTGGACTGATGTGGTTTTTGCCTTACTAAAAGGTAGCCTCGCATTTATTGCACTGATGGCATTTGGCAAGTGGGCCTTGCCTAAGCTGTTTGATGAGGTTGCCCGTTCACGTTCAAATGAACTATTTGTACTGTCAACGTTAGTGGTCGCCTTAGTCACCGGAGCGATTACTCAGTGGTTAGGCTTATCGATGGCATTGGGCGCCTTTATGGCAGGTATGTTACTTGGAGAAAGCCAGTATCGGCGTCAGCTAGAAGCCGATATTCGCCCCTTTAGGGACTTATTAATGGGGCTGTTTTTTATCTCCATCGGTATGCTGTTAGACTTCCAATTGGTTGCCCAGTTCTGGTGGCAAATCATCTTTATCCTTATCGCTGTGATTTTAGGTAAAGCCTTAGTGATTTTCTCTTTATTGAAAGTGGCTAAAGAGTCTTTTCGCTCATCAGTTGCGACGGCCCTGAGTTTGGCGCAGGTGGGAGAATTCAGTTTTGTCGTGTTGGCCTTAGCGGTCAATTATCAACTGCTAGATAATAAAACAAGTACGACCTTAGTGATGGTGGCAGTGCTATCGATGGCACTAGCGCCTTGGCTGGTTAGGCATAGTGTCGATATTGCAAGAATGCTGCAAGGACTCAAGCCTAAGGCTGATAATAATGAGTCTTTGAATGTACAAGTCGATGCCAAAGGCGATCTGGTGCTCATTTTAGGTTATGGACGAGTAGGGCAAACCATTGCTAGGTTTATGAAAACTGAAGCTATCCCATACTTAGTGCTGGATCTCGACCCGAAAAGAGTCTCTGAGGCCAGAACCGCTGGAGAGCCTGTCTATTTTGGTGATGTGTGTAAGAGAAGTATCTTAAAGCAGGCAAAGGTGCGTGAAGCTAAGTTAATCGTAATCACTTTTAGTAGTGAGCGGATCCTCCAAGAGGTGTTGCCGTTATGTCGTCAATTAGCACCCGAGGCTAAGATTTTGGTGCGTACTCGTGACGATACCGGGATGGAGGAGTTGGAGGAAGCAGGAGCAAGTCAGGTTATTCCTGAGACGCTTGAAGGTAGTTTGATGTTAGTATCTCAAGTGCTATATCAATGTGGTGTGCCGCTAGCAAGAATATTGAAACGCCTGGAATCTGAGCGGCGAAATCACTACCAATATTTACATGGTTTTTTCTCCGGAGCTGAAACCGATTTGACCCTTGAGCTATTGCATGCTGTTGCTCTGCCTAAAGGGGCGAATGCGGTTGGACTGACCCTAGGTGAGATCCCGTGGGAGAAGTTAAGAGTTGAAGTGCGAGCGGTGCGAAGAGCAGGCGCTGAGGTTGAGGATCCTAAATCCGATTGGCAGATTATGTCTGGCGATATCCTGATCTTACTTGGCAAGCCAAGACGCATGGAAAAAGCCGAGATCTTTTTATTGCAAGGCTAAGCCACTCTTTTACTCTCAATGGGTCACGTTTAGCTATAGTTAACCGTTATAAAGTAGATTTAGCCCACCATCTCGTTGCAGCATATTTAAGTAAAAGCTGCGGGCTCCCTGGAGTGACATTGTGCATTACCTCATTTTTATCCTGTTGGCACCGATCTTATTATTACAGGGGCGTATCGTTAAGAGAAATACCCCAAAACTGCCGGAAGCTGCAGGGCCCCGGCAAGGTTCTGTGGGGGACGGCGCGGGATTATCGGTACTCATTTTAGGTGACAGCGCCGCAGCTGGAGTTGGCGTTGCTAGCCAGCAGCAAGCATTAACGGGCGTGGTGGTAAATACGCTTGCCCAGCGGTACCAAGTTGATTGGCGTTTACTGGCAAAGTCTGGTCATAATACCGCCCAGACCATTGAGATGTTACAACAAGAGTTGGTAGTGCAACAAACCATGCATTTTGAGGCCGTAGTGGTATCGCTTGGAGTGAACGATGTTTTAAGCCCGTTAACCGTTAACCAATGGATAAGCCAGCAACAAGCCTTAGTTGAGTTAGTCACTGAAAAGCTGGGCTGTCAGCGTTTGATATTGACTCGAGTGCCACCCATGGGGGATTTTCCGGTATTGCCGCAGCCACTGCGCTGGTTTCTTGGTCAGCGTAGCCAAGCCTTTAACCGTCAACTACAACGCTACGCCCTGCAAGAGCCAAAATTCACCTTGTTGGAATTTGGTCATCAACTCAATAGTGATGCGATGGCAACAGATGGCTTTCATCCTGGTGCATTAATATATCAAGATTGGGGGAAGAGCGTGGCGAGCGCTCTGTTGGCTGATAAGCCTTAGTTTATTGAATATTAAAAAATTGTTTTATCTCATCAATCTGGCACATAGCGTCTTCATAACCTAATTCGATTAATGCACTGCAATAGCCTTGCTCAAACAATAGATATGACACAATACTTGAGTCGGAGTGTTCGTTTATCCCCAGTATTTTTAGCATGGTTTTAATCGCAAAAGGCATATCCTGAAAGTAGCGTGATGCCATTGCGCTTAAATCCTCACTGGGTTTAATCACTAATGTTTCGATGGTTTTTAGTGCTAGTTGATCACGGCTCTGTTCGGGGACCAGATTTAGCGTGGTATTAATTCGCTGTAACCTTTCAAGATCGCTGTTTAGCGTATCAGAGAAGATAGTATCGAGTAAGTGACCAGCAATCGTTGCCGTCTTTGGGGGATGCTCTAACTCTTTTGATTGAACTTTATGTGGACTTTCAAGGTTAATCACCATGATCTTATCTGCGCCAAGGTGTATTGGACTACTCAACGGCGCCAGCTGGTGTACCGAGCCATCGCCATAATATTCTTGATTTAATCTTATCGAAGGAAACACCATAGGTATGGCCGAGCTGGCTAATAGATGATCAGTATTGAGACGAGTACGTACGCCATGACGTCTTGCCCTGTGCCAGTTATTGATATGGGCATTAGCCTGGAAAAATGTCACTGAGCGTGAGTTGTTATAACAGGAAGTATCTAGGCTAACAGCTTCAAGTGCTCCGCTGTTGATATTACGGTCGATGCGTTCAAAGCTGATGAGATCGTTAAGCAGGCCTCGTAACGGCTCACTATTAAATAGGCTACCAGCTGAGTTTGATACCCCGTCGCTTTGCAGGCCTTTTAGCGCCATCTTACTTAAATGTTTCATTACCCCACCAATGGAGGCTTGGTAGACTTTACGGGCATGAACATGACGCCAAACCCATTCAAGCTTACGCACCCCCAAATGAAAACAGGAGGCATGGGTTGCTATTGATGTCGCGTTGATTGCGCCAGCAGACGTACCACAGATGATCTTAAACGGGATCCCGTGATTACGTGGATAAAACTGTACAATCGCTTTGAGAACCCCGATTTGATAGGCCGCTCGCGCGCCGCCGCCACCAAGGACTAATGCTATTTTATCTGGCAAGTCGACGTTCCTTATCGGTTGAAAATTAAAACATATTCAAAACACATGGCCTAAATTTAGAATATGTGACTCTGGAGTGTTCTTCAAGTAACAAGTGAAAACAAAGATAAAAAACAAGCTGTCATATGCATGGAGATTCAGTGATGGGGATATTTATATTTTTAGCATAAAAAAACGCCGATGATATCATCGGCGTTTTTATTGATTTACTTAGCGATTAAGGTTCGCGATTAAGCTTGTTGCGCTTTTAAGAACTCAACGATTTCGTCTAGTGGGATATCTTGCTTCTCACCAGTACGACGGTTCTTGTATTCGAACATGCCGTTATCAATATTACGATCGCCAATAACCACAACGTGTGGAATACCGATAAGCTCCATATCAGCAAACATTACGCCAGGACGCTCTTTACGGTCGTCGAACATGACTTCCATGCCAGCATCGTTTAGGTCTTGATATAGTTGCTCGGCGATATCTTTAACGCGATGCGACTTGTGCATGTTCATTGGCAAGATGCCCACAGTGAACGGTGCAATCGCTTCAGGCCAGATAATACCGCGGTCATCGTTGTTTTGCTCAATTGCAGCAGCAACCATACGACTTACGCCCACACCGTAACAACCCATAAGTAGAGTCTGTGACTTACCATTTTGGTCAAGTACGTTAGCATTCATCGCTTCAGAGTAGTTAGTACCTAACTGGAAGATATGACCCACTTCGATACCGCGAAGTAGTGCAATAGTACCTTTACCACATGGGCTAGGCTCGCCTTCGATGATGTTACGTAAGTCGAATGCGGCAACTTCTGGTAAATCACGCTCCCAGTTGATGCCGAAGTAGTGCTTGCCATCTTGGTTTGCACCCGCGCCAAAGTCGCTCATGATGCTAACACTGTGATCAACAAATACAGGCATATTTAGGCCAACAGGACCGATAGAACCAGTACCAGCGCCAACAGCATCACGGATAGCGGCTTCATCTGCAAACTCAAATGGCGCTAATACCGCATCAAGTTTTTCAGCTTTAACTTCGTTTAGCTCGTGGTCGCCACGAATAACGATAGCCACTAATGGCGCTTCTTCAGTTGCACCCTTAACGATTAATGTCTTAACTGTTTTCTCAATCGCAATGCCGTGTTGCTCAACAAGCTCTGCAATGGTTTTTGCGTTTGGCGTGTCAACTAATGTCATCTCGCTAGTAGCTGCTTGACGCGTGTCAGTCGGCAGTGGCGCTTCACATTTTTCAATGTTAGCAGCGTAATCGCTTTCTGTTGAGTAAGCGATTAAGTCTTCACCGCTGTTAGCTAATACGTGGAACTCGTGTGACATGCTGCCACCGATAGAACCTGTGTCAGCCATTACTGGACGGAAGGCTAGGCCTAAACGAGTCAGAATGTTGCTATAGGCTTGGAACATCGCCTCGTAGGTTTCATCCATCGTTTCTTGATCGATATGGAAAGAGTAAGCATCTTTCATCAAGAATTCACGTGAACGCATTACACCAAAACGTGGACGAACTTCGTCACGGAACTTGGTTTGAATTTGGTATAGGTTAAGTGGTAACTGCTTGTATGAGTTAACCTCTTTACGCACGATGTCTGTGATCACTTCTTCGTGAGTTGGACCCAGTACGAAGTCACGGTTGTGGCGGTCTTGGAAACGAAGTAGTTCAGGACCAAACTTTTCAAAACGACCCGTTTCAACCCAAAGATCGGCAGGTTGAACCATAGGCATAAGGATCTCAACTGAGCCCGCTTTGTTCATTTCTTCACGAACAATCGCTTCGATTTTACGTAGTACACGTAAACCTGTCGGCAACCAGCTGTATAAGCCAGATGCGTTACGACGGATCATACCCGCACGTAACATTAACTGATGACTAACCACTTCTGCATTAGCAGGCGTTTCTTTTTGAGTTGATAGCAGGTACTTGCTTACGCGCATTACCGGTGTCCAAATTTGAGTTGAATGGGCGCTATTTTATCACTTGTAGTGCTTCTGTCACCTATGGATTTTGCGATTCGAGTGATTTATTTACTTTGAGCATAGGTTTTTGCGCTAAGCGATGCAGGTTATACTCCTTTGCTTTGACGATGATGAGTGACAAGTTGAGTGAATACTTTAAGTTAGCAGTTGAGTTATAGGAAAAAACCTAATCCTGTTATCCATGAGCAAACTCGTGTTTTATTGTAGGATTATGCCTACATCTTGATGCGTACAAGTTCAGATTGATGTTAGCTTATGACACAGAAAAATTGTTTATAACAAGGTGAGCCAATATGGCGTTACATTATCAAACATCAAGATTGGAGGTTTCGGAATTATTTTCTGAGATAGCGCCAGCTGAATTATCGCCATTGCTGGTTCGAGTCACTGAGCTGTTAACACCTGCCGTCGTTGAAAACTTGCCGCCACATTTTCAGCACATCGATTCACTTTCTGACGCCAGAAAATGGTTTAAACGTATGGTAGTGGAGAGTCGTCTTTTTGTCGTCAAACATACAGAAGCGAATGTTATTATTGGTTTTATGTTTGCGTTTATAGGAAGTAAACGTGACGCCCATATTGGTTACCTGCTAGGTGAGCCGTATTGGGGACAAGGGGTGGCGACCGAATTGCTCCAAGGCTTTATTGATATTTCAATTCAAGGTCAAAGTTGGGATTACTTGATTGCAGGTGTCAGCCAGAGCAATAAGGCTTCTGCAAAGCTATTGCTTAGACTGGGGTTTGTTGAGCAACCTTGTGTAAATGGACCCGTTGTTTTCTTCCGATACCTATTATCTCAACCTCGACTTTGAGAGCGACTGTAAAATAATGGAATTGATATTTTTACCGCTACTGATAGTGCTTGTTAAGTACAAGCAGTACGCACGTGCAGAGTGGTTGTTTACACTGTTCTTTCTTGTTTATGCACTGGCATTGACCACATTAACGTTACCGCCAAATTCAAGGTTGGGCAGTTTTTATATCGGTATTCCTTCTATATCGTATCTTTTTTATATTTACCCTGACATTCAAACTCAATATCCAACCTCGGTGATCCGAGTATTGAGTACGTTGGGGGTGTGCACGGCATTTATTGCGTTGCTCGTTTTTTTCAACTGATTGCTTTCGTATTATGCTCTTTGGCAATGCTCAGCCTTTAGCCCTGTGGCCAGTTAGCTGTTTACCTTCTCTATTATTTATTCTCTCCTCAATCTCGCATGAAGTCCTTGGGTAGATTAGTGTTTTGTTATGTGTAACTATCTATATGTTTTTAAATTAATATTTTAACTTAAAAGAATAAAGCTGATGTAGGTCTTTTGGTCGATAGGTTCATATCAAGGATGTTGTCATATTAGCTAAATTGGCTCATTTAAAGGATTGAAAATGAAGCGATTTTTATGTGTGTTATTTGGCCTGTTGTGGTTAAGTTGGCTTTTTGCGGAGCAACCGTTAGCATCGACGAATGAGGCTAAGCACTCATCACCAACGACTTTAGAAGCACTCAAAGCCGCGATTGTCGACATTGTTGAAACAGAGGAACTGCCTGCCGTTGCTATTGCGATGGTTAACCAAGAGGGGCCGGTTTGGATTGAGGCAATAGGCTTGGCTAATATCGCCAATAACCAACCTGCCGATAGGCAAACCCTGTTCCGGATTGGCTCGACCTCTAAAATGTTTGTTTCTTTATCAATATTGAAACTTGTAGAGCAGGGTAAGTTATCTCTTGACGATAAACTTGCCGATCTTGCACCAGAAATAGCCTATACCAATCAGTGGGAAGCGTCAGACCCTATTCGTATTGTTCACCTCTTGGAGCACACCACCGGCTGGGATGATATTCATATCGTCGAGTATGCCCATAACGACCCTTCGCCAGCAACGCTCAAACAAGGTCTAGATTATCATCCTCATTCCCGCGTTTCACGTTGGAAGCCTGGTAGTAGAATGGCTTACTGCAATGCCGGACCTCCTGTTGCCGCGTATATCGTCGAAAAGGTCACTGGGCAAGTATTTGAAGATTACGTTGCCGAAAACTTTTTCATTCCTATGGGGATGGAGACCATGAGCTATTTCCAGTCTGATGATGTTAAAGCCAAAGGTGCGACACTTTATTCTAAGGGGAAAGAAGAGGCATATTGGCACATTATTATGCGGCCATCGGGCTCAATAAATGCCTCAGCTAATGATATGGCAAAGTTTCTGTCTTTTCTGGTGAATAGAGGACGTACTGTTGAGCAGCCATTGATTTCTGAAGCTTCATTTGCGCGCATGGAGCAAGTTAAGTCAACACCTGCGGCACAAGCTGGTCAAACGGCGGGTTACGGACTTAGCAATTACTCAACCCCTTACAAACAATGGATCTACCAAGGTCATGACGGTGGGGTTAACGGCGGAATAACCAAGCTTGAATATTTACTCGAAGCGGGCGTGGGTCATGTTGTGATGATTAACTCTGATGACGCGCAGTCGGTAAAGAAAATTACTGATCTCATCCGTGAATTTGAAACTAAAGAGCTTACAGAAAAAAGTATCACAGCCACACAAGCTGTGACTGACTCAATGAAAGCGTTGCAAGGATATTATTATCCAATTAATTCACGCATGGCGATGACCGAGTTTCTTGAGCGGGTATTGAATATCTACCAATTTACATTTAAGGGGGGAAAACTCATTCGAACAAATTTATTAGGTGGTGTACCTAAGGAATATTTTCCAGTTTCTGAGACATTGTTTCAGTCAGCAGAAACCGGTGAAATGAACCTATCATTTGTTGAAGATCCATTGGTAGGGCCGGTTTTTCATTCTGACTCATCGGTATATCGCTCCGTCAGTGCCGTGATAGTCTTTGGCCAGTTTACAATATTAGCCCTCTGGTTGATTATCAACGTGACAGGCCTGCTGTATTTATTGGTGTGGGGAGTGCGTATCATTATGGGCGCTGACATTAAAGGTAATGCATTAATGATCCGAGTATGGCCTTTACTCGCAACATTGTCGGTCTTATGTTTTGTGTTTATGTTCCAACTTGGTGGTGTCGACCCTTTCAGGTTATTGGGTAACATAACCTATGTGTCCATAGGCTTAATGCTATCAAGTATAGCCTTGTTAATCTTTACGTTTTTAGGTTGTTATGTGGCCATAAAAGCGAAGGCGAGTGAGATGAATAAGGTGAACTACTGGTATTGCACCATTGCCTCTTTTACACACTTGTTGGTGGTCAGTTATTTAGCTTGGTTTGGCATAATAGGATTACAAACCTGGGCTTAGGTTCTGGTTTAACTTTAACGGTATATCGATAAAAGAAAGCCACTAAAAGTTAGTGGCTTTTTAAGATAACGAGGTTATTGGGTTCTATAGAGGATAGAGATCTCTGTTCTCTATCCTCAACCATTGCTATTAGCTTGAAGTTTCGTTGTCATCAAGCATTTTTACGCCTGGTGGCAATGGATTATTTTTACGCATTACGTGGTATATCCAAAATGGCAAAACAAGGGTAATAGCAAAGCTCACAACCAGAATCGTCATATACTCAGTTGCAGCAGCTCCTCCGCCAACTTGTGCCGGTGGAATAAATGAGATTGCAAGAGCAACAATGGATATAACTAATCCACTGATAGCGACGAACATCTTAACGCCTTTTCCTCCAGGAATTTCAAAGGCGCGAGGCAGGTTTGAATAACTTAGCACGACCTTCATATAGGCGAGGAAGAAGATAATATAGCCGACAACGTATATCACTACCGTTAGCGATATTGCGGTAAAGAAGGAAACGTTAGCGCCACCCCCACCAAATGTCAGTACCGCCGCCCATATTGAAACAATCGCACCTTGTAGAAGTAAAAAGTTAACTGGCACACCTTCAGCATTTGTGGCAGAGAGTTTAGCGGGGAGTAAGCCTTTTTTCCCTGCTTCTAACATACCCCATGATGGGCCAACTACCCAGGCCGATACTTCAGCGACTACGCCAAGTGCAATTAACACCGCAATCACTCGAATTGCCCAATCCATATCATGAGTGAAATAGTGAAATAACCCTTCGAATCCTTGGATTACTCCAATTGACAGCCCAAGTTCTTTCTCAGGTACGACAGCACCAATCGCAACGCCACCGATGGCATTTAGCACAATGGCTAATATCACCAGCATGATAATAGCGATAGGGTAATCTCTTTTTACGTTTTTCATTTCGTTGGCGTGGGTCGCCGATGCCTCAATACCCGCATAGGCAAGGATAAATGACACAAATACAACCAAGGTATTGAGTTGGGTGAAGTCTGGTAATAAGGCTTCAGTGGTGATCGGCATATCACTGATACCACCAGTGACAAAAAATGCAATCGAGAGACTAAATAGGATACAGGCTGGAATG
The DNA here is from genome assembly GCF_052977125.1 of Shewanella sp. 30m-14. NCBI lineage: Bacteria > Pseudomonadati > Pseudomonadota > Gammaproteobacteria > Alteromonadales > Shewanellaceae > Shewanella > Shewanella sp. 30m-14. The sequence goes on along the minus strand of NZ_JBRILW010000010.1, from coordinate 23,599 downwards.
AGAATACCGAGCAAGAAACCGACTTTGGAGATCATTGCTGTGTACTTGGTTCCGCCTAATTGAGATAAAGTGAGTCCCCAAAAAATAACCATTACCCCGATAAACTTTATCGTACTATTATCATTGAGTGCAGCCCAGTCAAATACATAGGACAGCGCGCCTAAAATGAAATAAATCATGGTGACAAAACCAACGGTGATTTGGAACCATTGGAAAAAGATATTAGCAAAGCCCCATCGTTCTCCTAATGCATGTCCAGACCAAGTGAATACCCCCCCTTTGTCCCAACCTTCGACAGTTGCCATTTCAGCAGCGCATAAAGCGACAGGTAAAAACCAAAAGACACCCGCGACAACCAAATAGAAAACCAGTGATATGCCCGATGAAGCAAAGGTCGGGTATTCATATACGGTCATAACCATGGTGGCGGTTAGAGCAAAAAATCCAAATAGGCTCATATGCCTAGCTGTACTTGTTGGCGCATTTTGTTGTTTCATTAAATGGACTCCCAGGTTAGTACACATCTTATATATTTATTTAAAAAGTAAAGTGCGGAAAACTTAGATTTGAGATATTGGATATCTTTGAAGGTTAAATTTTATGCAATTGCAGTTAGCTGGATTTTGAGTATGGGGTGACATAGTTATAACTCTCAATTGGTCAAGGGCTTACATTATTACTATTGAAGATAGAACAAATATTGCAATACCACCGTTTTAAATTGAATTTATTCAAGAAAATGACAAAATTAGTTTAAAAGAGCGCGCGTAACGCGGAGCAATGCAGCCAGCGCGGTGCGCAAGCATAAGGTTTTACTTTGCATATCCCCAGGGTTTTAGCTGGACAATCCTACATAATTACATAATTGCAAACGGTTTTAGAGGTGACTGCTTTTATACCAATGACGACTGGGTTAGCGTCGCCACGCCGTGTATTACGGCTCGTTTATGTGCGTGTTTTCTCAATGTAGCTCAGGAAAATTTGTGGTTGTAAAAAAGTGTAAACCGATACTGAAAGAGTGTTTTTGGCTGCCTACTTCTGCGCTAAATAGGTTCTGAAAGGAACAACCACTATCTCATCTATTCGCCTTGAATTAGAGTGTCAAAAAACGCTCTGAGTCGATCAACTTCTTATACTGATTGGCATAACAGAACTGCAGAGATGTAGCCAATAACCTAGCGGTTAATATCGAGTGCTACTATTTAACGACCAGAACAGGACATTTAGCCTGATTTGCAATAGTTTCAGCGACGTTGGAGTTTAATAGGTGAGATAACCCCGTATAGCCGTGGCTGGCGATGACAATCATTCCGACTCTTTGTGCTTCAGCTTCCGCTAAAATTTGCTTAACTACATCCCCCGTGCGGATTTTGCTATTTACCCTCAAGCCTTTTGGGAGCATTTCACGTACTTCAGCCACTATCTGTTTCATCTTATCATTGGCATAGGGTTCAGGGTCTATGAGTTGCTCTGCGGGGCTGTTTATCACAATGCCGAAATCTGGTGCGATATAAGGTAGGCCTATTACATTTAATAACTGAATATTTACCCTATATAAGTTTGCCATTTCGACGGCATATCCTAGTGCGTGATTAGCCGTTTCTGAAAAGTCTATCGGGCACAAAATATCTCGAGTGCGCATCGCATCCTCCTATTTACATGGTTACTCAATAAATATAGGTGGTTAAATATCACAGCTCAAATGTGCTTTATACCAAGGCCAAAATATGTTTCGTGATTAGGGGAATCATTTTCAAGGGATGATCTTAATTCCAAGCACATTAAATAAGTGATTGCTCAGCAGGAAGTCAAAGCCCTGTAGGCTAGTTTTTATGTTGTAGTTGCACTGAAACGGCTAGCGCTTATCTCGCCTATCACCAATCACTCGTGCTGGATTTCCTGCCACAATTGCATAATCAGCCACATCTTTAGTGACAATAGCGCCCATACCAATGACAGCATGATTGCCAATCGTGACGCCATCGACAATACCCGCTTGAGCGCCAATCCAGACATCTTCACCTATCACCACGCCTTTAGAGTTAGATGGCTGTTGATAGATAGGCATATCGGACGCCATGCCGTGATTAAAGGCGTAAATAGTCACGTTATTGGCGATACGGGTTTGATGACCAATAGTAATACCATGGCGGCCACCATCCAGTGAGCAGCCGTGATTAATCGCGACCTCATTGCCGAGGCTAATGGGGCCATGTAAGAAGCTGTCGGCAGCAATCATACATTGCTCACCGATAGTGATATTGCGACCAGGCTCGGCAAACAGGTTCGCTTCTGGCGCGATGAAACAGCGCTCGCCAATAGAGACGGTTTCAACTGCACAAAAATGGGCTTGTACATCATCTTGCCAAGGTTTTGCCCATTCTAGGTGCTTCTCTTTTAATGAGAAATAAAGCCATGGCATATAAGACAGGCGCTTTTTATGCTGAGTTTGATAATCAGGCTTATGTTGTGCTGCTGGTGGCGGATTCATATGGCTATCTAGCTTTGATGAGCTGACTGAGTTGCCGGTGGCTGGGTTTTGCCCACCGTAGAGGCTCTAAGTTCAGTGACTTCAATCCCGGTATCGGTTATCACCCATAAGATATCTAAGTCATATAGCGCGACTTGATACAGCTTAGGATCGGCTTTAGATTTTTTATAGGCAGGGCGGGGATCTTGTGCCAGTACACCTTCAATCAATTCTGCAAGGTGCGGGTAAGCTGGATTTTGCTGATATAGCTCAAGTTGTTTTAGTGCTTGCTCGGTAAAGTTCACCTTGGCTAAAACTGGCGCTTCCTGGGCAATTCCCCCTTGAGCATTGTCGATTGAGTCAGAAAAGGGAATATAGGGCTTAATATCAATAATCGGCGTGCCATCAAGCAAGTCCATGCCCGAGATCTCAAGGCTAACTTTGCCGTTATTAGTATGCACAGCATGGAGCTTAACCACTGACTGGCCAATACCGTTAGGTCTGAAGGTAGAGCGCGTGGCAAATACGCCAAGCTTTTCATTACCACCGAGTCTTGGAGGGCGCACCGTTGTTTTCCAGCCGGCAGCGAGGTTTTCATGAAAACAAAATAGCAGCCATAAATGAGAGTATTGTTCCAATCCTCTCACTGCATCAATTTGATTAAAAGGTGGAGCTAATTCAACAAAACCGCGGGCGGCACTCACTAAACCTGGCTGCCTAGGTATGCCAAATTTTTGTTTATAGGGAGTGCGGCAAAAAGCCACTGCTTGGATCTGGCTGGTAAAAGACATTAAGGTTACTTCTAAAATGAGTAAATAAAATTATTGAGTGTCACTTTTGGTGACAATTGCTTGGCCAACGCAAATCGCGCGGCTAACACAGTTCTGGCTTGCTTCTTTAATCAACAAACATTTTTTTATCACTAGCCCGTTAGCTTGCTTGTCTGCAGCTGCTCGGCGAGCCAGCGTACGAGCTTCAACGATTGAGGCTGGTGCATCATTGTTTGATATTTGGCAGGTTTCACCTTCGACCATACCTTTAATCTCAAAAGGGCCTACAGGTTGCAGTGTACCTTCATAAACCGTCACGTCCGATGCTTTAAAGTAGTCATTAATTGCATCGCTGTCCAAATTGCTGTTAAAGGTATATTCACCGGCACAGCCGCTCAGCAAAAGGATAAAAGCAGAGGGTAATAAATATTTCATGGTGGCGGGCCTGTCTTATTATTGAGGTTAAAATGCCGTTGCTCACTCAAGCCATTAATAAAAAAGTGCTCATAAAGAGCACTTTTTCACGATTAAGCTTTCGTTGCGCTATAAGTTTGAAATTCTAGCGCTTTAGATACTTTTGATAAAGCTGTTGATGACGATTATTAAGATCAATTTTTCGGCCATCAATATAAACAGATTCAATACCTGCATGCATAGGATCCAATATATCACCCGTTGCTAAGATTAGATTGGCTTTAAATCCAGGTGCGATAGCCCCCATGTCATTAATATCTAATACTTTTGCAGCATCTAAAGTGATACTTTTAAGCGCATCCTCTTTGGTTAAACCATATGCTGCGGCCTGTCCGGCTGCAAAAGGTAAGTTTCTACTATTCCAGTCAGATGAAAAAGCGAGCGCAAAGGGGACTTGTGCTTGTTTTAACAATGCGGGGATCTTAAAGGCGAGATCAATAGGTTCATCATTGCGTTTAGGCAGTGCTAGGGTTTGATTGTAAACCACCTTAGCATTCACTTCCGCTAAGGCGTCAGCCACTCGCCAGGCATCGTATCCACCGACTATGACGATGTTAAAGTCATAAAGCTTAGCTAAAGCTATCGCCTCTTCAATCTGCTTTTGTGACTGCGCATGAATAAATAGTTGTGCATTACCTTCGTATAAAGGAGCAAGCGCCTGCCACCTAAGGTCAATCGTATTGACCTTGTCGGCTTTATCAGCGAGTTGATAGCGCTTGCCATCGGCAAAAGCACTGTAGACGGTATCGAGTCTACGCTTGAGATCCGCTAACTGTTCTTTACGCTTATCCGCCTCTTTTGATAACCAGCGAACATGTGGCCAGTAAAGGTGAAACTGCTTATTTGATTCAACTAAGGCATCCTCAATGGTCCAGCTGTCCATTGACACCAATGCCGACTGACCAGCTAAACCGTCGCCTTGTGGCACGACTTGGGCGTGAGTAATGCCGTTAACGCGCACCGTGGGGATAATCTCAGAATCCGGATTAAATGCGCTAATCGCTTCTAATTGCGGATTGATATAACCCACTTCATAGGCATCATTACTGGGACGCATCATTTCAACTTCAATTAATCCCATGGTGGTATCTAGGGCGATGAGTCCTGGATACAGATGCTTACCGCTGGCATCGATAATTTCGGCGCCAACAAGCAGCAGTGAGTGATCTGGGCTTGCTCCTGCGTCTAATGTTGAATTTAATGGTGCATTGGATGAGGCATTGCCAGCGGGCTCTGCAACGTTCGTTTTGGCCGCATCTAAATCTTGCCCGACGGCAATGACTTTACCATCAGCAATCAGCACGTCGCTGTCTTGCATTACGCCATGAGTGACAGTGTGCACCGTTGCGTTAGTAAACAGTATGGTCTGGCTTTGTGCCTTTGCCGGTAGCATGTCATGGGCGTTTGCCATAAAACAAAAAGGCAGGCTTAGCAGGGCTGCGGCCTGCATAAAAACGCTATGTTTAAAAGAGGTATTTAACTTCATTACAGTGCTCCTGTCGCTGACTGTTGCCATGCGTTGAAGTGGGTATCGCAGTGCCATTCTGGCTCTGTTAAATCAATGGGGTTTTCACCTTGTTTATGGACATCATCGCTGCGCAGGACTTTTTGAATTAACGCCGCGCGTTCTGTTGCGACGTCAATTTGCGCTACTTTGTCTTGTTCACGATCAAAATAGCGGCGGCCGTTAATCCAGGTCGAATCCACCTTGGCATAGACTGATAGTGGCGGGTTATCCCATAGCACAACATCGGCTTGTTTATCTTCAACCAATGAACCGACCTGCGCGTCGATACCAAGCTGAATAGCTGGGTTGATGGTGATCATCTTCCAGGCATCTTCTGCTGACATACCGCAATACATCATCGACTTTGCCGCTTCTTGGTTAAGTCTGCGCTGCATCTCATAGTCATCGGAGTTGATGCTGGTGAGTACGCCTTTGTCTTGCATTAAGCAGGTATTTTGTGGAATAGCATCATAGACTTCAAATTTGTACGCCCACCAATCAGAGAAGGTAGAAGCATGAGCACCATGTTTAGCCATCTCTTCGGCAACTTTGTAACCTTCAAGAATATGGGTAAAGGTGCTGACCTTAAAGTTATACGCTTCAGCAAGACGCAGGAACATTAATATTTCAGATTGCACATAAGAATGAATATGGATATTACGAGTTTGCTCAAGTACTTCAGCAATGGCCTCTAAGCGGTAGTTATATTGCGGTGCAACGGTACGTCTACGCTCGCTTGAACGCATCTTGTTATAATCCGTTTGTGCTTTGCGGTAGGCAAGGGCTTCATTGAAGGCTTCACTAAACAGCGATTTTACCCCGATACGGCTTTGAGGGAATCGGCGGGTGAAAGCATCACCCCAATTACTCTGTTTTACGTTTTCACCTAAGGCAAATTTAATACTTGCTGGTGCACCTTCAAATTTAAGCTGCTGGGCATTATCACCCCACTTAAGCTGAATGATCTGTGCTTGGCCGCCAATGGGGTTAGCGCTGCCGTGTAGGAGCTGCACTGTGGTAACACCGCCAGCAAGGCCTCGGTAAATAGCAATATCGTCTGGATTGATCACATCGCCAATACGTACCTCAGAGGTTATCGCATCGGTACCCTCATTCGTGCCGCCATTAAGGGCAATATGAGAATGTTCATCGATAATACCAGCAGTAAGGTGTTTCCCTGTGGCATCAATAGTGGTGTAGCCAGAAGGTGTTTTAAGATTTTGACCTATCTCTTCAATTTTTCCCCGAGAAATAATCAAATCATTATTGACTAACACGCCACTCTCATCAGATGTCCAGATGGTGGCATTCTTAATATGCACTTTATCAAGTGCGGGTTGCTCATTTAAGCCATACGCCACATTGGGGGAGGTTTGTTTGGATATAAGCTTTACGTTGTCTTTATTACCATTGTCACTATTGTCTGTGGTGGCCATGGGCTCAAGCTTTATTCCGCCAAAGGGGATAGCTTGGTTATTGCCATCGAGTAACCGGCCTCTTAATCCTTGGTTATCTAACCATAGCGTAAAGCGACTCACACCTTCTATGCCGGCCTTGGAAAGATCAGCGCTAAAGCTTAGGCGACCTAACTGATAGTCCAGATTGGCAAGGTTTATATCGTTTTCACCACTTGAGAGAGTACCACTTAGCGATGGGAATTGACTGATATTAAGGTCAAAGGTTAATTCGTCTATCTGTATTTGATAGGCATGATCGAGTAGTGCTCGGTCTCGATTGATGACTTGCTGCTCTTCACCTTGTAACCAAATACTGACAATTTTACCGTCATCAAAAATATTACCATCGGTGATCACCAAATCAGCCATAAAGCCAGGCTCTAGCTTACCGGCTAAGTGATCAATTCCCGAAATTTCAGCGGCGTCAGTGGTCAGCGCTGCCAGTGCAGCTTCTTCAGATAAACCTCTCGTCAGTGCGAGTTTAAGCCTTGGCCAAAATTTATCGGATTCTATTCCATATTGAGTTAATGCAAAGGGGATTTCTGCATTTGCCACCATAGCGAGATTACTCGGGGCACGTTCCCAGTGTCTTAAAGAGGCAAGACTTACCTCTCGCTCACTGTCACCGTCGGTTATTTTTGGAGCTGCTGGGTAATTTAAGGGTAAAACGAGACTAAAGGGGTAGGACTTTAATTCAGAAAGCCTTGCATATTCACTGCCGTTACCAATTAAGCTTCCGCTAAAGTTATGTTCGTTTAATAATCGAGCTGCACGTAATTGGTTATTGAGGTTTTTAGTCTCAAAGATAAAGTGTTGTTTTTTTGGGTCACCTAAGCGTTCTAAGGCAATATTAAATTCTACCTCGTTACTAGAGGCGGTTTTATTCTTATTTTCGTTATACCATTTAGCGTCAGAGAAGGTTTGTCTTATTAATGCCAGACTACCCATTAAGGATTGTGGGTAATCTTGAACAGATGAACCTTTGTTAAAGGCCATAAACTGACTTGTCTGTGCATTATAAATAACATCGTTAGCTTTTTTATCAGCTAATGATATTGTCACGCCTTGTCCTCTAAAGATCCCATCTAAATAACTAGACTGAACACTGGTGAAGCCGTTATCAATCCATTTTTTTGCTTGGTCTTTATCTGGGTAGACATAATTAAACCATTGCATTTGGGCATGTATTGCGCCATTACTCGCATTGCCGCCAATTCGCTTTATTTCATATACAGGCCCCGATTTATCTTGGGCTTCTCTTTCATACTCAATGGCATATTCAGTAAAGGGATCGATAAAGCCTGAATATATTGTATGTCCCGTTAAATCAATAACAAAAGCATCTTCAGGAATATCGTTGTTTTTGATAACAGCCTTAATTTTGTTATTTTCAATCAATAAGGTGGCATTCTTTAACGATTTACCAGGGGCAAGCATCAGTTCTGCATGAGTTAATGCTGTAAGTCTTGGGGTGTTATCAGTGAGTTGCTCATTAGCAAACGCAGCGTGACTGCATAACAAGCTAAGTAAAGCGATTGGGGTTGTGATGATATGTTTACGCATTATTCTACTTATTATTGTTAGATAAACAGGAAATAGGTGAGGGTATCCTAACTTATTAACAATGACTAAGCAGCAATTGTAACGACCAATGTAATATTATTAACGTAAAAACAAAAAAGCCCTGCATATAGCAGGGCTTTAGTCGGTAGACTTGAAATTAGATCAAGAAGTCTTCCATAGTACGGCCGTTTTCAAGTTGATTCTTAAATACGGTAGGCATGCGACCTTGGCCAGTCCATTGAACCATCTCGCCATCAACTTCAATTTGATATTTAGCTGGGCGAGGAGCACGCTTCTTAGGAGCGGCTTTCACTGCTGCTCCACCAATATCATCAACAGATAATCCGATAGCTTCCATTTGCTTACGGATCTCTTCGATTTTGGCATTACGCTCAGCCATTGCTTCTTGCTCTTCAGCTTGTTGAGAAGCTTTCTCTTCAATAATTTTTTCTAACTTTACTGACAGCTCTTTTAAATCATTCAGTGATAATTCTTTAACTGCTGCTTTAAAACGACGACCATGGGTCAATATTTCAAGAAAATCGCTCATAATTATTCGGGTCCAATTAAGAATGAAATGGGGAATTAGATTATTGAGTTAAATAATAGAAACTATTTAGCTTCGGAGCAAATATTATTTTTGAATTATTTATATCGAATATGGTTAATATGAATAATGAGACTAATATTGCGAGTTAATAAATGTTTTTATGCTGATTAATACAAGCAAATGTTATCTAGTGTCAACTAGAGTGAACAGGTGTTTGAAACTCGGTTGACGTTAACGTTAACAGCACGTAAAGTGAGCCTAATTTCAGTAATCTTTGCTGGGCATATATTGCTGCTAGGTTACTTAATTCCGATCATTAAAAGAGACGTAAGAAGGAAGCCCTATGAAAGTATTGGTGCCAGTTAAACGTGTCGTCGATGCCAATGTAAAAGTCAGGGTTAACGCTGACAATACTGGTGTTGATACCGCAAACCTAAAAATGGCCATTAACCCTTTTTGTGAGATTGCCGTTGAAGAAGCCGTTCGTTTAAAGGAAGCCGGAAGCGCCTCTGAAATTGTCGTATTAAGTGTTGGCCCTAAAGCATCGCAAGAGCAGTTAAGAACCGCACTTGCATTGGGCGCCGATCGTGCAATCCATATTGAAACCGATGAAGACTTGGTTCCGTTATCAATCGCTAAGCTTATTCATGCCGTGCAGCAAAAAGAGCAAGCACAGCTGGTTATTCTTGGTAAGCAATCGATTGACGGTGATAACAACCAAACAGGTCAGATGCTTGCCGCTATCGCTAAAATGCCGCAAGCAACGTTTGCCTCAGAAGTGAAACTTGATGGCGATAAGCTCGTTGTGACGCGTGAAATTGATGGTGGTCTACAGACCGTTAACGTTTCATTGCCAGCAGTGGTTACCGCTGACCTTCGTCTGAATGAGCCGCGTTATGCCAAGTTACCCAATATTATGAAAGCCAAGCGCAAACCGCTTGAAACTCTGACGCCGGCAGATCTTGACGTCACGCTTAAATCTCATCAGACAATTGTTAAAGTCACACCACCTGCCCAGCGCAGTGGTGGAGTCATGGTTGCGTCTGTCGAGGAGTTGGTTGAAAAGTTAAAGAATGAAGCGAAGGTGATCTAATGGCAATTTTAGTATTAGCAGAACACGATAACGCCAGTCTAAAGCTGGATACCGCTAAAGTCGTTGCCTGTGCTCAGGCAATTGGTGGCGACATCGACGTATTAGTCGTTGGCCATAACTGTGGTGCTGTGGCAAGCGAAGCACAAAAGTTAGCTGGTGTGCGAAATGTCTTGGTTGCAGACTCAGGGTCATACGCCAATCACCTCGCGGACAATGTGTCAGACTTGATGATAAGCATCGCATCTGATTATGAACATGTACTCGCTGCAGCTTCAAGCTTTGGTAAAGATGTGTTGCCGCGCGTTGCTGCGTTACTCGATGTATCTCAGCTTTCTGAAGTGATAGAAGTGGTGAGTTCTGACACCTTTGTTCGTCCAGTTTATGCGGGTAACGCCCTTGCGACGGTACAAAGTTTAGATGACAAGAAAGTCATGACGGTTCGCTCAAGCGCGTTTGACGCGGTTGCTGCAGACGGCAGTGCTGGATTGGTGACACTATCACCAGAGTTTGCTTCGCAGGTAGAGTTTGTGACTCAAAGCCTAACGGAATCTGAGCGTCCAGAGCTTGGCAGTGCATCGGTAGTGGTGTCGGGTGGCCGCGCGCTAGGAAATAGTGAAAACTTCGCTATTTTAGAGCAACTGGCTGATAAGTTAGGTGGCGCGCTTGGCGCATCTCGTGCGGCAGTTGATGCAGGCTACGTACCAAACGACTTACAAGTAGGCCAAACCGGTAAAATTGTTGCGCCAGATTTATACATTGCTGTGGGTATTTCAGGCGCGATTCAGCACTTGGCTGGCATGAAGGATTCAAAGGTGATTGTTGCTATCAACAAAGATCCAGAAGCTCCGATTTTCCAAGTGGCAGATTATGGTCTTGAAGCCGATCTTTTTGAAGCTGTGCCAAAATTAATCGCACTGCTGTAAATGGAACTTGGTATAACCTATTACTGCTACAGCAAGGTCAATTGTATTTAATAGTTTGGTAAACTGTTAATAGCTGTGAGTTGTACTGGGTATTGTTAGTGATCTGTGTCACGATAAGCGGCTTTAGAGTAGCATCTCTAAAGCCGCTTATGTTTTTATGTCCGTCACGCTTTTTGAGCTAGCCTTAAATTGCGTCCTGAGAAGTAGAGGTGCATTAAATATTAGTATCGATAAGTAGGGTGATACCGCTGATCTATCGAGAAAGGATTTAGTGCCGAAGTGACATAGCATATCGGGGCTAGTTGCTGGGGCTGTAACCAAATAGGTACAGCACTGCCATAGTATTTCTTATCTGGAAGATAAGAATTTTTATATTAATGACGAACCATTAATATGGCTATGGAGCGCTACTGATAGGACAGGTGTAATCAGATATCTACTGCTATATCCCACCAGTTCAGTCGGCCTCCATTCGTATTTAGCGAAGAAATTAAAAATGACAATTATAAGCTATGCCGATTCGGCTTTATCGCTGCTACCTCCGGTAGTGGCCATCGTACTGGCGATGCTCACGCGTCGTGTTTTGCTCTCTTTGGGTTTTGGGATTTTGTTGGGAGCATTACTGCTTACCGATTTTTCTGTAATGCAAACGGGTCAATATTTAAGTACTAAAGTGCTGTCTCTCGTATGGGACGATGGTGCTTTAAATAGTTGGAACCTATATATTTTAGGTTTCTTAGTGGTACTGGGTATGATCACTGCGTTGATCACGGTAAGTGGTTCAGCAAGAGCCTTTGCTGATTGGGCTCGTACTCATATTCGTAATAAGCGCGATGCTAAGCTACTCACCATGTTTTTAGGTTGTGTGGTTTTCATTGACGATTACTTCAACAGTTTAGTTGTTGGTAGTGTCGCACGACCACTCACCGACAGGTATTACATTTCACGTACTAAGTTAGCCTACTTACTTGATTCTACAGCCGCGCCTATTTGCGTTATTTCACCTGTATCAAGTTGGGGGGCTTATATCATCGCCTTGATTGGCGGCATTCTAACCGCACATGGATTTGCCGATACAGGGCATTTGAGCATATTCGTACAGATGATCCCGATGAACTTCTACGCGATCTTTGCATTGTTACTGCTGCTTTGTGTTGCGTTAATGGGATTAGATATTGGCCCAATGCGTCAGCAAGAGCTGAACGCACAAAAAGGCCACTTATACGACGAGTCTAAAGGGTTACCGCCTGGGGCTAACTCTGGTTTACCAGAAGCGGATACGGGTAAGATTATTGGCTTATTCCTGCCAATCACAGTGTTAGTTTTTGCCACTTTCTACTTCATGGTAAGCAGTGGTGGGGATGCATTAGCGGCTAAAGGCATAGAATTTAGTCTAATTGGTGCATTTGAAAATACCGATGTAGGTTCATCGCTATTCTTTGGTGCTTTGCTTGGCTTAGTTGTAACGCTTGCATTAGTCATCTATCAAGGCGTGGCTAAGTCTATGATTGCTAAAGGCCTGTTTGAAGGCGCTAAGTCTATGCTGCCTGCAATCTATATCTTACTGTTTGCTTGGACCATTGCGGGTGTGATTGGACAGATTGAAACCGGTAAGTACATGGCGAGCTTGGCAACGGGTAACATTCCATTTGCGATGCTTCCTGCAGTGCTCTTTATTCTTGCAGGTTTGACTGCATTTTCAACCGGCACCAGCTGGGGTACCTTTGGTATTATGCTGCCAATTGCAGCCGATATGGCGATGGGAAGTCACACTGGCATGATGTTGCCAATGCTATCTTCAGTGCTTGCGGGTGCGGTATTTGGAGACCATTGCTCTCCTATTTCTGATACCACTATTTTGTCGTCAACCGGAGCGAACTGCCACCATATTGACCATGTTATGACGCAATTGCCTTACGCATTAATTGTTGCGGGGATCAGCATTGTGGGTTACTTAGTGCTCGGCTTTACTGAATCGGTTACTGCGGGCTTAATCGCTTGTAGCGTATTGTTTGTGATCAGTATTATTGTGCTACGGATCAAGGCATGTTCACCTGATTCTCAATGTAAGCAATAAAGGTAATAGCCCTTATTGAGATATGCGCAAGCTGCACCTCGATAAATTAGAACCATAAAAAATCCGCTCTAGTTAGAGCGGATTTTTTGTTTTTAGGCTAACCAATTTAGCTGGCAGCGTATGACCTCTGTAGCGCAATAGCGCTTAGTTTAAGCCACGTCGCTCTAGCAATGCATCAGTCGTCGGTTCTTGACCTCTAAAGGCTTTGTAGGCATCCATAGGCGCAACGGTATTACCGACTTCGCGGATAGTCTTTCTAAACTTCATGCCAATTTCACGATTTAAGCCACCTTGTGTTTGCACGTAGGCAAACGCATCAGCAGCTAAAATCTCACTCCACATGTAAGCGTAATAACTTGCAGAGTATCCGCCCGGGAAGGCGTGAGCAAAGTAAGTCGACTTATAGCGTGGCGGCACAGCAGGTAAATCTACGCCGTGCTTCTTAAGCGCTGCCGCTTCAAAGCTGGCCACATCTTGTAGTGGTGCATCCGCGTTAAGTGAGTGCCACTCTAAATCAACCAGCGCAGCAGACATATATTCTAAGGTATCAAAGCCTTGGTTAAAGCTACGAGACTTAAGAAGTTTGCTTAGCAACTCTTCAGGAATGGGCTCACCAGTTTCATAGTGTTTTGCATAGTTGGCTAACACTTTAGGGTGAGCTGCCCAATCTTCTTCAAATGTGGATGGAAATTCAACGAAATCTCGTGATACAGACGTGCCTGAAAGTGTAGGGTAAACCACTTTAGAGAACATGCCGTGAGTACCGTGTCCCATTTCATGGAACATGGTGGTGACTTCATCGTAGCTAACAAAAGTTGGCTCGCCTTTAGGCGCTTTTTTAATATTCATCACGTTAACCACAACAGGCTTTTGGTTAAGTAGCTCTGACTGGGTAACAAATGAGCTCATCCATGCTCCGCCGCGCTTACCTTCACGAGAGAAGTAGTCGGCGTAGAAGATTGCGATACTTGTGCCATCTTCATCAAACATTTCGTAGGCTTTCACATCCTCATGATAAACAGGAAGATCGGGACGCGGAGTTAAGCTCACGCCATAAAGCGCTTTTAAGGTAAAGAACACGCCATCTTCTAGTACTCTGTCAAACTCAAAGTACGGGCGAATGGCACTTTCATCTAAATCGTACTTTTCTTTGCGTACTAATTCTGCGTAGTAAGCCCAATCCCATGGTGCCAACTCAAAATTACCGCCAGTCTTATTGATCATCGCTTGGATGTCTGCCGCTTCTTTTTCGGTATTGTTTACCACTGCAGGCACCATAGAGCCGAACATCTTGTAAACCGCTTCCGGCGTTTTAGCCATCTGTGGTGCTAGGCGATATTCAGCCCAGCTATTAAAGCCTAACAGCGCAGCGCGCTCGGCACGAAGTTGAGCGAGACGGGCAACTAATGAAGCCGTTTCATTTTCCCCTTCAAGGCCACGGTTAGCAGATGCTTGCCAAACTTGCTGGCGTAGCTCTCTATCTTGTAATTGAGTCAGTACTGGCTGGCGCGTGGTATTGGTGATATTTAACTGATATTTTCCAGCATGTCCGCTCGCTTCTGCATCGCTAGCAGCCGCTTTAACGGCGCTATCAGATAAACCTGCAAGTTGCTCTTTTGAGTCAACAACCACTGCAATTTCTTTGGTTAGACGCATTAAACGTTGAGCAAACTCATTGGTTAGCGTTGATTGCTCTTCGTTCAGCACTCTGATCTGCTGTTTTTGGGTTTCTGTTAGCTTGGCGCCTGCGCGCACAAAGCGCTTATAGTAAACCTCAACTAAACGATTTTCTTCGGCTGATAATCCTAAGCTTTCGCGCTGGTTATAGAGTGTTTCGATGCGAGCGAATAATGCTGGATTCAAATTGATGTTATCTGAGTGAGCGGCCATCTTGGGCGCCATTTCACCCTGCACTTTACGTAGTGTTGGGTTGCTGTCTGTACCGGCTAAGTTGTAGAACACCTTTGATGTACGGGTCAGTAGCTCACCACTTTTTTCAAGCGCTATGATGGTATTTTCAAACGTCGCAGCGTCAGAGTTGTTAGCAATGGCTAACACTTCTTGATAATGGTCTTTGATCCCAAGTTCTAATGCTGGCTGAAAGTGCTCATCATTGATCTTGCTAAAGTCAGGGGTTTCATACTGAAGCTGACTTGCTTGTAGAAATGGATTTTGAGTTTGCACCATCGGCGCAGAGCTATTTTGAGTTGATGTGGTCGAGCAAGCGCTCAAGGCTAAGGTTGCGGTAATAGCCGCTGCAATGAGTGTCTTATGCATAGATTTGTACTTCCTTTATTATAATTGTGCTTCTAATCTAATATTTGCGTATTAAACGTGTCTTAATTTGAGTGATTTTGTGCTTCAGTGCAGGATTTTGTGTGAGTTTTGTTGTGTTTGTCACATATTGGAACAGTGAGTGATTCGTTGCCTGTAGCGGCTTTTTACATCGTTTAAATGTAATAAGTAGTGAAAACAAACTGTTTAAAGCGAAATGTAAGTATTAGCCGCTAAAGTTGCTTAAAAGTAGAGCGCTTTATCGGGGAGCGTTAAGGCTTATTTTATTCGCGACACGACTCACTGAATCAATATTGTTAAGATGATTTTTTATCGAAAATAGTGATAAACTAGCGGCGAATTCACCTTTAAGGATCTTAGTTTGGCGCAGCTCTATTTCTATTACTCAGCGATGAATGCGGGTAAATCAACTTCGTTATTGCAGTCTTCTTATAATTACCGTGAACGCGGAATGCATACCTTAGTGATGACAGCGTCAATTGACGATCGATATGGTGTCGGTAAAGTTGCATCGCGAATTGGTATTGAAACGGACGCTCAGGTTTTTGGTAGTAATGACAACCTGAGTGACATGATACGCACTAGTCATGAAGCGCAGACTTTACACTGCATCTTGATTGATGAGTCACAATTCTTAAGCAAAGAGCAGGTTAAGCAATTAACCTACGTGGTCGACATACTCGATATTCCCGTGCTGTGTTATGGCCTTAAAACAGATTTCCAAGGCGAGTTGTTTAGCGGCAGTCAGTATTTACTCGCCTGGGCAGACAAGCTTGTAGAACTTAAAACCATTTGTCACTGCGGCCGTAAAGCCAATATGGTGGTGCGCCTAGATGGCAATGGCAAACCCATGCGTGAAGGTGAGCAGGTTGCTATTGGTGGTAATGAGAGTTATGAGTCTGTTTGTCGTAAGCACTTTAGAGAGTTTCTCTGGGACTAACTCGTCCTGCTTTTAGACAATAAAAAAGGCTGACGCTGTTAAAGTGTTGGCTTTTTTTATGAGTAAAACCTACACAAGGTTAGTCCTTACCAACCCCTGGACCTCGCCGTAACGCGTTTTATATTTTATAAAATACTCATTCTGTATCTACTTTGTAAATAGTGATTTAAGCCGCTGTAATTTTAGCTTTTATTCTGCATAATGCGTCTCTTTTTTATTGCCAAGTCTGTGGTTGTACAAGGATTTTAATGCAGCATAACCAAATAGTTGCCAAGCACATTGCCAAGTTACGCAGTGATGTTGATGCCGCTATCTCTCAAGATGATCTGCTCGAGGTCATCACTCAAGTTAAACAGCATCCTGGACCGTTGGATTACCGCGATAAGATAACGCACTCTGTTAAGTGGTTACTAGTTAGCGCTTGTGTCTTGTGTATCGTCTTGATATTTATGCGCCTCTGGTATGAACAAGTTGAGCCCGTAGCCAAGTTAGTGATTGATGACTCTTGCTATTGGCTTCCTGTCGCGCTGAGTACATTATTAGCCAGTTTTTGCCACGAGCGCGGCTGGCTGCCTGTCCCTATGGTAGTTAACTTTACACTGCTGGTGGCAGCAATGGCTCTGGTGACAATATATGTACCTGAATGGCCGAAAATCTATTGGGCTGTGATCTATGGTTTTGGCTATGTGATTAGCGTGGGGGAAGTTGATGACCATCAGTTTTCGCTGTGGTTTATACTGGTAATCGCCAGTTCACTCACTTGGGTATGGTTAGATTATCGCGCCAATTGGCGTAAACACCTTTCAGATAAAATATTCCTGTGTGATGCGTTATTTAATAATGGCTTAACACAAACTAAGCCAGCACCTGAAGACAAACTAGACGCACTTGAAAAGCAGTTTGCAGAGTTTCGTCGCGGCAGTGGCACGCGTGACATTCAGCAGATGTTTGCAGGGCAATATCAAGGCGAGCAGCACAGCTTTAACTATAAGCTTTATCACTTTCAGTACACCGTTAAACGCACTAAAACCTGCTCAGATGGCAATGGTGGCTATAAAACCAAAACCGTGCATGAAGATCGCGACCGCTACGGCATCTTGCTCGACTTTCCCTTTGCTAAAGGCTTATGCATGGATGCTGAGGATGAGGTAAAACTTAAAGGCTCAGTGTATCAGGACAAGTATCAAACGGAATCGAATGCATTTAATGATATATACCGGGTGCAGGCCTGCGGTGCGTTAACAGCGGCACGTTTTTTAACCCCAGCGATGATACAAGCATTACTCAAACTCAATCGTAATTTCATCTCGCCTATGGTGGAGATATCAACTGATGGCCGTTTGTGTATAGCCTCTACCAGTAAGCTGATTATTGAAAAACGTAAACACTCATTGGAAACGCCAGATGAATTTTATAAGGAGATTGCCGGACATACCGAACTAAAGCGGGTGCAAAAGCTACTCGAAGCGATCCATGAACTCATGCGTCTGTCTGATAACAATTTTGTAAGTGATACCAGTTTTGTAAGTGATATTAGTGTTGCTAGCAATAGCAATGCAAACGCCACACAAGCTGCACATGCAACTGCAGTAAAAGATACGGAGTTCAACGTTCATGCTGGCTTATAACGCTCAAGTGACTCGCAATATTGCTGCGATCCGCACCGATGTTGAAACAGCAAAAAGCCAAGAGGACTTGATTGCATTAGTGCATGGAGTCGAGCATCACCAAGGCCCGTTAGATTACCAAGATAACTGGTATCGTTTTTTCTGCGCGATTTCGCTATTTTTTGCCTTGCTCCCCGTGGCTTTCGAGCTGGGATTAGTGGTTCCTGATTTTGTGATGCACATTCTTAGAAGCGCATTGAGCTACAGTGTGATCTGGTATCCGATGTTGGGGCTGGCATCATTAACCCGCTTCTTTGAAGACAAGGGGAAGCGCTTACCTATCCCAGGTCCACAATGGGGACGGATGCTATTGATGGCTGCAGTGGGCGCGGCGCTGAATTTGTTGCCGCAATGGCCGCATTGGTATTGGAATATGTATTTCGAAACCTTAGCCTCATTTTTAGGTTTCTGGTATCCGAGCTCAGGTTTTGCAGCACATAATGGCGTCGTTGGCGTAATTATGCTGCTGTGGCTTAGAGGCCGCATGAAGTGGCGCAATAAACTGTCAGATACCATTTTTTTAAAAGATGCATTGTTTAATAATAACTTACAAGCCGTCCCATTTGAGGGCAAAAAGCTGGCTAAAGAGTTGCAAGCCAGCTTTAAAGAGTTTAAACGCGGTAATGATTTACGAGAAATTCAAAGCTTATACAAGAGTACTTATCAAGGTGATATTCATCAATTCGATTATCAGCTTTATCGTTTTCACTACATTATAAAACGCACTGAAACGACTACCGACGCTAATGGTAAAAGCACCACTCGCACGGTGAGAGACAGCTATTATCGCCATGGTGTGTTATTAGATTTTCCTTTTGCTCAGGATATGAGTATTAGCAACGACTTTGGCATTAAAGGCCGAGGAGAACGCTATAAAAGTGCTTCTAATGTGTTTAATCACCAATATCGAGTCCATGCTAAAGAGCTGATGAGCGCAGCACGATTGCTGTCGCCTGCGGTTGAGGAAAAGCTCACTGTATTTGCTAAACAGTTGAAAAAGCCAGTACTAGAGTTTGGCCAACAAGGAAGGCTGTGTTTAGCGGTGAGTGATGACCTGTTAGCGATTAAGCGGGTACACGGTTTAGATAACCCCAAAGCGTTCGCAGAAGAGTTAGCAGGCCATACCGAGTTAAAACAAATGAACCAAATGCTCGAATTAGTCCACGAAATGATGCGCTTTAGCGACAATAACTTTAAGGCCAGCGCGTAGTTCATTTTGAAATGATAAAAGACTGAAGGCTAAAGAGAAGTGAGTCAGGAAACGCATTTGAAATCTCATTTTTTAAAAGCAAGCTTTGAAAGCTAATTAAAATAAAGAATCAGCAAGTTAATCAAAATATAGAAAAGGAAAACCTAAATGGATATCTCAGTTATCGGGTTAGTGATTGTAGCTGTGGTCATTGTTGCCATCATCATGGTGTATAACGGCATTATTGGTAAACATAATGCGGTAGATCGCGCATGGGCGTCGGTACTGACTCAAGAGCGCCAGAAGAATAAAATCATTCCTATGGTAGAGCAGTTAGTTGAGCAGTATAAACTGCATGAATCTGAGGTGTTAATTCAGGTGACACAGCTGCGTAGTGCGATTGCAGATATGAGTGCCGGCGTAGATACCGCAAAGCTAGCCGCAGCGGAGCAGCGCACTAATGAGTTGATGCAAGGCCTTAAAGTGACGGTAGAGGCTTATCCAGAGCTAAAAGCCTCTGATGTGTACATGAAGCTGATGGCTGAAATAAGTGAGCAACAAGAGCAGATTGGCGCAGCAATTCGCATTTTCAATGCCAACGTAGAAGACTTTAACAATGCGATTGAGATGTTCCCAGGCTCATTAATCAACAGCACCATGTTGCGTAAGCAAAAAATCGCTAGCTTTAGTGATAGCGAAGCACAAGCAGGGTTTGAGTATCAACCTAACCTTTAACCCGTTGGGCTGGGTTTTAGCCCTAGGTAGGGTATCAGGCTGCGCCTGAACTTAAGCAATCAAGCTGCGCTTGATAAACGTCGTGGGATTCCATCCCACACCTGGGCAAGGAGGACTGCTCGTCCTTATCCTCCTTGCATCCACCATGACGCCCCGACGGAGTTGTTGACCCTCACTCATCTTCGAAAATCTCTATCGCCTCATATTCGCCGTCCATGGCTCACCTAAGGCTATTTCGGCATCCATGCCTCAATCACGAGATTGTTCTTCAATGACCTCGGCAACTCCGATGGGGAATTGGTGTTATCTGCACGTTCAGTAGCTAAGTTTTGCCCCAAAGTTAGCTAGCCTTCGAATGAAGGCTGATTACATTTTTTGGGAAGTTGCTACGGGGGAGCGAGTTCTCAATTGTCGCTTCACCGTTACCAATCGCCTGCAGCGGGCGCATGTGCAGATACTGCCGTGACACGCAACAAGTCCATCCTTGGAAGCTCGGCCATGACGTCCATGTCATGGACGGTCACGGCTGTATCTACACCGGATAGTTGGTGCCTTCATTTGGGCCGTGCAGGTTTGATTGCTAGCTTGGAAATGCCCCAAAGCTCGTTAGCCTTCGAATGAAGACTGATTACATTTTTTGTCTGAGCTGTGGCTACAGGGCTGCTAATTTAAAATTGTCGCTTTAGAGTTATTAATCGCCTGCAGCGAGCGGATGTGCAGACACTGCCGTGACACGCTGCAAGTCCATCCTTGGAAGCTCGGCCATGACATCCCTGTCATGGACGGTCACGGCCGTATCTACACCGGATAATTGGTGCCTTCATTTGGGCCGTGCAGGTTTGACTGCTAGCTTGGAAATGCCCCAAAGTCATTTTCACGAATTAAAATGGTAAATGGCACAAGTAAAGCTTTGTCCATAGAAAAGCTAATGTGAAAGGTTTTGCGTACATCATAAGTTATGCCTGTCCTTTTTTCTTTAAGCTCAATTCTTGCGATTCTACCTTCCTAGAACAACCCCAAATAACTGTAATCCTATACAGGTATAATTAGCTTGATGAATCAGACAGATTTATCAACGCTAGAAAGTGAAATAATTGCATCGATAAATTTTTAACAACTGAAATAGCAATTTCTTATCATACAGTTAGATTTCCGCTTTAATCTTACAAGAAACCCGATAAATGTTCTGCATTACTTTACGGGGGCAGTACATTCAACCATCTTGTTGGCATCAGTAGGTTAACCTATTTACATCAATAGTTTACATTGCTAGCTTTGACACTCTTTTAATAAATCGCAGGGATTTATCCGAGACGCTGGATAATAAGACGTTAGCCTTCAAGGAGAGAAAGTGGAAGAATTAAAAGGCAAGGTTATTAGAGGTAGAAAAGTTCATTTCGCTCATCGTCGGTTTTATTCAATAGCAAAGTATGCCAGAGATAACATTCGCAATAATCCGGACTTAGCAATTGTCTGTTTGACGTATTCATTTAGCACTATCGAATCATTTATCAATGAGTCTTTATGCTCCCGAGAACTATTTTGCAGCGGTAGGTTATCTGATAGAGAGAGGCGAATGTATGACGATTTAAAAAGGCTCGTAACTGGGCGAGATGCTTATAAAGTTTCGATTTCACAAAAATATAAAAAAGCTAAGGGTATCTTTTCACGCCAGAAGTTCCGTCCTAACTCTCACCCAGACCGAGATTTTGAAGTCCTAAGGAAGCTGAGAAATGCAGTCATACATCGTGCTCCAGAAGTAATTATATCTGAGCGAGTGATAGGCGAAAATGGAGTTACGATTAACGTAGAGTATCCCCGGCCTAAGACACAAATAAATTATTTAGTCAGTATAGGTGTACTAGAAACATTCGATGAGGCAGATAGTTGGCTTTATAGCATTGAAACTACGAAGTTCTGTGAGTGGTGTTGTCGTGTCGCGTTGAACGTAACAAACTTTTTTCTTAATTCATTAGAAAACGGCGTATATAAAGACAAAATCATCGAACAAATGTCCTTGGAAATTGAAGGCTAACGAGAAATTTAAGAGTGATTCACAACGCTTGGCGCTTTCACTTCATGTCTGTTTTAGTGTTTATCGCACAGTGGTTTAGGTAAGGTGTTAGCGTTGTTAACACCTTAGTTTGGCGTTATTTAAATGGTGAAAATGGAGAATTATGATGAATGAAGAAACAAATCAATATCTACAACAATTAGTATCTCTAAATGAGGGAATTCTTGAAGCTTTATTTGAAATTAAGTCTGACATCGCAGAGATTAAAGAAGAGCTTAACTGGACTAAAGAGCACTCACACAGCAAAATGCACCTAGATAAATTGGAAGAAATGGATTCTAAGCTATTTGATATTTCACTAAATTTACCCGGGTAATTTATATAACAAGAGACTATGGCGTCAATAGCTATATTTGAGTTTTTGGCGCTTCCCACATTACACCATCTCTTAGCATTGAGTTTAACGTTACAACCATCTTTCGGATGCACGCAATTATCGCTACTTTCTTTGGCTTCCCTGCTGCCACTAATTGCTGATAAGTTTCTTTAAAAACTGGATTAGACTGAATTGCAGACATTTAAGCGGGGCGTTACTGTGTATGGCCTTGCCATACCTTCCCTAATGAGACTTATCACTTTAAGAGCTTTGACTCTAACCAATTTATGTCCAAAAACGAGCTAGAGCTTTAGCCGTAACTCTAAACATTAAAGATTATGCTGTTCCAACTCGGTGTAGATACAGCTGAGACCGTCGAAAACATGGATGTTTTCGTTGAGCTCACATGGACGTGCTTGCAGCGAGTCTCAGAAGTGTCTGCACATGCGCTGGCCGCAGGCCATTGGAACCACTTTTGTTGGATGCCACTCTTAACCAAAATATATCGAGTCTTTTGGGGCTTTGTAATCAAACGAAGTTTGATATCGCTGTAAGGGCTAGTCGAGTTGCAAGCTCCAACTGACTTTTGTCCAGAAATGAGTTCGGATTTATAATGGGTGGCTTGTTAGTCAAATCGAAACACCAGACATCAATGCGCATCAATGCACTGTGCGAGGTTCCGTGGAATTTTGCTTTAACGCTTCTAGCGCTTTCTGATGTCCCTGCGCCGCTGCACTTTGATACCACATGTCTGCAATATGTAGATTCAGTGGTTCACTCTTATCCGATTCATATATGGTGCCCAATACATACTGTGATTCAGCATTTCCTTGCTTGGCTGCAGCCGTGTACCATGTTATTGCTTCAGGCATGTTTTTGACCACTCCATCGCCCAGTTCAAACATCACCCCAAGGCTATGCTGCGCATCGGGTAGCCCTTGTTCTGCCGCTTTCAAATACCACCTTATGGCTGTCGCATTGTTAACTGTCGTACCTTCCCCGAGCTCGTACATTGAGCCTAAGTAAAACTGGGCTTTTGCATACCCCTCATTAGCCGCCTTCTGATACCAAACAAAAGCGTTTGCTTTGTTTTCTGCAACTCCTTGCGCAAAATCATAGGCAGAACCAACATAAAATTGGGCTGCAACATGGCCTTGCTCTGCGGCTTTCAGATACCAAATAAACGCTTGCTGTTTGTTTTCCTCAATTCCTATCCCGAAAGAAAGCATTCTAGCCAAATCATACTGTGCTTCATCAAGGCCCTTATCTGCGGCTTTTCTAATCCAATAGATTGCTTCCGGATAATCTTCCTTGGTTGAATGAAAGATCATGCCGATAGCATAAAGTGCATCGACATGATTTTGCTCTGCGGCCAGGTAATACCAATCCAGTGCTTCTTGTCTGTTCTGCGGTACATCAATCCCATAATCATATATGGTCCCGAGTGTATATTGCGCGTCTGCAACGCCTTGCTCAGCCGCTTTGCGATACCATTTAAT